>JBKJQX010000192.1:0-5114 GCA_046594875.1 Vicinamibacterales bacterium
CCGGCAAGACGATACGGCTGATGCTGCAGCCCCACGGCCCCAGTTCCTAACTTCCTAACTTCCCAACTTCCTCATTTACTAATAGCCGCGTCTGGCGCCTTGCCGACGCCATCCACCAGCGTCCTAGCCAGGTGGTTCACGATAGTCGCCTCATTGCGGATGCGGCTCATGAACGCGGTCTGCAGCAACTGTGTCCGGCGATCTTTGAGGCCGGAGCGAATGGCTTCTTTCACTTCCGGGTCACTGATCTCGCGTTGTCCAGGCTCCTGCACCGCGACGAGCGCCAGGATGGTGACCTGCGGGCCTGCGGTTACCGTACTGACCTGCCCCTGCTTCATGGCCATGACAGCCTGGCGCAGTTGCGGGGGCGCCTGATCGATGCGCGACTGCGGCACGAAGCCGATGTCGCCGCCGTTTCCAGCGGACTGCTGATCTTCCGAGAAGTCGGCCGCAAGCTCCGCGAAGCTGTCGCCCGTCCTGAGGCGTTCGGTCAACATCGTCACCTTACGCTGCGCCTGTTCGGGCGTCGAGGCGTCGTCATTTCTGCGGTTGCCCACCTGGGGATTCGGCTGTGAGTTCACCACGATCTGCGCCAGATGGTACTGACGTTCGAGGATGTTGAACTGCGCGCGATTCTTGTCGAAAAACGTGGTCACTTCGTCATCAGCGATGACGACCTTTTCGGTCACTTCCTTTTCGACGACCTTGCGGACCATGATTTCGCGGCGCACTTCGTCGCGAAACTCGTCCATCGTGATGCGGCGGTCGCCAAGTTGCTTGATAAACGCGTCTTCGGACAGCGCGCCTCGCTGGTCGGCCACGGCCTTGGCCACCTCGTCGGCCGTCGGCTCAATCTTGAGCGCCGCCGCCCGGGTCAGCAGAATTTCGTCCTGAATCATGTCTTCCAGGATGCCCAGTTTTGCGCCCAGGGCCTCCTCGTCAGTCGGCGTGGGCGCCCCCGGATTCAGCATCGTTCGATACAGGCGTTCCACATGATCGCGGCGCAATTCCTTGCCGTTCACCACCGCCCACACGTCGGCAGACGGCGGCGCGGCCGACTTGGCCCCGCCGCACGCCCCGGTCAACCCCAAGGCTCCCACCACCACACCAGCGACAATCGATCGGCTCAGCAACGCTCTCTCCATTCAGAAAAGGTCAGGGCTTCAGTCTAATGTGAATCCAGCCCGGGGATCGCTTACACTTCGGCCATCCCCTTGGAGACTTTTCCGATGACTGTGACGTCCCTTCGCACTGTTTTGGCCGGAATCCTGGTGGCCGCCTCGGCGGCCGGGTGCCAAAGTGCCGCCCGCCCGCCCGAGATGGTCGCGCCGCGCACAGGAGCGGTGCCGCTCACGCCAATTGTGGACCCTGAAGCCCGGCCCGAACTCGTCCGTCAGCCCTACAGCGCGGCGGACGTCAAGTTCATGCAGGGCATGATTCCGCATCACGCGCAGGCCGTGCTGATGGCCGGCTGGGCCCAGACGAATGGCGCCAGCCCGACGATTCAGTTGATGTGCGAACGGATGCTCATCAGCCAGCGCGACGAAATTGCCTTCATGCGCACGTGGCTGCGTGACCGAGGCCAGGAGGTGCCGGCTGCCGATGCCACGCACATGAAGATGAATCACGACGGCATGGTGCACGACATGCTGATGCCCGGCATGCTGAACGAGGCCGAAATGGCTGCGCTCAAGAAGGCGCGCGGCAAGGACTTCGATCGCCTGTTTCTGGTGGGGATGATCAAACACCACCAGGGCGCGATTGGGATGGTGCAGGAACTGTTCGCGTCACACGGCGCGGCGCAGGACGACTTTGTGTACTTGTTCGCGGCGGATGTGCAGGCCGACCAGGAAGCGGAAATTGAACGCATGCAACAGCTGCTCGAGACCCTTGGAGGAGGACGTTGACGCTCATGACTCAGAAGTCCATTACCGTTCGATTTGTAACCTCGATTGCCGGCGCCCTCGTACTGGCGGCCTGCGCGTCGAGGATGCCGGCACCGGCGGCCACACCGGCGCCGGCCGCTCCGGCGCCCGCAGTGGCGGCGCCCACGCCGACCCCCATGGTCGCGGCGCCAGCGCCCACACCTGCGCCTGCTGCGGCACCCTCCGCGGTGGTACCGGCCGGTGGCGCTCCGCAGGCCGGAGCACCCGGCGCTGCGCCCGCAGGTGGACGCGCCGGTGGGCGCGGTAACCCGCCGCCACCCGTGCCCCCGGTGCCGGCCGTGATGCCGACGCCCGTCACACCGATTATCTCGGCGGTGGCGCCGACGCCCGATCCGCGTGTCGGCCTCAAGGCCGGGTACTGGGACGCCGCGCAGGCGGCCTGGAACATGCGCCTGGTGTCCACCACCCCGCCGCCCGAAGGCCACCGCGGCATCACGAACTCGGATCTCGCGTTCACCGGCAAATACGTGGTGCAGGGCAACTACGCCGGCATCATCTTCTGGGACGTGTCGAACCCCGCCAAGCCCGTGCTTGTGAAGACCATCCCCTGCCCCGCTTCGCAGAACGACGTCTCGGTGTTCAAACACCTGTTGTTCGTGTCGTCTGAAGGCACGAATGCGCGTCTGGACTGCGGCTCACAGGGTGTGCCGGAACCCATCAGCAAGGAACGCATCCGCGGCATCCGCATCTTCGACATCTCGGACATCAGAAATCCGAAGTACGTCAGCAACGTGCAGACGTGCCGCGGTTCGCACACGCACACGGTGATTGAGGATCCCAACGACAAGGAAAATGTCTACGTCTACATCTCGGGTTCGGCTGGCGTGCGGTCGCCCGAAGAACTGGCCGGCTGCGTCGGTGGCAACCTGACTGACAATCCCGACTCGGCGCAGTTCCGCGTTGAAGTCATCAAAGTACCGCTCGCGGCGCCTGAGAAGGCGGCGGTCGGCAACTACGCGCGCATCTTCACCGGCCTCGCGCCACCTCCCCGTCGTGTGGAACCGCCGCGCGCGGGTGGTCCCGGCGCGGCAGGTGCGGCCGGTGCCCCGCCAGTAGCAGGCGCTCCGCCAGTCGTGGCCGGAGGTGCTCCACCAGCGGGCGCCGCAGGGGCCCCGGCAGCGGCAGGTGCAGCGGGCGGACGTGCAGGCGGACGCGGCGGTCCTCCCACAGGTCCGAACCAGTGCCACGACATCACGGTGTACGGTGAATCCGGCTTTGCCGGCGGTGCGTGCGGCGGCTACGGGCTGCTGCTCGACATCCGTGAGCCCACGCATCCGGTTCGTATCGATGCGGCCGGCGACATCAACATGGCGTTCTGGCATTCAGCCACGTTCAGCAACGACGGCACGAAGGTGCTGTTCTCTGACGAATGGGGCGGCGGCAGCAGCCCCCGGTGCCGCAGCACGGACCGCCTCGAGTGGGGCGCCAACGCCATCTTCACGATCGAGCGCGGCAAGCTCGTGTTCCACAGCTACTACAAGATGCCCGCACCGCAGACCGACTTCGAAAACTGCGTGGCGCACAATGGTTCGCTCCTGCCCGTGCCCGGACGCGACATCATGGTGCAGGGCTTCTACCAGGGCGGCATCACGGTGTTCGACTGGACCGATCCCAAGAAGCCGTTCGAGATGGCCTACTTCGACCGCGGCCCGCTGGACGGCACGCGTCTGCTGAGCGCCGGTTCGTGGTCGGTCTACTGGTACAACGGCCTGATCTACAGCTCGGAGATCTCGCGCGGCCTCGATATCTACGAGATGGTGCCCACGCCGCACCTGTCGCAGAACGAGATCGATGCGGCCAAGACCGTGACCTTCAACGAAGCGAATGCCCAGGACCAGAGGAAGATCGTCTGGCCGCCGAGCTTCGCGATGGCCCGGGCGTTTGTCGATCAGCTCGAGCGGTCGAAGGGAATGCCCGCCGCCGCGATCAGCAGCACCCGGAGTTCTCTGACACGCGCTGAGGGAATGTCCGGGGCGGCACGCCGCACAGCACTGCAGGAACTGGCCACCACGCTCACCCGCGCGGCCGCTGGGGTCTATTCGGATCCCGCCAAAGTCCGTATGCTCGTCGGAGCCGTGCAAGAGTTGGCCGCCGCGCAGCGCTGATGCAGGTAACGTAGCGCGGCCTGGGTCTCAAGGCCGCGGGTGGTTCTGGGGCGGTCCGGCAGTGCCGGGCCGCCCGATTTTTTTTGGGTATCATTCGCCGACACCGTCCACCATGTCATTCGCCGCCCTGGATCCCCTGAGCCAGCTGTTGCTCCAGTTGGTCACCGTGCTGATAGCGGCGCGGGGGACTGGATTGCTGTTTGCGAGACTGGGACAGTCGGCGGTCATCGGTGAAATCGCCGCAGGCGTCCTGCTCGGCCCGTCGCTATTGGGATGGATAGCCCCGGGCGTGTTCCAGACGCTGTTCCCTGCCTCATCCCTTGGAACGCTCCAACTCCTGAGTCAGATCGGCGTCTGTCTCTTCCTGTTTGTCGTAGGTCTGACGGTTGATGTGGGCCACCTCAGGCAAAAGGCGCCGGCGGCCATGGTCATCAGCCACGCCAGCATTCTCGTGCCCTCCCTGTGTGGCGCGTTGCTCTCACTCTGGCTCTTCCCTTCCCTGGCGGGACCAGACGCCACCCTCACGTCGTTCACCGTGTTCATGGCCATCTCGATGAGCATCACGGCGTTTCCGGTGCTCGCCAGAATTCTCGACGAGCGAGGGTTGTCGGCCACGCCCCTGGGTGCGATGGCGCTGACGTGCGCCGCTGTGGGTGACGTCACTGCGTGGATCATGCTCGCGGGCATTGTGGCGGTCACGCAGGAAGGGGCCTGGACGGGGTCGTTTCTGACCTTGGCCCGCGTGGCCGTCTTTACCATCGTGATGCTCTTCGGAGTGCGGCGCGTACTGCCGCGGTTGATGGGATCGGCTGTGCAGCCCAATGCGGCGCCTGGACCGAACGTACTCGTTGGCGCGCTGGCGCTGATGCTTGCGAGCGCACTGACCACAGAACTCATCGGCATCCATGCCCTGTTCGGCGCGTTCCTGGCCGGCGTGGTCATGCCCAGGCAAGGCACGTTGCGGCAACAGGTGGTCGTGCGCATCGAGGATTTCAGCGCCGTCTTTCTACTGCCGCTCTTTTTTGTGGTGACCGGCCTCCGCACGAGCATCACGCTCATCAAC
>JBKJQX010000194.1:0-17818 GCA_046594875.1 Vicinamibacterales bacterium
GGTCCGCTGCATGGTCTGCCCATTTCGCTGAAAGACCTGATTGACGTGTCGGGCCAGCCGACCACCGCCGGTTCGCGCGTGTTTGCCGATCGGGTCGCGTCGGTCGACGCGCCCATCACGGCGCGGTTGCGACAGGCAGGCGCCGTGCTGATTGGAAAAACGAACCTGCACGAGTTCGCGCTTGGCACCACGAGTGAAGACTCGGCGTTCGGCCCGGTGCTGCACCCGGCCGATCACACACGGTCGGCGGGAGGCTCCAGCAGCGGATCGGCCGTCGCCGTCGCCACCGGCATGGGCCTGGCCTCGGTCGGTACCGACACCGGCGGCTCAATCAGGATTCCTGCCGCGGTGTGTGGCGTCGTCGGACTCAAACCCTCGCGGGGCGAGGTGCCGGTGGACGGCGTGATCCCCCTGAGCGCCACGCTCGATCACGTGGGCCCGCTGGCCCGGTCGGTGCAGGACGCCGCGTGGTTGTGGTCCGTGCTCGCCGCACGCCCGATCCACACCGTGCATCACGCGGACTTCCGGAACCTGCGGCTCGGGCTCGTCGGCGGGTATTTCGCGAATCCCGTGGACGCGTTGGTCGCCGCGGCGTTTGCCCGCGCGTGTGATCGCCTTCGATCGGCCGGCGCTCACATCACGGACGTGGCGGTTGACTCCGCGTCAGCCATTACCGAGGCGTACGTGAACATCGTGTTGCCCGAAGGCGCCGCCTGGCACGCGCCGTGGCTCGACAGCCGGAGCGGCGACTATTCGCCCACGGTGCACGGTCGCCTGATGAGCGGAAGAAATATCTCCGCCGTGGACTACCTGAAGGCCCGCGCGACGTGCGAACGGCTGCGGCACGAAGTGGACGAGTTGCTGTCGACCGTCGACGCCCTGATTCTGCCGACGATGCCGATTGTGGCGCCGGTCAGCGGCCAGACCGACGTGACGATTGACGGCATTGGAATGCCCGTGCGCATGGCGATGCTCAAACACACCCAGTTGTTCAATATGACCGGACACCCGGCGATCACCCTGCCGCTCGAAACCACGGGCTTGCCCGCCGGCTTTCAACTGGTCAGCCGTCCGGGCGCCACTTCGCGGCTGCTCGACATCGCGGCCGCTTGCGAGACCGTATGCCCGTTCCCCCGTTGACCGTCACTGCCGCACTCACCGCTCTGCAGGATGGTGCGCTGTACATCGACGTCCGCTCGAGCGCGGAGTATGCGCAAGGCCATCCCGCAGGCGCGATCAATGTTCCCCTGCTCGACGCCGACGAAGACACCGGCCAGGTGTTGCCCAACCCCGACTTCGTGCGGGTCATGAAAGCGAACTTCGCGCCCGACGCCCTGCTGCTCATCGGCTGCGAAACGGGCAGCCGTTCAGGCCGCGCCGCGCAGATGCTGGAGGTCTTCGGCTTCGTCAGTGCGGCGAGCGTCGTGGGCGGATTCGTGGAGTGGCGGGCCATCGGCCTCGAGGTCGACACGTCAACGCCCGAAGGCCGCGCCTACGCAGACCTGCTGGCCAGAGCCGAAGAGAATCTACACGAGGCGTGAAGGGCTGAAGGAACTCCCCAGCGGATCCGGTCTTTCCTCACCGGGCTAGAGGTATTTGAACAGGCCCTTCAGCGCTTCGGCGATGACGGAACCGAGGGCCTGCATGGCCGGGCCCACATCACCTTCCGACATCTTCGACACGGCGTCGGCGACAGTCACGGGCGCGGTGAGAAGCAGCCACACCGTTGCCGCCGCCATCGTGGCCGCGACAAGCCCGACGATCGCGACGAGGCTCACGCTCCAACGCCCAAGAGACATCGCCGGTTAGTCTACAACGAGCACGATCTTGCCGAATTGGTTCCCAGCGGCCAGCCGACGCTGCGCCTCGGCCGCTTCGCGCAGCGGATATGTCGAATCCACGACCGGCGCGTAACGCCCGTGGAAAAACCCATCGGCGGCCGCCCGCAGTTCGCCTTTCGACCCCATGTAGGATCCCGCAAACGTCAACTGGCGCGCAAAAAGGTGCCGCAAGTCGAGCGAGACCTCGAACCCGGTGGTCGCGCCGCACGTCACCAGGCGGCCACCCCTGGCCAGGGAACGGACACTCTGGTTCCACGTCGCGGCGCCCACATGTTCGATGACGATATTCACGCCTCGTCCCCCTGTAAACGCCTTGACGCGCTTCGGCACATCCTCGCGGGTGGAGTCGATCACGTGATCGGCGCCCAGAGCACTGGCCCGGGCGCATTTGTCCTCACCACGCGCGGTGGCGATGACGCGGGCCTGCGCCATTTTCGCAATCTGGATCGCGGCCTGTCCCACGCCGCTGCCCGCCGCGACAACGAGCACCGTATCGTCACCCGTCAAGTGGCCGACGGCAAACAACATGTGCCAGGCGGTCAGGAAGGTCAGCGGAAATGCCGCAGCGTTGATGAAATCGACATTGTCCGGAATCGGGATGATATTTTCTGCGGGAACGACGAGCATCTCGGCGTATCCGCCGTCGGACTGGTAGCCCAGCACGTCATAGCTGTCGCACTGATGATCCCGGTCAGACAGGCACGCCGCGCAGTGCCCGCAACTCAGGCCTGGCTGCAGCATGACGCGTTGCCCTGCCGCGAGGCCCTCCACGCCCTCGCCCACCTCGGCGATGGTGCCCGCCACATCGGCGCCGGAGATGTGCGGCAGCGGCAGCGTCACGCGGTCCAGCCCACCCCGCTGCCACAGGTCCAGGTGATTGAGCGCGCAGGCGGCGACACGCACCAGGACGTGCCCCGGACGCACGACGGGATCAGGGGCGTCCTCGTACACCAGCAACTCTGGCCCGCCGTGACTGTGGAACCTGATCGCCTTCATATCATTTACAATTTACTATCTTCCCGCCGATCACCGCTTCCGCATCATCGGCTTGGCGTAGACTTCCCCTCGTCTTGTCTGCGAGCCGAACCCACCGATGAATCGTGGCGCAACAGGTACGGTCGCGTTGTGCTTTTTCGTCCTGACGGCATTGGCCTGCGCGCCCATCTGGGCGGTGGACTACTTCATCACGCAGGACGGTCCGGCCCACGCCTATAGCGCGTCGTTGATGCTCAGGCTGCTGGCCGGAGATGCGTCGACCGTTGAGTTGTTTGCCCTCAATCCGTGGACGTTGTCCAACTCGATCGGCCATTGGCTCCTGGTGGCCCTGCTCACGGTGGTCTCGCCCTTTACCGCAACCAAGATCATGGTCACGCTGACGTATGTCGGCGTGGTGGCAGCGGTGGGATTCCTCCGTTTCACGACGATGGGCCGCGACGGCCTGCTGACCAGCCTCCTGATCGGCGCGGCAATAGGGTTCAATTGGCTCTGGCTGGGCGGACTCTACAACTTCCTGCTCGGCGCGATTGGCCTTGCAGTCGCGCTGGGTCTGTTTTGCCGCTGGACGGATCGACTCACCCCGGGGCGCGTAGTGAGCCTGTCAACGCTCCTCCTCTTCGTCTACATCAGCCACATCATCACGTTCGGCGTTCTGGCAGTGGCGCTGATTCTGGTGGCCGCGTTCAGCGGCCCCCGCCAACGACGACGCGCGTGTCTTGGCGTAATCGTCGCGCTTGCTCCCGTCGCATTGCTGTCGCTGCTCTACGGTTCGGCCCCGGGCGCACCGGCCGATGGCGAACCCCTGTCCCCGGTCTGGAGGCGCCTGTCCGATCCCTGGTCGATCGTCAGTTGGCTGTCGCACATCCGAACGGCGGATCCGTTCTTCATCCTCAGTCGCCGAGCCCTCCCCTTCTCGACTACCACATCAAGCGCCTTCGCGGTCTTCACGCCCCTTCTGTGGCTGCTGGCAGCGGCCGCGGCGCTGACATGGAGCACCGTGTCGCGAGAGGCCGACAGCGCCCCCCTCGCGACGGCACGGCACCGCCTGCCGCTGGCCGCCGTGTTCGCTGCGTGCGCCCTGGGAGCCGCGTTTGGTCCGGATGATTTCGGCACCAGCCATGGAACGTTGTTGCGCGAGAGGCTCGCATTCCTCGCGGCCATCCTCTTCGTCCCGCTCTATCGAACCCATGAGGGCAAGAGCGTGACGCGCACGTGTGCACATCTGTGTCTGGCTGGGCTCATCCTCTTTCAGACGACAGCCCTCTGGGAGTACGCGCGCCACACCAGTCGCGATGCCACCGAGTTCCTGGCCATCGGAGACGCGCTCGGGGGGCAGACATCACTCGCGTCGGTGGTCGTCCTGGAGAATGGACTGAGGTTTCCCTCAAGTCCGACCGCCGGGCTCAGTAATCTTCTTGGTATTGGGCGTTCCACCGTGGTCTGGGACAACTACCAAATCGGTTACAGCTTGTTTCCTGTCGTGGCACGAACGCCGGAGCACCGGCGGTTCGTCTTCGACCTCACCAGCGTCAATGTGCTCGACGAGGCTGACCCGACGGCTGTCTGGGACGCCAAGATGTCCAGGCTCGCCGCATTTTTCGCGGCCAATCACTCGAAGATCGACACCCTCCTGGTGTGGCGCCGAAACGCCGAGGTGGAAGCCGTGCTGGGACGATGGTACGAAGCGGAACCGTTTTTCGAGCACGGACGTGGTCGGCTCTATCGGAGGCGGCCGGACCCCGGTGTCACTGGGTTCGCCGCAAGCCCGGACGCACGCTGAACAGACGAACCAGCCCAAGGCCAACGATCACGACGAATGCCACTCGGAACATGTTCGGCAGCAGCAGACCAAACGAGCCTTCCAGGTTGATGTTCACCAGGATGAGCGAAAACAGCGCGGCACGTTCGCCCCTGCCGGCGGAGGTGGACGCCAGCAGCGCCACGCTCAACGCCCCGAGCACACATCCGAATAAGGCCATGCCCAACGGCATGCCGAACGGCCCGACGTTTCGGATCAAGTCCACCGGCGGCGTGGTGGCGTACGAGTTGCCGTCGTAGTCGAAGTAGAGCGCCGAATACGCCCGGGCATCACTCACTTTGGGCTTACCCGGCCATAACACTCGTGGGACAAACCCGGTCCAGGTCATTGTCCACATGTTGGCAATGCCGTACTGCGCCTCAAGGTGCTGCAACGTGGGATAGCGGGCGATGGTCACGGAGGCATCGCTGAGGATATTCAGCCGCTGACCGGCGAGTACGAGCAATCTGGTGACCGGGGTCGCACTGGGATTACGAAACAATGTCGTGGCTGTCTGGGCCGCGACTTCAAGGTGCCGTTCCAACGAGGGAGACGGCAGCGTGGATGGAAGTGGCGTTGGTGCCGGTGCCGGCGTTGGTGCCGATGCCGGTTCCGATGCCGGTGCTGGTGCTGGTGCCGGTGCTGGTGCCGGTGCTGGTGCCGGTGCTGCGGGCGTGACGGATACCGTAGGCGTGGCAGCAGGCGCGGCGGTCGGCGCCGGCGGCGTCAAGGGTGCGGCCGCGGCGTCCTTGACCGCCGCGCCAACCGAGCCGGCTTCGCCCCCTCGGAGTTGCCTGAAAAGAGATCCGTACGTCATCCCAATACCGAGTGCCACGAACGCGAGTGCCACGGTGGCCATGCCCTGGACCAGGGTCAACCGACCCCGGGCGAACCTGAACGCAAGCGCCGCGTGCAGATACGTCGTCAGTAACGCGCCGCGATTCCCCATGATCACCATCGACGCCACCACCACCAGCAACGGCAGGACCAGCGCCACCACTGGAGGGCGTTTCTGTTCCGGTGAAAACCACCGATACCAGAAAAGGAAGTGCCCCAAGGCCATCAGCAGGCCTGCATACGACACCGCAGCGTCGAGGGGACCAGGCGGGCGCGGTACGGCGAACCCGACGATGCCCGAGCGAAACGCCCCATAGTTCGCGGCCATGCCTATGGCCATCAGGGCGACGATGGCCACCAGCGGAATCGTCCCCTCCTTCGGAGGCGCCGGCAGCCATCGCTCAATGCGTGATCCAAGCGCGCGGGCGCCCCGCCACTGACACCCGAGCCGCAGCGCCATGTACCCGATGCCGATGTACGAAAGCGCGAGTGCGCAAGAGGCCACTGGGTCGGCCACGATCGACGGGTAGGGGTATGCAACGATGCCGACCGCCAGCAGCGCGCCGCCGACAACGAAGGCCGGCGCGTAGTGCATCCAGCTCAAGAACATGAGTGGCTCGAACAAGTCGACGGAGCGGGGACGACGAAATGTCCAGGCCACGACAAGGGCGAACACCGCGACCCAGGGGACAAGCGTCTTGGGCTGGGTCGCGGCCACCCATTGGGTCGCGGTTCCAGACGCGAGCGTGAGTAACACAAGCGTGACAATCGTCGCCCGATGGGCCCCGCCTGGGTCGCTATTGGCGCTGGTCACAGGTACCTTTCTTTCTGAAGCCCCTCACTCTAGCGGTACCCGTGTGCCATTTTCCACTATGAAGTGTGTCGTGCTCGCCGGATACAGAACGTCTGATTGTCTTCTTTGACGCCGACGACGGAAAAGTACAGTGCGTCTTCGCTCGCGCTGGCGTAGGGGAAGTGCACGGTGCCGAATTGAAACAGGGTTCCATGCCAGGCGTCCTTCTGAAAGGTCGCAATCTCGGCGCACCCTCCCTCCGGTGACACCCTCCAGATCGCGGCAGCACCCGCCTTGAGGTCGGAGCCATTTTCGGCGGTGGTCGTGAAGAACAGTTCCGTGCCGACCCGTTTCGAGAAATACACCGTGCCATTCACTTCAGTCAGACTCGTGCGATCGGCCGTGCGGCGATCGACCCGGAAGATGTGATTTGAGCGAAACTCGGCGTCCATCCCGTAGAACATCGCGGCCTCGTCAAACAGTACACTGACCGCCCGCCACGTCTCGTCGCCTTCGCCAAGTGTGTGGACAGTGCGGAATCCGTCTTCCGTTCGCAACATCCGGCACTCCCGGTCGGCATCACCGGTCAGGCACACCAGCGCTCCGGTATACCTGTCGAAATACACCCCGTGGATGTGGCGGATCGCACCGGCTGGGAACGTGTAGGCGACTTCCAGGCCGTCGGCGCCGACGCGGTAGCGGTACACCCGCACGTCGCTGCGGGTGTCGTTCATCACGTACTCGCCGAAATACAGGTCGCCAAGGTGGTCGATGGCACACGCCGCACGCAGTACACGACAGGGCCGCTGCAATCCCGACAGCTCGACATACCTCCCGTCACGGACAACACCCACAGATCGGTCAAACGTGACGAACAGTTCGCCGTTTCCCAACGGAACCACATTCGTGACCATGAACCGGAGCAGTCGCTGGGCAAGCCGGAGCCCCGACGCCGCCTGCTTCCATGCTGGCGCAGGAATGACGGCGACGGTAGTGAACGGAGGTCTCAGGTCAGCCGAATGGTAGAGAACATTCCGGCGAGAAAGGTAATAGTCGCCCTCCCCGGCCCATTCGACGGTGTATCCACGAAGCTCAGGTACCCCTTCAATCGCCCAGCTCATCAGAAGTGGCCCTCCTGCGGGCGCTTCCTGCACACAAACGAGCCAATGACCAGGACATCCATCTTCGTTCGCAGGAAGCACTCGATGGCTTCGGACGGCTGGCACACGATCGGTTCGTTTTCGTTGAAGCTGGTATTGAGAATCACCGGAATGCCCGACCGCGCTTCGAACGCCGTGATCAGGTCGTAGTACAACGGGTTCTCGTCACGCGCCACCGTCTGCAGCCGGCCGGTATGGTCGACGTGGGTCACGGCTGACAGCCGTTCGCGCCACTCCGGTCTGATTGTGTAGACATGCAGCATGAACGGCGACGGGTGATCCTGCTCGAAGAGCTCCGATTGGCGCTCCTGCAGAACAGACGGGGCGAACGGACGAAATGCTTCGCGATGTTTGATGCGGGCGTTCAGAATGTCCTTCATATTCGGGAAACCCGGGTGCGCCAGGATCGAGCGATTTCCCAGCGCGCGCGGCCCCCATTCCATCCGGCCCTGGAACCAGCCGACCACGTGCCCGCCGTTGATCTCATCCGCCGTTGCGTCCAGAAGTGGCTGGCGCTCCAACTGGCGGTATGGCACGTCGTACCGTTCGAGTTCGCGCTTCACGACCGAGTCGGAGAAGTCGTTGCCGAGCGAGGCGTGTTTCATGACCCAGCGCTTGCCCTCTTTCAGGATCGCGTTGCTGACGTACAGAGCCGCGCCAACCGCAAGTCCGTCGTCACCGGCAGCGGGCTGGATACATGTTTCGCGAAATGGTGTTTCACGCAGGAGCTTTCCGTTCGCCACGCTGTTCAGCGCGCAACCGCCGGCCATTGCGACCCTGTCGGAGGGGACCCTTTGGTGAAGGGCGCCGAGCAGATGCATGTAGTAACGCTCAAACACCCGCTGCAGACCGTACGCCACGTCCATGTCCCGCTGTGTGATCGCTGACTGGTGCTCGCGCGGCTCGCCCAGTTCCTTGATCAACCGGTCCGAATACAGGCGGTGGACGACCATCTCCCCCGCGTCGTTGATGTCCACTCCCTGATTCGCGCCGAAGGGCAGAAAGTAGCCGGGATTCAGCTCAAAGCCGTCGTGGGTGGCCGTCAGCATTCTCTCGAACACGTCGTGGTATCGATCCGTGCCGAGCGGCGCCAGGCCCATCACCTTTCCTTCGTCACCGTATTTTGGATATCCGATGAACTGGCACGCGGCCGTATACAGCGTGCCCAGCGAGTGCGGAACAAACACCTTGTGCCGCGGCCGAATCTCATGCCCGACACACTCCGACAGGAGGCATGACACAAAGTCGCCGGAACCGTCGATCGTAATGCCGGCACACCTGTCCCATTCAGACATGAAATACGCGCTGGCCGTGTGTGCCAGATGATGTTCAACGTTGTAGGTGTGAAAGCTCAGGGTCTGTGGATCGACATCACATTCCGACGCGATCATCGACCTCATGTCGTCGAACGCCCTGCGCTTGCTTCGCATGCGCGACAGATTGAGAAGTTTCGTGGGATGACGCAGCGCGAACTGGAGCTTCTGGTGCAGGTTGGCTGATGAGTCGCGCCCGACGGCCACCGCATCGATGTCGGAGAACGTCAGCCCGGCAATGTCGAGGCACTTGGCGATGGCGCGCCTCGGAAACCCCGCGTAGTACTTGACGCGGTTGAGCCGCTCTTCGGCCAGTGCCACGACCGGCACGCCATCGATCACAATCGAGGCGGCCGAGCCCGCGTGATTGGTATTGAGGCCCAGGATTACGCTCATCGGCCCGTCGTCTTCTGATTCACGGACGAGAGATAGACGCTGTCGGCCACCTTCGTCAGCGGTGTCACCACGTGGCTGAGCGTTCGCAGCAGCTCAGACGCCCGGACCACCATTCGATAGTGCACCGGGAGAAGGTCGGCATCGCTGGCCTGGATCCCAAGGCCAAAATAGCAGTCGGTTGTCATCGTCGTCCGGCCGAACGTTTTCTGGAAGGTGTCCATCAGTTCGGAAGGCGTCCAATACCTGACTTCGAAGCCTTCGCCTTCGGTAAAGCCACGCCGCCGATGCTGCTGGTATTGCCTGATGCCGTACTTGTTCGGCATCTGAATCAAGGTCGTCCCTTCCGGCCTCAGGACCCTGACGATTTCGTCCAACGAGGTTCGGACGTTCTGCTTGCTGAAGTGCTGAAACACGCCGTACGAAAACACGGTGTCAAAGGCGTCGTCTGAAAACGGCAGGAACCGCGCGTCGCCCACCACAAAATCGGCCGTCACACCCAACTGCCGGCACACACGTCGCGCCGCCAGCACCGCATCAAGGCTCGGGTCGATCCCGACGGGCCGGTATCCTCGGTTCGCAGCCGCGATCGACCACCGCCCCCAGTTGCACCCGATGTCCAGCAGCCGTTCGCCGTGACCCTGCGGAAGCCGGGGGGACGGGATCGGGTATCGCGTCAATCTGTGCTGGACCGGGAAATAGAGATTTCCTGACGTGTACGGCACCTCGTTCTGGACAAATGCGTCAATGTGATCGCTGTTCGCCACTCCATTTTCTACGGGCTCATAAACCAGCCGATTGCCGGCCACCTGTTCCAGCGTCCGGGGGATGTAGTGATGCGTCACGTCCCTGTCGTCGAGCAACATGACAGGCACACCATCGAACACCGGATAGCGATGGCCTTCAGGGCAGATCAACTCCGTCGCGGTCGATTCGAGCGCCCGTTTGTCCCGCGGACAGACGAGGTGAGTCACGAGCCATTCATTCATGGGAGTTTTGTGGCGGTCGCGCTATTTCTTCTGTTCAAAGATGTCTTTCTTGCTGAACCCACGCTTCTTGATGATGCGTGCGAGGGTTCTGAGGCGACTGTCCGCCTCGGTCCAGATGCGCCGAAGTGTCTGCTCCGGCCGGGCCTTGAAGTACGTCACGTGCGCTGTTTCGTAGCCGTTCGGCGAATGAGGCGAGAAGTAGTAGTTGGACACACAACAGCGTTTGGCGTCCCGCTTCACCGGGTTGACCGAGTGCCACGACTTGTCGTTGGTGGACATGAGGACCAGCCGATTGAACAGACTCGGTATCTCGACGGCCTCGGTCACCGCCTCGTTCCACAACTCGAAATTCCCACCGTCCTCGGCTTGCCAGTCGGGCGAGCAGTAATAGAGCAGGTTCAGCACTCGATAGTGTTTCTGCTCGAAATCGTGGGAGTTGTCCAGGTGCGGATTCAGGAAGTGCCCGTGGGTCATGACGCTGATTCCGCCCGCGTACAGTTTGGGATCGGCGTGCGGCTCCCTGATGCCCGTCAGGCCCGCCACAGCGCGCACCACTCGAGGGTCCTGGAAGGCAAAGGTAATGTCTGCGATCAGCGCATCGTGTGTATCAAGGGCCTTGGAGGTGTATTTTTTCTCGCGAAAACTATCCAGCAGACGCATGCGGTCCACTGGCGGGAACGCGGCAAAAACCCTGTGGGCCAAGTCGTCAGGCAGCAGCCGGTCTACAATGGCGAAGCGGGTGCTGAGGACGCCCGGGGCGAAGAACTCCTGGCGGATCCTCTCAGCATCCTGATGGAGCCTTTCCACAATGGCAGTGACGATCGCTTCGCGCACGTTCATATCCTCCAGGCCCTGATCGACACTCCAGTGTCCTCTCCATTATGAAGTCTGTATTGCTGACCGGCGCCTCCGGGTTTCTCGGGAGTCACCTGGCCAGGTCGTTCACAGACGACGGTTGGCGGGTTCGCGCGGCCAGCCGTCGCCTGAACGACGGCCAGGCCACCAATCCCAACCTTGAGTGGGTCGGGGTTGGCGAGATCGGCCGACACACCGAATGGGGGCCGCTGCTCGAGGGCGTGGACGTCGTGATCCATGCCGCGGCGGTCGCGCACCGCATCGCGCGCAGGGACCAGGTGCCCGAGTCGGTGTATGACGAGGTCAATCACCGCGGCACCGAACGCCTGGCGGAGTGTGCCCAGCGGGCGGGCGTCCGGCGATTCGTGTTGATCAGCTCAATTGGGGCGGTGGCCGACGCCGCTGACGTGGTTATAAACGAATCGACCCCATGTGCGCCGACCACGGCCTATGGACGCAGCAAACTCGCGGCCGAGCTCGCGCTGGCTGCCAGGCTGGCACACAGCACGTGCGAGTGGTGCGTGCTCCGCCCTCCCCTGTTATACGGTCCCGGGCACTCGGGCAACATGGGACGCCTCTTGCGGTTGATCCGGCTGCCCCTTCCTTTGCCGTTCGGCGCGATTCACAATCGGCGTAGCTTCATGTACGTGGGCAATCTGGTCAGCGCCGTTCACGTGGTGGCGACCCACCCGGCGGCCGCTGGACAGGTGTTCTGCGTGGCGGACTCGGAAACCCTGTCCTCGCCGCAGCTGATCGAGGCGCTGGGCCGGGCGTCGGGACGGCGGATTTGGATGATTGACGCATCGCTGCCGGCCCTGCAGCGAATCGGCAGGCTCGGGGACGCCATCGGCGCCTGGACGGGCCATTCGCCAGGGTTTGACTCAGAGTCGGTGCGCAAACTCTGCGGGTCGCTCTCCCTCTCGTCGGCCCGCATTCGCGAGCGTTGCGGGTGGGAACCGCCGGTCCGGCTCGCCGACGGCCTGTCGGCCACGATGGCTCGACACGCGTGAAGCCTTGATATCCTCAGGCAGCATGAAAGTGTTCTTTCCGGTCGAGGTGTTTTATCCGTCGCAGGCCGGCGGCGCCGCGAATTCGGTGTACTGGATGGCGAAATACCTCGCTGCCCGCGGGTTTGAGCCGACGGTGATTGCGTCGAACAAGGGTCTGGCACCGGATGTCCCGCTGAACCGCTGGAATCAGAACGACGCCGGCCGCGTGATGCACGTCAGGACAGCCTCTTTGACCGCTCCCATCGGGCAGACGCTTCGATCGCTGATGCAGGTCTCTCAGGCCGACGTTGTCCATCTCTCGTCCCTGTTCTACCCAGCCGCATTCGTCACCGCCTTCGCCGCGCGGGTTCTAAAAAAAAAACTGTCTGGTCGGTACGCGGCGAGCTTGATCCCTTCACGCTGACGAACCACTCGAAAGGCCGAAAGGCCTGGGTGCTCTGGGCGATCAAGCGTCTCGTCGGCGCTCATCCCTTGTTTCATTCGACCTGTGAGGAAGAAACCGGATACATCCGCGACGTGTTTGGCCCGGACGCCCGGATCGTCCGGATACCGAACTTCATCGAAATACCCGCGGCGGTCGAGCGATCGCCCCAGAAATACATTCTGTACCTCGGTCGCATTCACCCCAAGAAGGGCATCGACAATCTCCTGACGGCGATCTCGCTGACCGACGATTTCGCGCGGTCGGGTTATGTGCTGAAGGTCGCTGGGACTGGGGCACCGGGTTACCTGCTCGAGCTGCGCGGCCTGGTGTCGGCGCTGAAGCTCGATACGCAGGTCGAGTTCATCGGCCAGATCGAAGGGAGCGAGAAACAGCACCTTCTGGCCAACGCGTTCTGGACGTTCATGCCGTCACACACCGAAAATTTCGGCCTCGTGGTTCTTGAATCGCTCGCACAACACACACCCGTGGCAGCCTCGACCGGCTCGCCATGGCAGGTGCTTGAACACGAGGGGCTTGGTTTCTGGTCGGGCAATGCGCCACACGAGTTGTCCATCGTGTTGAAGCGCGCCCTGTCCATGCATCCCACCGAGTATGAGGCGATGCGCAGCCGCAGCCGGGCGTTTGTCGAAGCCCACTTCGACATGAGCCGGAATATCGGGCAGTGGATCGACACCTACCGGGGACTGGACGCGTCTGACGCCGCAAGGATCTCCAGATAAAGGTCTTCATACAGCTTCGCCACTCGCCGAGGCTCGAATTGCCCGATATTCAGCGTGCCGATGCGGACGACTTCACGCCGTAGTGCCTCATCCTCGATCAGCCTCAGGATGGCGGACCGAATGCTCGCCACGTCGTGTGGATCGACCAGCACCGCACCGCCGCCGGCGGTCTCGCGCATTGGACTCAGGTCGCTCGTGATCAGCGGCTTTCGCATCGCCTGCGCTTCGATGATTGGCAGTCCAAATCCCTCGAACGTCGTGCAGAAGGCCACGAGGTCGCACGCCTGATACTCCGCCGCAAGCTCCCTGTCGGTCAGATCCTGCCTGGCCTCGAAATCGATTCGATGTCTGACGAGGAGAGCGGCGACCGTCTCGTCATACGGACCGACGATCACGAGGCGACAGCGCAGACCGTCAATGGCGCGTATCAGGTTCGGAATGTTCTTGTTCTCGGTGGTGCCGATCTGCAGAATCGTCGGGCAGTCGCGATCGAAGGGTTTCTCCTGCATGAAGACGAACGCCTCCCTGAGAGGATTCGGGATCACACGAATCCCTGATCGGGGGCGGCCCGTGTGCCTCGCGATCTCGTCTCGCGTCGCCTCGGAAATGGCGGTCACATAGGTCATTCGACGCATCGGCAGATCAAGAAACAGTTTCTTCAAGACATATCGCCTGATTCCGGTTCTGTTGTGGAGGAAGTGCAGGTCGTGAATCGTGAGAACCGTTCGGTTCGGTGGCAACAGGAGCGCGATGAAATGCACATGACCGGTGACGTGGTACACGTCGGCCAGGCGCTTGCGGAAGAACAGCAGATTCCTCAACACGCCGACCAGATCGCTCCCATATGAGAGCGTGTGAAATTCCACCCGGAACAGGTGATCGGAGAGATCGCCGGCGATCTGTCTGAACACCTTCTCGATGCTGAACCATCTGGTGCGCCGCTCGACGTACACGACCGTGTGCATCGGCCTACGTCCCTGGTTTACGCAGGATCGACACCAGAAACGCCCCCATACGGCACCGATTCGTGAGGAAGCGGCCCACGCGATGCGGAATCGCGGCCTTCAGGGCCGACTTCACCCTTCCGCTCGGCAGGGGCAGGAGTTCCGTCTTGCTCCCGTAGATGGACACGCCTTCAACAGAGAACAGGTCGGACACGAGCGCGCGCCACTCGGGAATCGTGTAATAACGCGCGAGGGCGCCGTCAATCACGCCCTGCCGTGTCTTGTGGAGCGAGCGGGTCTTCCAGAGCGTTCCCTGGATGATTCCGCGGACGAGACCGGCCACGACGTAGTAATTCCAGAAGTTGCGATGGTAGACCATGGTGATCGCCACGCCGCCGGGTCTGAGCACGCGATGGATCTCCTCCAGAATCGTACGGGTGTTCGCCGAGTGATGGATCACACCCCAGCTCCACACACAATCAAACGAGTGGTCCGCAAACGCCATGTGCTCGGCGTCCATCCGCATCACGTTGACATGCGGCCCTGTGTGACCAGCCAGCGCCAGTCGCTTCGTGGTGCTGGTGACGGCATAGTCGGTGAGATCGATTCCAGTATAGGAACGCGCAGACGCTGACAGGAGCTGTGCGTGACTGCCACTGCCGACCCCGATTTCCAGGACATCCGTGTTGCCAAGCGCCGCGAAGTCAATCAGTGGATCAAATGGCACCTTGCGCCATGGCATGTAGGTCCACACGTCGGCGAAGAACCGTTCATCAACGTTCTCGTAGAACTCCCTGCTGAATTCGCTGACTCGCAGTGCTTCGCTGAAGTCGTAACGCATGGGGTGGCGTTCCCACCACGACCGATTCGCCTGCTGCCAGGCGGTGTGCTGCGACGGCGTCCGCGGCAGGGCTGTCGGACTATCGAAGCCGTCGGGAACGTCGTCTTTCAGATCTGATGTGGACATGTCACGGCCGCCCGGCGAGAGGCCCCAGCGGAGGATCAGGCCACTCCGGCCAGGTCCCGATGCGCAACCCCCGCTGGGCCAAGCGCAGAACGTAGATGGCGCACATCACGAGTCCCTGCGTGCGACTGGGCGCCACGGCCCGAAGCATGCGCCATCGCCTGCCCACATTCAGTGCATGCGTCGTGTCCACGAACAGGGCCTTGAATGCGGCACGGACTGACCCGGCAGACAAGGGCGGCGGATAGGTATTAGGCTCGCAGAACATTCGCGCCCTGGGCGCCACGAGGAGACGCCATCCACCACGCCGCACCCGTACGGAAAACTCGACATCCGCCCACAGATGCGGAAAGCGGACGTCGTCGAGGAGCCCGAATACCCGCAGTGCTTCTGCGGGGATAAGGATGCAGTTTCCCGCCAGCACCTCGACCTCCCACGGCTCTTGCGGCACGGTGAACGCCGTCAAGTGCTGCGGAATACGCCATCCGCCGTACGACATATCCCAGGCTTGGCCGACCTGGAAGACCCGGTGTGGCGTGTCCCACAGCAACAACAGGGCCCCAACCACCGATTGGGGAAACTGCCGGGCGCATTTGACCAGCTCAACGAACACCTCCCGATTGAAGATGGCATCGTTGTTGGCAATCACAGCGTAGTCAACACCAGCCGCCAGCAAACGCCGCAGACCGGCATTCGTCCCACCGCCAAAAAACAGCGTGCCGTCGCCAGCGACAATTTCCACGTCGGGGTACGCACGCCGGACTGCCTCGGAGGTGCCATCCGACGACCCGTCATCCACCACCACCAGGTGCAGCGTCATACCTGTCGTATCCGCGTCGTACACACTCCTCAGCGCGCGCAGCGTGGTCTCGCGTCGATTGTGGACGGCCATCACGAGACCGACCCTGGTCGCACCGGTCGTCATGTCTGCACCGGTGGGTCGCCCGTGCGGCATTCCGCGATCACACCGTCGGCGAGCTGAGGCGCCAGCCGGGTGAGCACGGCGTTGGTCCAACGGACCGGCCGCGTCGTGTAAGGAAGATGTTCGGTGCCGAGGTCATAAAACCACTGGCCCGTGACGACGAAGCCTGCGGTCGTGAGGAGGCGCGCCAGCGTGGCTTGCGAGTAGTACGCCACGTGATCCGGATGAACGGGCTCCGCACGGCCTCCTCGTCCTCGAACCGCATATTGCGCGAGCCGGAATCCGCAGTAGGCATTCACCGTGCTGACAAGGAGGCGTGTCTCGGGAGTCATGACCCTCTGCACGTTCCTGAGAAACGTTCCTGGATCCGTGAGGTGCTCCACGATTTCTCCGGCAATCACGATGTCGAACGGACCGGCTGCCGCGAGTTCGGAGGCGAGATCCCCGACATCGCCCGTGTGCAGATGGGCAACACCACGCGAGGCCAGCACGTCAATCCCGGTCCGGTCGATATCAACGCCGTGGAGTTCACCGGCCACGTCACCCAGCCGCAGATGGAGCAGGGAACCATCCGCCAGGCTCTGCGCGGTATACGGCGCATTGGTGCACCCCAGGTGCAGGACGCGTTTGCCTTTCGCTCGCGCAAGGAGGAATTCCACTCTCTGCACGAGGGGAATGGACGGACCGTTCGCAGACATGCGTCGACATGGTACCACCGCGTCCGGACCCGCCCCTTCGGGTATTCTGTGGGCCATGGCCGATGACCGCGCCGCGATGGCAGACGACGCGTTTTCGGCGCGCGTGAACCGTCTGGACACCACACTCTTCGACGCGATCCCTTCGGAATCAACGCCATGGGATCGCCAATCGCTGCTCGCGTGTCAGAGCGCCGTGCGCATGCGCTGGTCACCGTACGTCTATCTTGAGATCGGGTCTCACCTGGGCGGCAGTCTGCAGGCGCATGTGTTGGATCCCAGGTGCGCCGCCGCCCACTCGATCGATCCTCGGCCGTCAGTGCAACCCGACGCGCGGGGCCAGCATTTCGGATACCCGGGGAATTCGACGGCCCGCATGCTGGCGAACCTCGGCGCGGCCGGCGGTGACATCCCCCGCGTCGTGTGCCACGAACAGACGGTCGCGGGCCTGGACCCGGCCGCCATCGTGCCTGCACCACACCTCTGTTTCGTCGATGGCGAACACACCGACGAGGCCGTCCTTGTAGACTTTGCCTTCTGCCAGCGCGTGGTGGCGCCCGGCGGGCTGATCGTGTTCCACGATGCGCACATCATTTACAACGCGTTGGGCGCCATCGTAGCGTCCCTCGATCGCACCGGCACCACGTATCGGGCCTGTCACCTGCCCGATTCGCTGTTTGCGATTGAACTTGGTGACGGAGCGCTCCTTGAGGGAGCTGCCCTGGCGCCCGTGCGACGCGAGAGCCATCGGGGGTATGTGGCGTCGCTCCAGCAGACGGACGACTATCGCCGCTTTTCAAACCGATGGTTGTTCCGTGCGCTCCGAAAGGTCCGCGCTGTGGCAGCCCGAGGCATCGTGAAGCCCTGATCAGGACGCCGACCGGGCTGATCGAACACAGGACTCGTAGACAGCCAGCGTCACGCCGGCCATCTCGTCGGCGTCAAACATCCGTGCGTGGGACTCGGCGGCTGTCGCCAGGCGGTTCGCCAACTCGGGGTCGCGACGCAGTTGCAGGATGGCTGCCGCCAGGCCATCGGCGTCACCGGGTGGTACCAGGAGCCCCGTGACCCCGTGCTCGACCGCTTCCGGAATGGCGTTGACGGGCGTCGACACCACCGGCACGCCGAGCGCCATGGCTTCCAC
>JBKJQX010000240.1:0-44723 GCA_046594875.1 Vicinamibacterales bacterium
CAAGGATCTCTTCAGCGGCCAATCGATGCCCGTCTTCACTGAGATGGAGACCGTCCTGGAACAGGTCCACGCCGTGTTTTTGTCGATCGTGGAACGACTGGTACAGATCCAGACACGGAACAGCGTACCGATCGCATAGCCCCTTCAACACTCGTTGCGGCTTCAGGACGTAGTCATAGTCCTCGCTCGAAAAGCTTCCATTGAACTGTGCTTCAATGGGAAACACGATCATTGCGAGCTTGCTGCCGCTGTTGCTCAAGAGGTCTTTCATTCGAACGAGATGTGTTTCGAAATCGATCCAAGGACGGTCTTGCCACGCGATGCTCACATCCGGGGCGCCTTCCCAGCCGAATTTTGACTCATCGTCTCGCCTCGCAAGCAGGGCGAGCCTGACTCTGGTCAGCAGGTAGCTGCGACCCACGATGCCATTGAACAGAGAATCCTTCAGGAGGCTGTCCTTCGCTTCATGTGTGATCAGCATGCGCGCATGCGCGTCAAACTGATGCAGGAACTTGTGGTTGTCATTCATGCAGTACGTCAACAAGACGAGATCGGGCGACGTTGGCAGCACGTATGTTTCCAGAAACAATGACTCCTGATACGTCGTGTATCCCGGAGTGGACGCGTTTATGACTTCGACGCTTGCCGATTGGGGAAGCGATTCTCTGGTGTAGTCGACAAAGCCCGGCCTCTGCCATGGAATCGAATCTCCAAGGTACACAAGCCTGAACAGCCCCGAAGGCTTCGGTATGGCTATTTCGTCGTGTCTCATGGAGAGGCTGTTGACCGCCTCCCGCGCGGGATTGAGTCGATACCCCAACGCCGGGTCGCTGATGACCCAGTTGTGTGTGCCCAAGTTGGAATACGGCACTCCCGAGAAGATGCTCTTGAATGCCCCGCTCGGACCATCCACGTACATTCGATATGCGAGCTCCGCTGAACCGAGCAGCGCCAACAAGACCAGGAGGTTTACCGCCAGGATCCGGGCGAATCTGAGCATCGTGCAAGGCTAGCATGGCCATCGGCAGACCGACGTCGCCCGGAAGCGCTTACCGCCCGCCGGGCTTGCTCACCGCCGCGGCGCCTTCGCTCAAATCGCGTCAACGCCTTCAGGAACATGTGGCCTGCGATGAGGCTCATCCGGTAGATATCGGGAACCGACTGTTGTCGCAGCCCATCCTCATGCGCTGCCATGTCCAGGAACCTGTACTCGCCCAGTCGCACCAGATGCCGTCCAGTTTCGTGAACGTCCAGGAGACGTCCTCGCCGTCCTCCTGCCACACACCAATCAGCGCCGGATCGAAGATGAGATCCTTCGCCGTGTAGAGCGGGTAGACCGATGGAACGCCGCCTCGATTTTCAGCGAACAGCGTGCTCAACGACGAGTCAGCGAGCACGGCACCAAATCATCGATCACGTCTGCCTCCGTTCCCGAGACAGCACCTGGCTGAGCGCGAATGAAAGCCAGAGCGCTGTTCCGAGCTTCGTCCCCAGCGGTATGGCATCCGCAATCCCGAACGTCCAGAACCCAGCCCAGCTGGCCAGCAGACATTGGCTGATGAGCACCTCCCTCTGGCTGCCGGTCGCGGCCACTCGAAGCAGTCGTCGAATCCCCAGCACCCAGAGGACGCCGTAGGCGGCTATCCCGGGAATCCCGAGATCTACTCCGGCGCTCAGCCACATATTGTGGGGGTGGGCGATGTCCAGGCCACCCGTTTGGTCCCCGGGAGCGTAGAGGATGCTGGTCAAGTGCCTGAAGCCGTTGAATCCGACGCCAGTCCAGGGGAAGTCGCGCATGAAGAGGTAACCCAGTCGCCAGATCTCGAGACGACCCGCCCATTTCACACTCAGATCGGCTCCGGCCCAGCTTGCGCCCGGCAACGCCGTCCCCAAGGCCACCACCGCGCACGCGAGACCAAAGGCGAGGACGATGGGCACGGCTGGCCGCGCCCTCATTCCGCGAAATCGGTACAACACCAGGGCGAGCGCGATAGCTGTCGCTCCCAGCCACCCTCCGCGCGACTGCGTCAACAGAAGGAGTGCAAGCGCCACAATCAGGACGGCACCCGCGGCGCCTCGACGAAGCCGTGCGTTGATGCGCTCCCCCCCCCACGTCTGAGACAACGGTGGCAGGCAAAGAGGAATCAGCAGGAGAAGGGTGCCGGCCACCGCGTTGGGATGGAGCCCGCCCACACCCAAAGAGACGTGCGGCAACGTCGCGGTCACATCCGAGAGGGGCCAGACCTTCAGCAGCCAGTTGCTGCCAAAGGTTCCGGCCAGCGTGAGGGCAACACACGCGGCGATGTGTGCCGCCACAAGCGACTGCGGAGTGAGACCCGCGTCGTGCCAGCGAATCAGCGCGAAGAACCACGCGATGCCGAAGACCAGAGTCGTGACTTTGGGCATGGCCCACAGCAAATCGCCTGTCGATCGAATGAGCGAGGCGACCGTCAATACCAGAATGGCAGCGATGCACCAATTCAAGTCGGAACGCGGCCACGCCGACCCGGTCCACCAATGCAGGAGGCCCCATACCAGTGCGACCCCCACAGGGACGATAAGCACGCTGTAGCCCCCGAACATCAGGCCGGGCGCGAGCGCAATCAGAACGGCGGTTTCGACAATGAGTGGTTTGATCTTCATCACTCACGGGCATGGGCCCATCTCTGCTGTGAACTCATCCTGAGAATGCCGCCCGGGTTGCGTACGATACGACGTTCTTCCCGGCGATGACAAGCGGGCGGGGGGGGCGGATGGCAGCTGGGGGTTATGCTACGCCCATGGGTGAGAAGCGCGTGCGCCTCTTCGGCTTCCAACTCGACGCCATCAGTATGGCCGTGGCAATTGACACGATTTATGACTGGATCGCGAGCGACGAGAAGGCGTGTCGCTTTGTCGTGACGCCCAACGTCGATCATTCAGTGCTGTACCAGGAACACGAAGGACTGCGGCGGGCCTATGCCAATGCGTCGCTGGTCCTGGCGGACGGCATGCCTCTCGTGGTCGCTGCACGTTGGCTGGGACATCCGCTTCCTGGTCGCGTGGCGGGTAGCGAGTTAACGCCGGCCGTTTTTGACGCCGCCGAACGCCATGGCGGCCTGCGCGTCTTCTTACTGGGGGCGGCGTCGGGAGTCGCAGCGCGGGCGGCGGCCAGAATCAACGCTCGCTGGCCGGCGGTCTCTGTCGTTGGCACGTACAGTCCTCCGCCGGGATTTGAACATGACCCGCTGGAGAACGAACGAATCCTGACACGAATCGCTCAAGCACGCGCCGACCTGCTCGTCGTGGGTCTCGGCGCGCCAAAACAGGAAATATGGGTCGACGCGCATTGCCGGCGTCTGGAGGTGGCGGCGGCGCTATGTGTCGGCGCCACCATCGACTTTCTGGCGGGCGACAAGAAACGCGCCCCGGTGTGGATGCGCCGCACCGGATTCGAATGGTTACACCGCCTGGCCAGCGAACCGCGCCGCCTGTTGGGCCGCTATGCCCGCGGCGCGTGGAAGTTTCCACAATTGGTCGGGCGCCAGTTTGCCGAAGAACGGCGTCGCGCGGGCGGCACACGCTGACGCACGTCGGCGCACCGGCTCACTGCGAGCGGCCTGCTTCGATCCATCCTGAAGAATTGACGATGCCCATCATGGTCCCTACGAGCACCGTGCTCCCAGCATCCCAGGACATATCGACGCAGGCATAGATGAAGTGCACCACAATATAAAGTGTCGCGGTCATGGTCACCGCCCGCAGATCCGGGTCGCGCAGGCGCTCGAGAGCGCGGACCCCACCCGCCACGCCCAGGCCAATCAGGCACAGCATCGAGAAGAACCCGCCGATCCCAGCCTTCATCCATATCCACAGGATCGAGTTGTGCGTGATGTATTCCCACCAATCAAAGAGGTGGCTGATGTCGGGCATCGGGTCGACGATGTGGAACTTCTGCCCAAAGCCGATTCCTCCCAGCGGATGCTCATGAATCGTGACGTTGATATTGCGATTCTCGATCACGCGGTAGTTGTTCGAGCTCTGATCCTGCGCACTGGCCAGCCGTGCGGCAATTACCGACTTGATGGCTTGCGCTGGCACGGCCAGGGTGCTTTGACTGTGCCAGAACATGGCGACGTATCCCACACTCAGGAGAACGAGCGCCGGGGCGCCAATCCAAAACAATCGGCGGTTTTCTCTCGACAAGACCGCAACCGCCAGCGCCAGGGCTATCGCCAATGTGACAAAGGCTGCCCGGCGCTGCATCGCAATGTATCCAAGCAATACACACGGGATCGCAAGGGGAAGGAGCAAGCGCTTCATCCGTGAGGCCTTGTAGATCCATACCGCGAGACTCGCGATAAAGAGAAAGTTCAGGTGAATGGCGGCGGCATGCTCGCTGATGCGTTCGACGCCGCTCAGGTCGCCTTGAAGGACCACCAGATAGTACAGAGAGCCGTTGATGCCTTTGAGGAACACCGCCATTACGACGACCCATAACACCCTGGACGCCTGCGCAGGTGTTCTTACAAGGGTGCTCGTCAGGAGCATCAGGGCAATCAGATAGGAGACCGGCCGCGCTTCCCAGAGCGCGATACGCAGATCCCCACCGGTGCCTACGCCATACGCAAAACCAACGACGACGAAGGCCAGGAAACCCATCGCGGGCCAGAAGAGTGGACCCGTCTGAAACGTCAGGCCGCTCTGCCGCACCTGCCGGACCGCCCACGAGATCGCGATGAGTGCGATGTAGATCTCGAGCGGACTGATGATGAGAGCATCATGGACAAAACTCAACGACTCACGACTCGAGAAGCCCTTCACAAATGGATACCAGGGGAGCAAGACCGCATCCCCGACCAAGGTGAAGAAGAGGACCAGGTACAGCCCGTGGCGGGGCTGCAGGAGCGTGGCCGCCAAGCCGGCCAGAAGGAGGGCAAACGCCAGACCGGCCGCAAGCTGACGTCCGTCGAACCGTTGGACCCAGGTGTAGACGGCCGTGATGATCGAGTCTCCATGTGGCGGTGTCGAGCTCACGCCTGGGCCCGGGCCCTGCCGGGCGGCGTCAGTCAGGGGAGGCGCCTCGGATGCCGGGGCGTGTGTTTCGCCGGTTGAGAGTGAAGAGATCGAGAATCCAGAAAGGAACGACTGGTCTGTGGCGAGGTAAATCACACAGACAAGCGCAGCGCCGCCCACCGCCATCCAGGCAAGACGACGGCCCTTCAACCACAGGCCACACAGGAAGCAGCCGACGATGTAAACGACAATGAGAAGCATCGTGTGCCGGCTAGTCTAGTCCCGGTAGCAGCGCGCCTCGCATCGCGCGCTCCGCGATCGCGGGGGAATGGCACGTTTCGAGATAGGTGTACCCCGCATCCCGGAGGCGAACGCGCAGATCCTCGTCGTGGGCGAGCCGCACAACGCGGTCGGCGAAGTCTTGCGGATCATTCGCAATCAGCGCCTCTCTACCGTCCGTCAGTGAGAGGCCCGCCCCGCCATCGACGGTCGTGACCATCGGCAACCCCGCGCGAAGGCCTTCGAGGACCTTGATCCTGACACCTGAGCCACCAAGAACGGGAGCCACCATCCCGAGCGCCCCGTCGTACAGCGCCTCAAGGTTCGCGACGAAGCCCACAGTCTCGATGCCGGGCACCCTCCAGGCGTCGGGGATCGACAACCTGCCGCGGTCATCAGGCTCGAGGTCCTTTCCCGCAATCACCATCGTGGCATCAGGGACGCGGGCGCGGATCTTCGGCCACACGCGTTGGCAGAACCAGTTGAGCCCTGCGATATTGGGACGCCAGCGCAGGCTTCCGACGTAGCAGAAATGCGGACGACGCGGACGCGGCCGAGCCTGACGCTCGAACTCGACCACGACCGGCACGACGTGCGCTGACACATGAGCCACTCGCTCGAAGTGGTCGGCGTCCGCCCTGGAGATGGCGACCACGGCATCCACGGTCTCGAGTGCGTGTTTCTCGAAGCGCGCCGCTGCCCGCCACTCAGCACGGGCGACCTGCTTGAGGAGTCCGCTGCTGCTCTCGGCCAACTGCCTGAAGAGCTCACTTTCGACATTGTGTTGTTCGAGCACCAGCCGTGAACGACGTCGATGGGTCGTGATGTCAGGCAGGTAGCGCGCCATGCCCAGGTGATCCACGTAAATGACGTCGGGGGCAGAGGTGCGCAGTTCTTCGCGCAACAGGCTCTGCAGGTGCGCTGAGTGCCACTTGGCGGCCAAGTAGGGGATGCCGCACAGGCGCCGCGCACACATGCCGGGGACATGGCTCGGATAATTCCAGAAATGGATCGGGTGGAAGACGGGCGCGCGTACTTCGAGTCTGGGAACCGCGTCGGCCAGAGCGCCACGATCCTCCGCAGTGACGGTGTGCTCACTCACGCTCAGGAGCGTGACTCGCTCGACCTCGGGCAACGATGCCAGCAGTTTGAGTTGAGAGAGCGTCCGCACGCAACCGCCGCTCGTGGCGGGCCAGGGAAACTCGGTCGTCAGGTGCAGGATGCGCACAGGGTAAGGTGACGGTCGTTGCCTCGGACCTAGTGGACCCGCAGGAGAGGGGTGAGGATACCGTCGATCTCGGCGACCCGCTGATCCCACCCGTGGTGGCTCGCCACTGCGATTCGCGCGTCAACCGCTTCTCGCGAGCAGTCGTCCAACGCCTCCCCAATCATCTGAATAAAATCAGCGCCGTCCCGGGCAAGCCGTACCACGTTCTCGTAAGGGCGAAGCTCTGGCAAGTCAGTGGCCACAACCGCGCGACCGGCTGCCAGATATTCATGAAGCTTCGCCGGATACGCAGACCACACGTGTCCGATCAGGGAATATGGCATGAGCGCCACATCGAACACGCGCAAATACGCCGGAAGCGCCGCGTGGTCTCTCCGCCCGAGAAACACGACATTCGGGACGGCGCGCAACCTCTCGACATCAGGAGAGGCACGAAGCTGATCTGGCCCTACCAGAACCAGCGAGCCGTGAGGGTAGGCTTCAGCGATGCGGCAGAGAAGAGCGGTGTCGATGTGATGTGTCAGCCAGCCAACGAATCCGAGGATCGGCCTCGGCAGGCGTGCGAGATCAGATGGAGTCGGCAGGTCCTCGGTCGCTGCTCGAACGAACAGGTCGAAGTCGACGCCATTCGGGACACAATACGTCCGCGGATTGAGGGGCGTGCGGCGGGCGTACTGCGAGCGCGAGGTGGTAAACGCCACATCCGCACGGCGTGTGAGCTCGTCGTCGAGGCGTCGCAGCAGCCGGCTCACCCGACGGTTGTCCACCATGTCTGCGAACTCGTCGAAGATGTAGTAACAGACGAGCTTTTCGTGGAATTGTCCGACGAGCGACGCGTGATAAGGGTCCGTCAACCACAGAACAGGAGACGCCACGTCGAGAGCGAGCAGGGTCCGTCTCACATGCCGGATCAGCAGACCTGCGTTGATCGCCATTGCCGCCGGCATGGTCGCTCGCAGCACGCCGACCGGCAAGTGCCGACGTCCATGTGGCAGCGCCGGTGGGCTCGGAATCACCAGGAGGTTGTGCTGCACTTCGCGGACGGTCCGATGGAACAGTGCAGGCCAGCTGCGTCTCATTTCCGCAAGAACGCCGTGCTCCGGATCACGGCCCGGTTCGAAATACAGGACGCGGTTATCCCGCGCCAGTCGCGACATGATGGCCTGCGTTTCCTTCCACAGACCGTCCCAGCGCCGCGGCGCAATACACACGATCGTCTCGTCGCGCATCATTACTCACGCGACGAGTGAGGCAATCCGCCCTGTGATGTTGCCGTTGCTGGCGGCGTTGAAGTTTTCGAGGGGGTTGCCGGTCGACGTCGTGCAGCCGACTGCGGTCCCGATCGTATTCAGGAACTTGGGCACCATGACGTCGGTCTCGTCGACGTAGATCCCTGTCTTGAGCGCGCCATTCGCGCCGCCCACATACAGGTACGGGAGCCCGTACGTCTCGTGCTGTCCGGAACCGATGTCGGCGTAATGGACACATGTCCCGTAGTCGAGAAGCCCTTTTTGATCGAGCTGATCGAGAATCGAACGGAACAACCGGAGATGGAACTTGTCGATTTCGTGGTGGAGCAGCTGCGCGCCGCCGATGTTGGTGCTGCTATCGTTGTCTATGCGCTGGCGGTGCGAGATGCTGTGAAAATCGTAGCCGCCCGCGCCCACCACATCCTTGTACGGCGTCACGTCCTGCGGCTCGCCGATGCTGACGAGGACTGAGCGGGTGCTTCCGCACGCGATTGCGAGCGACGTGAGCTTCGCCACCGCATCGCCGAACTGCCTGAGCACATGGCCCTTGCCCCAGTCGGGGTCGGCGTCGTAGTGGCTCTGGTAGGTCGTGACGTCCGTCTCGAGGCCGGCCGGGATGGTGCAGGTCAGGGCGACTTCCGTGTCGCGGATCGACTGCGTGTGGAGGTCCAGACGCTGCCGATCCGACGCCGAGAGACGTGGATCCCTTCGCAGCCGATCGAGGTCTTCCTTGACGAGGTCGTTCACGCTCTTGCGCCGGTCCATCAGGAGCTGCCGCGCCGCGTCGTCGCCGCCCCATGGGAGAAAGAGGCGGTTGTAGACCGCGAGCAGGTCTTCTTCCCCGACGCGCGGCAGTGGGATGCCGTTCGGGTTGCGTGCATTGAGGAACGATACGCCGGTCTTGTGGTGCGCGCCGACGCTGAGGAACATTGATGACCTGGTGTCCGGTGTCAACTCGCGCGCGATGCGATTGTCGAGCGACTCGCCGAGCGGATCGCACACGAACGTGTCGGGCGTGTCGTTCGGATACTTCACCCCTGCTCCCGTCAATCCCTGAATGAAGCCCTCGCGATGCCCATTCTGCGTCCCGGTGACGACATGTCGCAGACCGCGGATGATCGCGAGCCTCGGTGCGTAGCTGGCCAGCTCGCTCAAAGCGCATCCCTGCGGCTGCGACGGCGGCGCCGCGAGAGCCGCCGTGCTGATGGCGCCGTACGGCAGGTTGGGAAACCAGCGCTCAGGTTCCTGGTCGAACTTGCGGTTGAAGAGCGCCTGTTGAACGCCGTTGGCTCGACGGTAAAACAGGGCAAACGGCGGCGGGCCGTCGCGGAGGCGTTCCTTCTTCCTGATGAGACTCTCGAGGTATGGGAGTCCGACGATCGCTCCACCGATACCGATCAGAAGCTGGCGACGATTAAGAGGCATGCGTCTGTCGCCTAGCGTGCCACGGTCAGAAACGCGTCGGTTTGTACGATCGCGGCGATGATGTCGCGCACCGCCGCCCCCTTCATCGATCCGTCGACGATCGGCGTCAGCCACGTCGCCGTTGCCTGGACCGTCGCCGTACCGTTCAGGTACGCCGACCAGTGCGCCGCATAACACGCGTGGGCGTTCGGCGTGTCCCGAACGGCGGCAAGCATCGCGCTCGGCCCGTCGAATGACCCGAGAAGCCTCGTGGTACCGGTGGTGTCCACGACGGACGCGCCGTCACGCGTGCGGAATGCACCGATGGCGTCAAACGCCTCGAACGCAAAGCCCATCGGGTTGATGACGCGGGCATGACACCCACTGCACGTGCGGCTCTGCGTGGTGGCCTCGACACGGCCCCGATTGTTCGCCCCCGTTGGCCCCTCGATCTTTGTGTTGAGGGCACCAGGCGGGGGGCTGCCGAGCGCAAGGCACAGCGCGTGGCGGGCGATGAAGACGCCGCGCTGGATCGGCGACGGGTCGTTCGCGTGGGCTGCCATCGCGAGCCAGCCGACATGCATCAGGATGCCGGCGCGGTTGTTCGGCATCGTCACCCTGAAGAACGAGCCGGGACTGGTATCGGCTCCGGGAATCGTCGTGGGATCGATCCCGTACACCTTCGCCAGGTTCGCGTTCACGTACGCGACATCCGACGAGTAGAGATCCCTCAGGCTCCCAGGGTTGTCGACCACGAGCGCCTTGATCGTGCGCCGCACGTCCTCGCGGGCGTCCCTGCCGAGGTCCGGATAGAACCTGGGGAACACGCCCGTCTGCCGGACAATGCCCTCGAACCTGTCCACGTTGAAGAGCTTCTCATGGAAGTCCATGAGCGTCGCCTCCGCGCGCGAGTCGGCGAGCATCTCCCTCACGACTGTGGCAATGCCGGCCTTGGTCGCGAGCGTCTTCGACGCCGCGTATCCCATGAGCTTCTCGTCGGGCATCGTGCCCCAGAGCGTGTACGACAGCTTCGCGGCCAGCTCGTAATCGCCCAGGCGGCGCCGGTGACTTTCCGCGTCTGGCACACCGGCCTCGATGCGGTAGAGAAAAGAGGGCGTCTGGAGGACCGCGGCCAGGATCCACCGGACACTGATAGGGAACGGATCCGCCGTGGTGGTCGATGCCGCCGCGCGTTCGCCGAGCGAAACGATCGCGCCGATCTCCCTGTCGTCAACCGGCCGGCGATAGGCGCGCGGCAGGAACTCCGTCACGAAGAGCCGCACGCGCGTGCCGACGTTGCCTTGCCTCGCTGAATCGGGCAGGATTCTGGCGAGTGCGGCCGGGTCTTCAGCGACGCGCTTTGCCAGCGTCTCGGCGGCGGCGCCGTAGGCCTCCCACGCGTCCGAGTCCGCGACAAACAGATTCGACGACTCGACGCCGAAGTCCGCGCCCGACGGCGCGGGGGTGCCCGGGAAGCTACCCGAGAGACCGGGAACCGTGGGAAGACGCAGCAGATCTCGCACTGTGTTTTCCCACTGGGCGTGCGTCAAGAGGATCGCGTGCGATGCACGTGCTTGAGAGTCCGCATCGCGGGCGGCGCTCACCTCTCTGTTGACTCCGCCGTGCCCCCCAAGCGCGGCTGCACCAGCGAGCAACGCGGCAGCGAGCCCGAGATACCGCTTGTCCGGCAGCGTCACCACGCGCCCTGGCGCGAGACAACGGCCCGGATTGTGCGGCCGAGAATCAGGAGATCGAATCGGAAGCACTGCCTCCTGATGTATTCGAGGTCGAGAGCGATTTGACCGTCAAACGGAATGGTGCTGCGTCCGCACACTTGCCAGAGCCCCGTGATCCCGGGTTGGACCTCCAGGCGCCGGAGCTGCGCGGGCGTATATCGACGCACTTCACCCGGTAGCGGCGGGCGAGGGCCGACCAGGGACATCTCGCCTTTAAGCACGCACCAGAGCTGAGGCAACTCGTCGAGACTCCACGTCCGTAAAAGCCGCCCAAGTCCGGTCACCCGTGGGTCCGCCCTCATCTTGAAGGTAATACTGTCACCGTGATCGTTGTCATGGCGCAACGCGTCTTGAAGCCTCTCCGCTCCAACATGCATCGACCGGAGTTTCGGGAACCAGAACTCGCGTCCGCCTCGCCCGACCCGGCGCTGCCAGAAGATCGCCGGGCCTCCGTCGATGAGGGTGATCGCGGCGGTCATGACCAGAAATAGCGGCAGGGCGCACGCCGTGAGAAGCCCGCCGAGAACAATGTCGCTGGTGCGCTTCCAGGGGAGGTACGCACCAAAAGGGGTCGCCGCCGGCGGAACCAACAAACGCTTCGAGGTGAACGTATTCGCAACGGTGTTCGGTGTCATCAGGCTCCCTTCTCCGCGCGCGAGCATCGAATTCTCGTCGGCTTTCACTCCCTATGAGACGAGGCCTGGACGTCAGCGTCTGGTCACACCACCCAGACGCGGATCACGCACAGAAAAGCCAAGCGGAGCGTAGTCCATCTCCGATTCGGCCGCAACAGGGACAAGGCGGCGAACGGCGGCCCCGCCGGCATCGGTGGCGCTACACTGTGAACAGGTCACACCATGCCTATCTTTGAATACGTCTGCCGCGACTGCCACCATCCGTTCGAGGCCATCGTCAGTGCCTCGCGCCAGGCAAAGTGCCCCGCGTGCCAGTCGGAGGCCTTGGACAAACAGTTTTCGGTGTTCGCGGTGTCGCACGGAACGCCCACGCGTGCCGCTGCGCCCGCGAACGGGCCATCAGCCTGCGGCTCATGCGGCGACCCGCGGGGGCCGGGCGCCTGCAGCATGAACTGACCAAACCGCGCGGCCCTGCATTTTGATGTACCCACGGCCTTGAAATCCATGACTGGACGACGGCACGTCGTCATGATGCACAACTTGACGCTTACACATAATAGTGCGATCCTTACACATCGAGGATCCATGCGTACCAACATCGACATCGACGACGCCTTGATGGATGAAGCCATCACGGTCAGTGGCGAACCGACCAAACGCGCGGTGGTGGAGCGCGCGTTGCGACTGCTGATCGAGACGCACGGCCAGGCGTCCGTTCGCCAACTGCGCGGGAAGGTGCCGTGGCAGGGAGACCTGCACCAGAGCCGCCGGGCGCGGCAGGCGGTCGCGCGGTAACCGTGTGGTTATCGTCGACAGCACGGTCTGGATCGACTACCTCAACGGCACGCGAACCCCGGAAACCGAATGGTTTGACGGCCGCCTCGCCCTCGAGCGGTTTGGCCTGCTCGACCTGATGGTGTGCGAGGTTCTGCAAGGACTCCCGACTGATCAACAAGCGGCGCGAGTGCTCGGTCACCTCAAGCGATTCGAGATCTTCAGCAGCGGCGGTGTGGAACTTGCGGTGGCGGCCGCAGCACACTACCGCGTGTTGCGCGCTCGAGGCCGCACCGTGCGGTCAACGGTGGACGGCCTGATCGCCGCGTTCTGTATTCGCGGCGGCCACTCACTGCTCCACTGCGATCGGGACTTCGATCCGTTCGAAGCCCACCGTGGCCTGCAGGTTGTGCACGTGCCGCCTACCGGTTCGTGAGCATGCCGTCGGGCGACGGCGCCTGCGCAATCTCCCAGCGATTGCCGTCGGCGTCCGTGAGCAGAAAGCTTTTCTCGCCCCACGGATGCTCCTTCGGCGGGCCGCTCAGCGTCAGGCCAAACGCCTCCACCATGCCGATCACGCGCAGGAAGAGGGCGTCCACGTCGGTCACCGTCACTCCAATGGCCGAGCCGCTCCGCTCACCGGCTGCGCTGAATGTACGCGCGGACTCCCCCACCGGCTTGAAAAACGCCACCCGGAACTTCGAGGGCAGGACAAACTCTGAAAACATGTCGTTCTCGAAGTGTGGCACGGCCTCAAATGCCTGACGGAAAAACGCCGTCATCGTCGGCACGTCAGCGGTGGCGATAATCAGGTGGGAACAGGCGAGCAGCATCCGGCCTCGCCCTTACTTCCTGGCAATCGCGAACAGGCTCGTTGCGGTGCGCACGTACATGACGCCCTCCGACAGTGCCGGCGTGGCCATCAACAGGTCGCCCATGGAGTTGGTCGCAACGTGCGAAAACGTCTGGCCTGCGCCCACCACCAGCATCTCGCCGTCTTCGTTGGAGAGGTAGATCTTCCCGTCTGCGGCCACCGGTGACGCGCTAAAGCCGTTGCCGACATTGGGCAGTCGCTGGCGGTAGACATCCCTGCCGGTCTGCAGGTCGATAGCATCGAACAGACCGTTATTGGCCAACACGTATAACACGCCCTTGTAGGCCAGAGGCGTGGGCATATACGGGCCGCGGGCATTTTTGCTCCAGGCCACACCGGCATTGGACGTCTCCCCATCGGGCAGGGTCAGATCGCCAGCGGCGTCTGGCCGCACGACGAAGATCGGCCGCTCGGGCGCGCGTCCGCTGGCAATCACCCACAGGCCGTCGGCGAAGATCGGCGTCGGTGCGGTGATTTTCGAGCTCTTGCCCAGGCGCCACAGTTCCTTGCCGGTGCGCGGATCGTAACCTCGAACACAATTTGACGCATTCGTCACAAGCACTGGTCCCGCCGGCGTCATCGCCACCGTGGGCGTGCCCCACGACGGAATCTCTTCGCGCTCGGTCTTCCACACCGTCTCGCCTGTGTCCGTCCTCAAAGCGAGCAGGAATGAGTCGGCATGGGTATCCACTTGCAGAATGACCAGGTCGTTCCAGATGATGGGCGAACTGGCCGGCCCCCACTCCCATGACGGCAGGTCGTAGGCCCCGAGATGGATCTTGCCGTAGTCCACCTTCCAGCGAAGATTGCCGGCCGTGTCAAAGGCAAATACACCCATCGATCCAAACGAGGCCACCACGATGCGGCCGTCCGTCGCTGGCGTACCACTCGCGTAGGTCGATTTGATGTGGCGCTTGTCGACGGGCGGCGCCTCAATCGCCACCTTGTCCCAGCGCACTGCGCCGGTCTTCTTGTCGATCGCGATCACTTTCCATTGCTGTGGCGAGCGGTCGTCGGAGGCGTCGCCATCGCCATACAGGCCCGGTCGAAACGTCGCCCCGCCTTTGCTGCTCACCGCCGTTGTCACGTAGACCGTGTCGCCCCACACAATCGGGCTCGAGTGCGCGAGCCCGCCGATCGGCGTGCGCCACAAGATGTTCTGGCCGCTTTTCACATCCCAGGTGTCGGGCAGGTTCTGGCCTTCGGCAACCCCTGCAGCCTGTGTGCCGCGAAACGAGGGCCAGGTGCCTGTGGATGATGAGGGCACTGGGAGTGCAGGCAGCGCAGGCGCTGCCGTGCGCACAATGCGCCGTGCGGGAATCGCCGGCTTCTCGCCCACCGGCAGCCAGACGCTGTCGGTCAGCATCATGCGGCGCGGCATGCACGCATCGCTGACCAGTGTGAACGCCACCTGTGTTCCGTCGATGCGATACCGATACTTGCCGGGCTCAGCGCATCCATTGGGCGGCGTGGCCAGGGCGAACTCGGCCTCGCCGTTCGCAGCCTTCCACATACCGGCCAATTTTCCCCAACCCGGCCCCCCCAGCGTGAAGGTGCCGTCGGCGGCAAATTGGCCGGAGAGGAAGCCGTAGGCGAGCGGCATCGATGGCAGCGCAGGCGCCTGTGCGACCACGATCGCCGAACACAGAAGCGTCGCCGCGACGAGCCGGATGGCGTGTGTCATAGCGCCAGATCCTACTACGCGAGGCCCGCGCCCCTGCGTCTTGGCGTAGGCTGTTCGATGTATGGCTCGACTGGCGGATCGCGCGGCAGACTGGTTCGGTTTCAACCGCGCCTCTGCGGCCATCCTCGTCGTCATTGGCTGCCTCGGCCTGAGTGAGGAGATCTGGTCCTCATTCCTGTCGCTGCACCTGCGCGATCAGGCGGCCCTGGCCGGCTCCGCCTTCAGTGCCGCCACGTTCATCGGCATCATCGGGTTCGCGAAAAACCTGATGGAGGGATTCGGCTACATCGCCGGCGGCACGATCGCGCACCGCCTGGGTCCGCGTATCGCGCTGGCCGTCTCAGCGCTCCCGATGGCCGCAGGGTTCCTGCTGATGCTGATGGGGTCGGGGCCCTGGCCGATTGTGGCCGGCGCGCTGTTGATGACGAACTGGGAACCGCTCTCGGTGCCGGCGACGTTCGACGTTATCGGCAGTCACGTGCGCAAGGAACGGCGAACGATTGCGTTTGCGCTGCAGAGCATCCAGAAACGCGTGCCAAAGATCGTCGGCCCCGCCATCGCCGGCGTAGCATTTGGCCTGGCTGGCTACTGGCTCAACCTGACGATCGCGTTTGGCCTGGTGGGACTCGCCGTGGTCCTGCAGTTGGCACTCACCTCCCACCTGCGCCCAAAGGCCTCGCAAGAACCTGTGCCGCTCAAGACCATCCTTCAGACGATGCCGCCGGACCTGAAGCACTTGTTGACGGCTGAAATCTTCATTCGATGGGGGGACTGGTTCGCGCGCGACTTTGCGGTGCTGTACGTGGTGTCTCTGCTCACACGCGAGTGGGGCTGGACGGATCCCGCCGCGGCTGCCACCGCCGGATGGCTGCTGGCCCTGATGGGCGTCACGGCGCTGGCGACGTATGTGCCGATGGCCAAGTGGGTGGACCGGTCGGCATCGCCCAGGCCGTTCATCGGAACGACATTCTTCCTCTTCTCGATCTTCCCAATCGCCCTCGTGCTGCTGCCGAAGGTGTGTGCGTACTTCGGCCTGCCCATCACGGCTGGACTCGTGGTCGCCTTTGTCATCAACGGCCTGCGTGAACTTGGCGAACCTGCGCGCAAGGCGCTGATCTCGACCGGGTTTCCCGCACCCATTCGCGCAAGAGCCGTGGGACTGTACTGGGGCCTGCGATCGTTCGCGTTCTGCCCCGCGCCGCTTGTGGCAGGTGTGTTGTGGTCGGTGGTCGGGCCCGACGTGACATTCCTGCTGGGAGGAGCCATCGGCCTCGCAGGCACTGGCTGGTACGCGTTGACGTCAGCACGCGGCTGCTAAGATCCCTGTCGTGTTGCCTGTCCTGCGGTTGATCCTCGCCGGTGTGTTTGCGCTCGCCGGCGTCACCACACTCCTCGATCATCCCTGAGAGGCTCAGCCCCGCGCTGGCCATCGCACTGCCAGTGGCAGAGCTCTTGACCGCGCTGGCGTTGCTCCCGCAGATGGTTGCAGACTGGACGTCGTTTTCGCTTCCCGTGGGCCAGGCGGCGCCCGAGTTTTCGCTTCCCGACCTCGATGGCAATCCCGTCACGCTCGCGATGTTGCGATCGCCGGGGAAGCCCGTGCTGCTGGTCTTCACCGACCCGCACTGCAACCCGTGCATGGCACTGCTGCCCGATATTGCGCAATGGCAGCGCGAGCAGGCAGGCCACGCAACGGTCGCGGTTATCAGCCGCGACACACCAGAGGCGGCCTGGTGGTTCGCGCGGCGCGGAGTGGCCTGGATGCGGTGGCGCGGCATGAATCGCGCGGCGTGATCCGGCCAGGGTGCTGCGAGCGCCGCAATTTCGACTATTCTCAGGCGATGGATGAGGCGCTCTCCCGCCTGTTGTTCGACCCCACCGTCGGCCAGCTGGTGCTCCTGGCCATCGGCCTGGTGGCGATTCGTGCGGCCGTCAGCCTGACGCAGCGCGCCCTGACCAGGAGGATCCAGGACCCCGCGGTGCGATACCGCGCGAACAAGGGCATGGACATCGCGTCCTATGCGATTGCCCTCTTCTTTGTCGGCATGGTCTTCAGCGACCGTCTCGGCGGGTTCACGGTGGCCTTTGGCGTGGCCGGGGCGGGCATCGCCTTTGCCCTTCAGGAGGTCATCGTCAGTGTCGCCGGATGGCTGGCGGTGTCGTTTGGCGGCCACTTCAGGCCCGGCGATCGGATCCAGTTGGGCGGTGTGACGGGCGACGTGATCGACGTCGGCATTCTGCGCACCACGATGATGGAATGCGGCGATTGGGTCGGCGGGGATCAGTACAACGGCCGCGTCGTCCGCGTGGCAAATAGTTTCGTGTTCAAGGCGCCGGTCTACAACTACTCGGCTGAGTTTTCGTTTCTCTGGGACGAGATCGTGGTGCCGATCAAACACGGCACCGACTACCGGCTGGCGCGTGAGCTGATGGACCGTGTGGCCGAAGAAGTGGTGGGCGAATACGCTCGTGATGCGGAAGGCGTGTGGCATAACGCGGTCCGCAAGCTCCTGATCGACAACACCCCGGTGACGCCGATCGTACTGCTGCAGGTCAACGAGCGCTGGATTGAGTTGACGCTGCGTTACATCGTGGACTGTAAACAGCGGCGGGCGATCAAGGACCGGCTGTTCACGCGCATCCTCGAGGAAATCGACACGACGCAGGGGCGCGTCAGAATTGCCGTGGCGACGATCAACGTCGAGAACCAGACACCGCTGGAGTTGCTGGTGGCCGACGAAGTGCGGCTGCGTGGCATCAGAACGTGATCGGATGACGTGACCGAGTTGCTCGGCGTCTCCCGCGCGGCCCTGATGGACGCGGTGGCCCGGTGGGGCTTCAAGCCCGTGCACGGCCAACGGGTGTGGCGGCACCTGCACGCCCACGGCCGTGATGACTTCGCGGCGCTCGAACGGCTGCCTGCGGGACTTGCCGCAATCCTGGCTGCGCAAACCACCACCACGTGGCTCCCTGTCGCGCGTGACACCGCGTCCAGCGACGGATTCACGCGCAAGTACCTGCTGCGACTGGGCGACGGTCGGCAGGTGGAAACCGTGTTGATGCGGTACGCCGGTCGCGCAACGGCGTGCATCAGCACGCAGGCCGGCTGCGCGATGGGCTGCGTCTTCTGTGCGACCGGCCAGATGGGATTCGAGCGACACCTCACGACGGCCGAGATCGTCGGCCAGGCCATGCACGTCTCACGTGTACTCGCCGGCACTGGCGAACGACTGCGCAACCTTGTGTTGATGGGTATGGGTGAGCCGCTGCACAACTACGACGCCACCATCGCCGCCACGCGCATCCTGCGTGACACGGCGGGGCTGGCCCTGAGTCCCTCGCGGATGACACTGAGCACGGTCGGCGTCGTGCCCGGCATCATCCGGCTGGCCGACGACCGCGAACCGGTCAGTCTCGCCGTCTCGCTTCACGGCGCCACGCAGGAAGAGCGCGCGGCGATGATCCCGGTGGCGAAGGCCTGGCCGCTCGACGAACTGATGGACGCCTGCCGGTACTACTGCGACACGATGGATCGGCACATCTTCTATGAGTGGACGCTGATTGCAGGCACCAACGATGGCCCCGACGCCGCGCATGCCCTGGGCCGACTGCTCTCGTCGCAGCGGGCGCATGTGAACTTGATCCCACTCAATCCGACCGAGGGCTACGACGGGTTGCCGACGCACCACCGCGCGGCCCGATCGTTCCAGGCGGTGCTGGCAGAATTCGGAATCCCGAGCACCATCCGGCAGCGGCGCGGCATCGACATCGCCGCCGGCTGCGGACAACTCGCCAGCGGCACAAGCGCAGCAATCGACACTTCGATTGAGGGTTGAGGATTGAGGGTTGAGGATCGGGCTGGAACGGATGGCTGATTGCAGATTGGGGATTGCTTGTTGAAAAACAGTCTCTGCGTCTCGGCGTCTCCTGTAATCCGTCGTAGGGGTATCATCCGTTCATCATGGGCTTCTCCCTCTTCCGCCGTGCTGCAGCATTGGTCTCACCCGTCATGATCATCACGGCGGCCGTGGGCGGCCAGGCACCTCCGAATTCGCCGCAGGCGCCCTCTGGGTTCGTGGCGCTCTACAACGGCAAAGACCTCACGGGCTGGCGTGGTGGTGACACGTTCGACCACCGCAAGCTCATGGCCATGAGTGAGACCGAACGAGCCGCCCAGATCGCCAAGTGGAATACCACGATGCGGGCGCACTGGTTTGCACACGGTGAGGAACTGGTGAACGACGGCCAGGGCGCCTACGCCACCACCGAGAAGGACTACGGCGACTTCGAGTTGCTCGTGGACTACAGGACCGTGCCAAAGGCCGACTCGGGCATCTATCTGCGTGGTGTGCCGCAAGTGCAGATCTGGGACTACACCGAAGAAGCGAAGTTCACTCTCGGCGCCAACAAAGGCTCAGGCGGGCTGTGGAACAACAGCGCCGGCGCACCCGGCAAAGATCCGCTCGTGTTGGCCGACAAACCATTCGGCCAATGGAATTCCCTGCGCATCGTCATGGTGGGTGCGCGCGTCAGCGTCTGGCTCAACGGCGCTCACGTGGTGGACCACGCCATCATGGAGAACTATTACGACCGCACCACGCCGATTCCGTCGCGTGGCCCTATCCAGTTGCAGACGCACGGCGGCGAGATTCGATGGCGTAACATTTTCTTGCGTGAAATCAGTGCCGTGGAAGCCAACGACATCCTGCGGTCCAGAGGAGGCGATGGCTTCACGGACATCTTCAACGGGCGCACCTTCGATGGATGGGCCGGTCCGCTCGAGAACTATGACATCCGGGATGGCGCGATCGTGTGCAAGCCGGACAAGGGCGGCACCATCTACTGGAATCAGCCGCTCACAGACTTCCAGGCACGTCTTGAGTTCAAGTTGCCGGCTGGTGGCAACAACGGCCTGGCCATCCGCTATCCAGGCGAAGGCGATACCGCCTATGTCGGGATGACCGAGTTGCAGGTGCTCGACGACCACTACGAAAAGGTCCGCGGTCCGATCGACCCCAGGCAGGCGCACGGGTCCGCGTATGGCATGGTGGCGGCCGCGCGCGGCTACCAGCGCCCGATCGGCGAATGGAATGTGCAGGACGTGTCCGTGACCGGTTCAGCGATTCGCGTCGAACTCAACGGCACCGTCATCCTCAACACCGACCTCTCGAAAGTGGACCCGGCCACCTACATGGCGGGCCGCGCGCATCCCGGCGTCACGCGCACGTCAGGGTTCTTCGGCTTCGCCGGGCACAACGACCCGGTGATGTTCCGACGCGTGCAGGTCAAGCACCGATGAGGAAGAGCCCTACTTCAGCGTGAAGTTGACCGTGACCGTCATGATGACGGGGACCGGTTTGCCGTCCAGATACGTCGGCGTGAATTCCCACTGCAACACCGCGTCACGGGCTGCATCGTCGAGCAGCGCGACACTGCGAATCACACGGGCGTCAGTCACCCTGCCGTCCTGATCAATGCGGGCCTCGATGATCACCACGCCAGAGACCTTCGCGTCCTGCGCGTCCTGCGGATACACCGGGGCTACGTCCTTGATCTTCTTCGGCGGCAGCACCGTGCCACCAATTCGCACGGGGGGATCTCCGGGCGACCACGCGGGCGCCGGGGCGGGCGGCGGAGGCGGCGGAGGCGGCGGCGCATCGACGCCAACCGGCGTCGGAGGAGGCGGGGGTGGTGGCGGCGGGGGCACGCCATCGCCCAGCGAGAAGTTCACGGTGACCGTCATGATCACCGGTACCGCCACACCATTGAGTGTCGTGGGCGTGTACTCCCACTGTCGCACGGCCTCGATGGCCGCAGCGTCAAGGTCGTCGCCCACGCCGCGCACCACCATGGTTTTCGTGACTGTACCGTCGGCCCCCACGAGGGCCTCGATAATCACCACGCCTTGGCGCCCCTCGGCCTTCGCCGCGTCGGGATAGATCGGACGAACATCCTTGGTCTTCACTGGCGGCTTGATGGTGCCGCCCACGCGAATGGGCTGCTGCGGTTCCTGCGGCGCCGCCGCAGGCCGTGCCGCTGCTAACGGCCAGACCAGTACCATCACCAACATTGCCGCCAGTACGGCGGCCTGCGACACGCCACGCCGATTCACGCCGCTCTCGAGAATTGCCATCACTCGTCCCTCTAACTGTGAACGCCGAGCCATTGCCATTGTCGCGGAGGCCACCACGGGCGGTCGCAAAGACGCAACAAACGTCACCAGGTCCGCCGCGTAGTCCGACGCGCGCGTGCCCATCGCCAACACCAAGTCGTCACACGCACGCTCGCGCTCGAATCGTGCCTGCCTCGCCGCCACCCAGACCAGCGGATGCCACCACCACAACGCCGTCGCCAGCCGCGCCATCAAATGCGACACCGTGTCCTTACGCACCACATGCGATAACTCGTGCGTCAGGACTGCGGCCAACTGATCGTCTGTCCAGCTTTTCGCCACGGCCGGCAACAGCACTCGGGGCAACCGCAGGCCCCAGGTCACGGGCATCGAATCGTTGGACACCGACAGCAACCGAATGGGCCGCACCACGCCAAGACACTCGGCCGCCCGCGCCGCGCTCACCCGTAAACGCGGGTCGTCGACCGGCGTTGCCTGCCGATCCAGGCGGAGGGTGCCGAACAGGCCCGCAGCGATCCATCCCAGCCGGACCGCCACACCGGCGCCCCAGACTGCCACGAGGAGGGTCGCCATGCTCGAGCCCGCCAACGAGGCCGCCCACGGGGAGCGAGCAGAAGGCTGAACGGCGCCGGCCCCGGCATCTGCTTCGATGGCCGATACCGGCGTCGCCACGTCGTCGGCCTGCATGAATCCACTGGGCAGAAAGGCGAGCGACCATTCGGGCACAACCATTCGCGCCCATGGCAACAACAACAGTGCGACAAAAATCGTGGTCCACACCGCATGCCGCGACGCGGCCGATAGGTGGCGCATCATCCACGCCAGCGCCGACCCAAGGGCGAGCAGCACCGTCGCTTTCAGGGCCAAGTCGAGCACCATCATCGCCCCTCCTTGCGCGCCGCAGCGATGCGCTTTGTCAGTTCGTCCAACTGCTTGCGGCTGAGCTTCTGGTCGGCCGAATCCAGCAACGCCACTACGGCGTCTTCAGTGGACCCGTCAAAAAATGTCCGCACAAGATGGCGGACTGCCGACTCGCGCTCCACTTCGCGCGCAGCCACCGGTTCATACACGTACCGAGGGCCATCCACGATGTGCCGCACGTGGCCTTTGTCCTCGAGGATGCGAAGGAGCGCCCGCACGGCCGAATAACTGGGTGGCGCCGGCAATTCCTCCCGCACCGTGGCCGCAGTGGCAGTCTGCAACCGGTGCAGAACGTCCATGATTTGGCGTTCGCGCCGCGACAGCGAGTGCGAGTGGGGTCTTGTCATAGTCTCCTTGGCCTTAAGGCTAAGAAGCTAGCACTATGCTAATAATTTAGCAAGATGGTTTTTCAAAAGCGAAGACGCAGGGAGATTCGGACCGTTCTGGGCAGTGCTACCACGTCTACGCACTCGTGCCCTGCCCGGATGTGGAAAAGTTGCTCACAACCGGGTCACGACCCAGAAGGCACCCATGAGCGCAATACCGGCTGACGCGGGGCGGCGCAACCACGGATCCGCGTCTGCGACCCACCGCGTCCACGCGAACATGACCGCCGAGGCCAACGCGATGACCGCAAGCTGCCCCAGTTCGACACCGACGTTGAAGCCGAAGAGCGCCGGGAGTGTTTGTCCTGCCGGCAACGAAAGGTCAAACAGCACGCCGGCAAACCCGAGGCCGTGAAGCAGACCAAACGCACCCACCAGCCATAGTCGATAGGGAGTCAGGTTGCGACGGAAGAGGTTCTCAACCCCGACATACACAATCGAGACCGCGATCAACGGTTCAACAATTGATGGCCGCAGCGAGACAACACCCAGCACGGCCAGCGCCAGCGACACCGAGTGTGCCAGTGTGAAGACGGTGACTTGCGCGAGGAGAGGACGGAACCGCGGCGCCAACAGGAACAGACCCAGCACAAACAGAATGTGATCGAGCCCCTTGGGCAGGATGTGTTCGAAGCCCAGAACGGTGTAGTCCGTGAACGCGGCCGCAACCGTGGACCGCTCGTGCGCCGGGAATGCCTGGCTCGTTTCGGCGCCTTGCAGCCAGACCACAGACTCTACGGCGTCTGTGCCATGCGTGATGCTCAGCGGGTACGCGCCATAGATGAGGCGGCTGCGCCAGGTGACTTCGCGCGCACCGGACGGAAGGGTGCCCGACAGTACGATTTCCACTTGGCCGTCGGTGTTGAGGCTCGCGGGGGCGGCCGACAGTGTGACGGGTGTGTCTCCGGCCTCCACAAGCGAGAGTGCCTGGATGAGCGGGCGGTGCCTATCGACCCGGTCGAGAGTGCCGCCCTCGGCCGCCGGGGTCGCTGCCAGCGCATCAAGCTTCAGCAGCAGTGGATTCGCGTCAGCGTTGATGGTGGCGGTAACGATGTTTCCGGTGACGTTGAGACGGACGCCGAATGTGGAGAGCGGATGGGCGCCAACGAGGGTCGTGAAGAAGATGACGGCGACGACCCAGAGCCACGCTTTGACGAACGTCGAGCGAGCCATCACCGACTCGCCTTCCGCCGGCTGCGCACCGCCGCGTCAATCGCCGCGGCGTGCTCGCGAATTTCGCGGTCGAGGCTCCCGGTTGAGAGTGCATGGGTCATGGCCACGCGGGCTTCCTCCAGCCGGCCGGTCTTGAAGTACGCCCACGCCAACGCATCTGCAGTGAAGATGTCTTTGCGCACGGCGAACGTCTCTTCCGCGAGCCGCACGGCGTCCGGGAGCCGCCAGCCCCTGGTGGCGAGGAACCTGGCGAGCTGGGCGGGCTCTGGCGTATCGCTGGTCCATGCCGCCTCCGCCAGACGATAGGACCGTTCGGCTTCCTGCGGCTGCCCCAGTTCGGCGTGCAGGTCTCCGGCCAGCGCGAAATCAGCCGCCGTCGGCGTTTCCTCCAGCTGGCGGGTCAGGCGAGCAAGCGCTGCAGCGGCCTGACCCTCGGCCACCTCTACACGGGCAAGCCCCGCGTCGGCGAACGGATGTCCGGGAAACAGATGTTCAGCTCGCAGATATTCGCGGCGGGCACTTTTTGTATCACCAATAGAGAGGTAGAGGTGCCCGAGCTGTGCTGTTTGCCACGCCTGCGCCTCGGGGTCTCGCGACGAGGTGGCGCTCGATGCCATCAGCATCAGCTCGATGGCGCCCTTCAGGTCGCCCTGCAGTTCGCGCGCGTACGACGCGCGCGCATACGCGGAGGCGTCGGGCCGTTGCTCCATCATCCGATCAAATGCGGCAAACGCCGCCGAGTAGTCTCCCAGCTCGATCGACGCATCGCCAATGACGCCATCGGTCCAGGCATCGTCGCCGCGGAGTTCACGGCAGCGGCCCGCTTCGAGCAAGGCTTCCCGGAATCGGTGTTGTGCCAGGTACACGGCTGCCCTCATCCGACGTGCGTGGTAGTCGGACGGGTTGGCTGCAATAACGGTGTCCAGGGCGGCTTCTGCGCGGATGGGCAAGCCGCCATGGTTGAGGATGCGCGCCTGCCGCATGAGAGCGGCGGCGAGTTGCACGGCGGCCTCGCTGTCGGTGGGCCGCTGGGCGAGTACGCCCTCCATTTGCGCGACCGTCTGTGACAAAGCCTCCCGGGACGTGTTCGACGCCCCGGGAGGAAGAACCGAAGGCGAGCGATTGGGCGCGGAGTGCGGAGCGCGAAAAGCGGCGGCAGCAACCAGCAACACCGTCATTACCCCCAGAGCCGTCCCAATCACCCGCAGTCGCATGACCTAGAACCGCACCACGAGTCCGAGCGTGGTTCGCACGAACGAATACTCAGAGAACTTGACACCGAATACGTTGGTATCGAGATCAGAGTCCTGGATACCGCGGAAGTACCGCATGTCGCCGCGAATGCCGACGTGGTCGTTCACGAAGGCGGTGATGCCGGCGCCCAACGAGAGGGCAAGCACGCTGCCTTCGCGTTCAGACAAATCGCCGGCTTCCGCCAAGTGCGGCATCAGTGAACTGAGGCCCACCACCGCATAAGGCTTGAGGCGCCCGCTGTCCATGCCCGGCACCGCAACAACCAGGCTGCCAGAGAACGTCGTCAGGCTTCGGTTGATGGTGAACCCGTCCTGCTCGAAGAGGTTCGGTGTGTGGGCGATTTCGCCCTCAACACCGAGCCAGTCCATCGCCATCCAGGTGGCGGAAAGTCCCGCCGTACCGCTCGTCCGTGTCGTATCGCCCCCAAACGTCACACCCGCAAAGGGCGAGACCTGGAACTTCTGGGCGTGGGCCGCCGCCGGCAGGGCCAGCAGCGATGCCGTCAATAAGAGTCGTGTCATCAGTCGCATTGGCGTCTCCTAAAAAATGTCGATTACTTGTTGCCGGCGTGCGGCAGGCCGATGAACGGAAAGGTGGCGAGGTATGGCTTGTCGTTGCCACTCACGCCGTCGCCCAGTTGGGCATTGATACCTGTATTAAATGTCGGTGTCAGCGGTGAGGCACCGGCGAGCACGCGCAAGCCAATGTCCACCACGTCATCACCCAGGCGCCGCCCGTTGGGGAAGCCTGCGATGTCGCCTGCGAGCACGCCCAAACGGTTGGGGGTTCCCGAGGGCGAAATCCCGACGTTCAGGCGCAGCATCTCCGACGGGGTGCCGTTGGGAGGCTGATTCAGTCCAGGGATACCTCTGAGGAAGATGGTCACGAGGTCGTTGCGGGGCGCCGGCGGCGAGACGACGCCGAACAGCGCGGTCAGAAGCTTCGGAACCTCGGGGTCGAGGACAAAATTGAGAGCCGCGGCGTCGCCGGTGGGCTCAAGCGAGTTGAACGCATCCTTGGTGCTGCGGGGAATAACCACCTCGTTCACGAGCGGATTACCCAGACGTGAGATCTGGACCCACCGTGTTGAGTGCGTCTGACCTCCGGGAATGCGGGTGGTCACGCTCGGGCGGCTCGTCGTCGTCCAGATGCCGATCACGGCATTCGGATCGGTGGCCACAGTCGGACGCGACCTGTTGCTGGTCAACTCCGTGATGGGCACTTCAATCGCAATGCTGTGCACATTGAAGCCGGCCAGCGTATCGCTGTTGCTGTTGTCAGCTGGCGGCACAGCCAGCAGGTCAAAGAGGTTCAGATCAACAAAGAACGAATCGTCGCGCTGCCCGGCAAATACCTGCGTGCCATTCGGCAACTGTCGCACCGCAGCGGCAGCAAGCGCGGGGTAGTTCGGGGTTGACCGCAGCCCGACGTTGACGGGCGGAGTCGGCAGGTCGGTGGCTAGCACCTGAGCCGCGCCGGTGCGCCGCGGGCCAGTGACGCGGGTGACGGTGTAAGACTGACGCACGTTGAACGCGGCCGAGTCGAGCGCGCTGATGACGCCCGTGTTGTAGAGGAACGTGTTCGGATTCAGAACCTGGGTCTTGAACCGGAACTGGTAGGTCACATCCTCCACGGCGTCGGCGTTGTTGTCGATCATGATTTCGTACAACACGTTGTCGTCGAACTTGTCGAAGTTCGGACCACCCGACGGCGCTTCGAGCGGAATGAAGTTCGCGATGAACGTCACTCGGTCCGAGTTAACCGGACTGACAAACGCATACAGGTCGGTATTGTCGGCAACCGGGTCATTACTGATGAGCGGCGCCTCCCGGTGACTGGATGCACGCGTGGTACCGAACCACACGCCCCCAAGCGTAGCAATGGCGACTGTCGCCACGACGATGACCGTTTGAACTCTCTTCACATCCACCTCCACAAGACAACGCCGCCGCCGACGACCAGGGTTATTCCCGGCAGTGCGGCAAACTGTCATCGGGTATACGGCCCCGGCCGCTGGCCGGATGTGCGTGGAGATGGTTGCGTTGTGTTTCGGCCGTTCAGCGGGGCAGGCTGTGCAATCGAGCACAGTCACGCCCGGGCCCGGCGCGACGTGGATTCAGCAGGCTGTTGGAGCGCTCGCCTGGGTCAGCACCCCGGAAGTTTGAACCCGCCAATCCGCGTGGAGTAGTTCGTCGCGCCCGCCTTGTAGTAGTCGCCCACATACCAGATCGTGCAGTCGTCGGACGGGTCGATCGCGGTCTGCGAATAATCTTCCCAGCGCAGCGTATTGGTCTGCGCGGCCAGACCCTCGACCAGCGTCACTTCACGCAGTGTCAACTGGCCACGCGGATCGGTGGCGCGCCGCGCCGCGAATCGCTGCCCTGTGAACACGGTGGGACCCCCGAAGGAATACCCGATCCCAATGTTGCCCACCTTGTCGATTGCCGGACTCGCCATCCAGCGATAGTTTCCATCTGGCGCATAGGTGCCCTGCTGGTGCAGGCGCAGCGACCGATCGGGATTCACGCGGAACTCATACCAGCGCACGCCGCCGCCCGAGGCCTCCGTATCCACCGAGTGGACCGCGACGACGGACTCATACGACGTCCTGCCCTGTGTGACCCGCCGATACACCACGCGCGCCATCAGCTTGTCGCCTTGAGCGTCGAGCCGGCGCTCGCTCCCGGGCTGTGGCACGCAACTGGTCAGCTGCCCGCCGCACAAATAGGTGTAGGGCGCCACGAGGATCTTCTGGACCGGTGACAGCGTGGTCTTCGACGGATCCCCCCAATTCACCGTAAAGTTCCACACATACACCCCGTCGTCATCCACGTCGGCCTTGAGTTGCGACCCGCCGGTGGCCAGCATCATGTTGGGTGAGCCGGCAGGCGGCAGGCGCGGACCGTCCAGATCCGCGTTGTTCAGAAAGTTGACGTCACCGATGATGAGGCACTGTTCCGAGGCCGGCTCCCCCTTGAGCATCTTGGCGCGTTCCACCACGCACGCATGCTTTTCGATCACGTCATCACCGGTGCTGGTCGGCACGTAGTAGCCGTCGGACCACACCGCAGGCCGCGGATAGTCGGGAAACAACGGGCGCAGGAACTCGTACCGGTAGTACTCGCCCGTGGGATCGTCGGTGGTGCTGATCGCGTAGCAGATGGAGTACGGACCCGTAGGCTGGGGCGCGGCGGGTGCCCCCGCACCACGAGCGGCTCCAGGAGGCGGCGTCTGAGCGGCCGCCGGCGGCGGCGCGACTGCAGGCGGTGGCGTGACGAGCTTCGCGGCTCGACCCGGCTGCCCCGCCACGCCGGGCACACTTACGAGTGCCGGCCCGCCGGGTTTCGGCACGGCAGGCTGATCGGGACGCGCCTCGGCGCGTCGGAAGATCGGCATGACAAACAGCCACCGATGGGCGAGCTGGTCATATCGCACGACCGCGTCACCATTGTTGCGGGCGTCACAGGTTCCGCCAAATCCGGCGAACAACGTATTCGTGTTCACCGCGCCGTACAGAATCCGACCGGTGCTGTCGAACTTCGCGCCCTTCTTCGTAAAGATGGCGAACTTCGAATTCACGACCTGCACGATGTGATCGGGACCAACCGCAAGACTGTTGTCGGAAGGATTCCGGCCGGTTGATGTGCCGTGTGCCCCGTCGAATCCGACACCGAGGCCATCAAAACCGGTCACAAGCTCAGGCGCCGGACCCTCGCCCTGGGCGCGTTGTTCCACTTTCGCGCCTTCCGCGCTGCCAGGTGCGGCTGCGGGGCGACCAACGTTTGGGGCTTGCTGGCCTGACGCAGCCAACAGGATGACGAAGACCGTAGCGGGTTTCATGACGCCGCCAAGTGTCGCACAGGAGACGCCAGCGCAAAGGTCGGTTGGTCCGTAGGTCCGTAGGTCCGTAGGTTCGTGGAGCCGCGCCATTCGGCGCGGGGCTTAGTCAGTTAAGAACGTCGCGCGAAGCGCCACCGAGAACCCACGGCCCCACGGACCCACGCACCCGCGGACTGCTGTATGGCCTCACCTGGGAAAACGCCCCAGCGCGACGAGCAATTCGAGGCGCGCCTGGCGCCAGGTGTCTTCGGTCTGCGTTGCCACCGTCTCGGCGTCGAGCGCGGACCGCTGTGCGTCGATCACTTCGATGTTGGTGGTGGCGCCTACTTCGAAGACGGCCGTGGTGATCCGCAGCACTTCGTTCGCCTGTTCGGCCGCGCGCCTGGCGGCAGTCAGCGCGCGTTGGGCGCTGTCCACGGCCGCCTGCGCCACGCGCACCTCCGCCCGCGCGGCAATCTGGATCGCAGTCAGGCCGAGCGCGAGCGCATCCACCGACACCTGCCGCAACGCCCGTGTCGCACGACGCTCACCACCATCGAAGATCGGCTGGGCAAACGATACGGTCAGCCGCCACGTGCGCGACGGCTGAAACAACCCGGCCGGGGTGATGTACTGCGGATCGAGTGAAACAACGCCAGTGGGGTACCAGTCTTTCCGGCTGTCCGCAGCCACGCGCTGTGCCGCCTCAATCTGCAATGACTGGCGTTTCACGTCGGGGCGCAGTGCCATCCATGCCGTCGCTGCGGGGTTCTGGTCGAGGCTGGCCTCGCGCAGCGCGGCCGTCACGTCCAGTGGCGGCTCGGCACCGGCGTCCACGGGCCCGTCGGCCGCGAGGATGACGCCCAGCGCTTCCTGCGCGCGCCGCAGGGCCAGCCGCGCGCCCTCCACCCGAACTTCGTCGCTCGACACGCTCTGGCTGGCGCGCAGTTCATTCAGCCGGGAGCCGGCCCCGGCCTCCAGCCGGTTCTGCGCGTACTTCAGGTGGGCCCGCGCGCTTTCGAGCGACCGGATGGTGACCTCCAGGAACCGGCGCTGTGCGATGACCGCCAGAAACGTCTGCGCCGCCGCCACCGCCACCTGCTGGCGCACCTCATCGGTTTCAATCCGCGCCACCTCAATTTGATCGCGCGCCTGGTTCGCAGCCGCCCAACGGGCGGGCGCCAGCACGTTCATCGTGGCGTTGAGAGAAAACGTCACCTGATTCTGCGGCTGCGACACCTGCCCACTGAACCCGCGCTCACGGTCGAGCGTGGTGTTCGTCACGCCGGCGTCGACCGTCGGGCGATACACCGTACGCGCCTGCTGGAGCAGCGCCTCGGATCGCACGATCCCTGCGGCCGCCGTGGCGACCGACGGATTCTTCGCCAGAGCCCGCGCAATCGCCTCGTCGAACTCCATCCGCGGAACCACCCGGTCCTGGGCCGCGGCGGGAACGGCCGATACACACACGGCCAGGATGACAGCCGCTGCCACGAGGTTACGCCTCAACACGAGCCCCTCCTTCCACTTCGTCACTCTCTTCGGGCGCTCGGCGTCCGGGCGCCATCGTCCGGATGAGGACGTAAAGGAGCGGGATGAACAGCACCGACAGGACGGTCGATGCCACCATGCCGCCGACCACCGTGGTGCCCACGGAGTTTCTGGCGCCGGCCCCTGCCCCCGTTGCCAGCATCAACGGCATCACGCCCAGGATGAACGTCAGCGACGTCATGAGGATGGGCCGCAGGCGGATGCGCGCCGCTTCAACCGCGGCGTCCGCAATCGACATGCCCTTGTCACGCAACTGCTCGGCGAACTCCACAATCAGAATCGAGTTCTTGGCCGCCAGGCCAATCAACATCACGAGGCCCACCTGGCAGAACACGTCGTTGGCAAAACCCCTGAGCATCTGCGCCCACAAGGCGCCAAACACCGCCAGCGGAACGGCGAGCAGGATGATGAACGGCAGCACCCAGCTTTCGTACTGGGCCGCCAGCACCAGATACACCAGCAGCAGGCTCAGCGCGAAGATATACACCGCCTGCGACCCGGCCTTGATCTCTTCAAGCGACTGTCCCGCCCAGGCAAAGTCATACCCCGCGGGCAGCACCTCACGGGAAATGGCTTCCATCGTCGCGATGCCCTGCCCGGACGAAATGCCCGGCAGCGTGGCCCCGCTGATTTCGGTCGATCGGAACAAGTTGAAATGGCTGATGACCGCAGGAGCCGTGGTCTCGCGCATGGTCACCACCGAGTCGAGCGATACCATCCGGCCGTTCGACGCGCGAGCGTAGTACCGCTTCAGGTCGTCGGGTTTTGCGCGAAACGCCTGGTCGGCCTGCACGTACACGCGATAGGCGCGGTTATTGAAGTCGAAGTCGTTCACGTAGCTCGACCCCAGCAGCACCTGCAGGGCCTCGGTGACCTCGCGCATGGGCAAGCCGAGCGCGCGGGCCTTGTCACGGTCCACATCCACGATGAACTGCGGGTCGTCGGCCGTGAAACTCGAGAACAGTCCGGTCACGGTGCCCGACTGATACCCGCGCGCGATCACCTGTTTTGTCAACGCCGCCAGTTCCGTGATGTCGCCACCCGGGCGATCGAGCAGTTCGTACTGGAATCCCCCAAACGCCGACAGGCCCTGAATCGACGGCGGCGCCACGGGAAACACCATCCCGCCCGGGATGGCAAACAGCTGGCCTCCCAGTCGTCCGAGTACCGCCTCGAGCGACTGATCCGCCCGCGTGCGATCCTCAAACGGCGCGAGACGCGCGAACATCAAGCCTTGATTCGGCGCCGACCCGCTGAAGCTGAAGCCCGCCACGGAAAACACGGCCAGAATCTCCGGCGTCGCGGCGTAGATGGCTTCAGCCTTCTTCATGATCTCGGTTGTGTACTCCAGCGACGAACCGGCGGGCGCCTGCACGATCGTGATGAAGTAGCCTTCGTCTTCGGCAGGCACAAACGCGCCGGGCACGGCCTTGTAGACCCACCACGTGCCGTACATCGACAGGCCGAACAGCAGGATGAACGCGAGCCGCCAGTTCAACGTGAAGCGCACCGACCGGACGTAGAACCGGGTGCCGGCATCGATCACCCGATTAACGAACGTGAAAAACCGCCCGTGTGTGTGCGTCTCCTTGTCGAGCAGGAGCGCCGACAGCGCCGGTGTCAACGTGACGGCGTTGAACACCGACAATACGACGGCAAACGCGATGGTCAGTGAGAACTGCTGATACATGCGGCCGGTCGTGCCGGGGAAAAACGCCACCGGCACAAACACTGCTACCAGCACGATGCCGATGACAATGACGGCGGAGAACACTTCGCGCATGGCATCCACGGACGCGCGATATGCGGACTTGCCGTACTCGCGCATGTGCCGCTCAATGTTCTCGATCACCACGATCGCGTCGTCCACCACGGTGCCGGTGGCCAGCACGATGCCGAACAGTGTCAGGGTGTTAATCGAGAATCCGAACAACTTCACGAACGCAAATGTCCCAATGAGCGACACCGGAATCGTCAGCGCCGGAATCAGGGTGCTGCGCCAGTTCTGCAGAAACAGGAACAGCACCAGCACGACCAGAACGATGGCCTCTGCAAGGGTTTTCAGGACTTCGATAATGGACTCGCGCACCACGCCGACGTTGTCGAACGCCAGCCGGGCTTCCAGTCCGGGCGGAAAGTTCTTCTCAAGGCGCGCCATGGTCTCCTGCACGCCCTGGAAGGTCTCGAGTGCATTGGCCGACGGCAGCAGCTGAATGCCGAGGCCCGACGCCTCGAAACCCGCGAAACGCAGCACCGAACTGTAGCTCTCGGCGCCCAGTTCGACGCGGCCCACATCGCGAACACGCACCAGGGCGCCGCCTTCGCCGGCCCGCACCACGACGTTTTCAAACTCCGACACTTCCACAAGCCGGCCCTGCACCCGCACACTGATCTGAAACATCTGATCGGGTGCCGCCGGCGCGTCACCGACCGAGCCGGCCGCCACCTGGACGTTCTGTTCGCGGAGCGCATTCACCACGTCGCCCGACGTCAGGCCCCGGCCCGCGAGCGCATTGGGATTCAGCCACAGGCGCATGGCGAACTTGCGTTCACCGAAGATGATGACGTTGCCCACGCCGGGCACACGTTTGAGCGCGTCGCGAACGAACCGGTCGAGGTAGTTACTGATAAAGAGCGAGTCGTACCGGTTGTCGCGCGCGAAGAAGCCATAGGCGCCCAGGAACCCTGTGGTGTTCTTCGTGACGGCGATGCCATTCGAGCGCACGTCGGCCGGCATGCGGCCCAGCGCCTGATTGACGCGGTTCTGCACGTCCACGGCCGCCAGGTCCGCGTCGCGGCCAATCTCGAACACCACGTTGATGGACGCGAAGCCGGTGTTGGTGCTCGACGATGTCATGTAGAGCATGCCCTCGACACCGTTGATGACCTGCTCGAGTGGCGTTGTGACCGCGCTCTCCACGGCCTGCGCGTTGGCACCGGTGTAAAACGCCGACACCGATACGGCCGGCGGCGTCAGTTCAGGGTACCGGGCGATGGGCAGCGAGGGAATCGCCACGGCGCCCGCCAGCATGATGATGAGCGAGCAGACGGTGGCGAGGATCGGCCGCTTGATGAAAAGCTCGCTGAACACTTACTTTGCCCCCCCGCCCTGCCGCCCGGCGCCGGCGGCGGCGGGTGGCGCAGCCGACACGGGAGCGCCGTCGGCAATTTTCTGGATACCCGACGCGATGAGCTGCTCGCCGGCCTTCAACCCTTCACGCACGACATAGTTGTTGCCCACCACGGCGCCGAGTTTGACGGGCCGCATCCGCGCCACACGACCGCCCCCATCCGCCGCCTCGGCCACAAACACGAAGAACTGGCCGCCGACTCGTGTGACGGCGGAGAGTGGCACCACGAGCGTTGGAGACTCCGACCAGACGAGGGACACGGACACGAACTGGTCGGCCCGGAATCGCGCCGGCGATCGCAGGGCGGCCTTCACGAGGATGGTCTGCGTGGGGTCAACCGCGCTTGCCACGAAATTAATCTGCTCGGTTGCCAGCACTTCGCGTTGCGGCCCCAGCACGCGTAAGGCCAGTCCTGTGCGCAGCCGTGTGGCGTCGTGCACGGGCACGTTCACGTAGATCTCCATGCCCGAGTTGTCTTCGATCGTCGTCAGGGGTGTGGAGGGTGTCACGCGATCGCCCCGGCGCACCGGCACGTCACCCACGATGCCCGAGGTGGACGCGGTGACGCGGTAATACGCCAGCTCATTGCGCTGCTGCCGGATCTGTTCGTTGATCGCCTGCAACTGGGCTTCGGTCGTCTTCACACTCGTCGCCGCCTGTTCCATCTCCTGCTGGCTGCCGGCGCCCACGTCGAACAGCGCTTTCGCGCGCGCGGCCTGCTGGCGCGCAAACGCCACGTCCGCCTCGCGGGCGGCCTTCGTGGACTCAAGCGCTGCCACCGCCGCCTGCTGGCTCGTCGAGTCGATTTCAAACAACACGGTACCGGGCGTCACTCGTGCACCCGACTCCACGGCAATGCGCGTCAGGAAGCCGTCCACTTGCGACTGCACCACCGTGGACCGGCGTGATTTCACCGTGCCGACAAACTCGCTGGCATCTTCCACGGGCACCGGCGCGAGTGTCACCATCTCGACCGGCACACCCGGACCGCCCCCGCGCCCTCCTGCGCCCGCTCCAGGCGGTCCCCCGGCAGGGGCACCACCGCAACCGGCGGCCACGACCGGCGCCAGCACAGTGAGACAGATCAGTCGGGACCTTGAAGAGGTAAACATCCCGTGATTCTACCCAAAAATCGGGCGAAAGTGAGACTGGCGCTGTGAAGACGGTGTGACTTATTGTTGGGCGGTTCCTACCAGGATCGGCGGGGTGGTTGGCTGGAGCATTCCGCCGGCGGGTTCGATGGTCACGGCGACGGCGCCCGGCATGGCCGCAATGTTCGGCGTGGCCAGCACCGTGTGCACGCGGCCCGCGGCATCGGGAGAAAACAGGCCGGCGCTCACCGCCTTGGCATCAACGATGACCCAGAGCTGATAGATCTTGCCGGCCGGCAGCGCCGGCAGGCTCTCGGCCGTAAACACAAGACCCCGCTGTTGCGTGACATATGCGCGAGCGCCCACGACCCCGTCGGGCGCCCCGGGTTGGCCGATTAGCGCATACGAGACAACGTCAGCCGCCCGCAGCACGTTGGTCTGCCGCGTGAACTCATCCACCTGTTGCGTGAGGGAGGCGTTGGCGATCAAGGTGTCGCCGGCCAGGGCGCGGGCGTCAGCCAGTTCCTGCCGCAATTGATCGACTTCGGCACGCGCGTTGACCGCCTGCCAGACAGCAATCGCCGCCACGAGTCCGGCGGCCACGGCCGCAAACCACGGCGCCATCCTGGCCGTCGGGCGCTGCGGCGCGCGTGCCGGCGCCAGGGGCGCCGCGACCTGCGGCACCGTCAGTGGAATGGCCGTGATGCGATCGCGCAACGAGACCGGCGGGGCCACATCGGGTACCGATCGCCCCACCGCATCCAATGTGCGTGCCACGTCGCGCAGCTCGTCACGGCATTCGGCGCAACCCGCCAGGTGGGCAGCCACACGGGCGCGGGTCACCTCGTCGAGCGAGCCCAGGAGGTACTCGGGAGCCAACGCCTGCACGTCTTCGTGGGTCATTTCGTCAGCTCTCCTTTCCGGCGGTCATCGCCTCGCGTAATCGCTGCAAACCTGAACGTACACGCGTCTTGATCGTGCCAAGGGGCGCCCCCGTCCGCTCGGCTACTTCACTGTGGCTCAGCCCCTCAAAATAGGCCAGACATAGCGGCTCACGATATTCCGGGGGCAACGTCTCCAGCGCCGCTCGCACACGCGCCGCCATCTGCTCACTGGCCACACTCATCTCTACGGACGCCGCGCCGTCCGGGATGGCGTCCATCCGGCGCATCTCGTCCTCGCCGGCGGCCCGGGGCCGCGCTCGCCGGCTCCGAAGCCGGTCGATCGCACGGGTACGGGTGGTCACCAGCAGCCAGGCGGCCACCACACCGCGCGACGCGTCGTATTTCGCAGCGTTGCGCCAGGCCAGGGTGAACACGTCCTGCGTCAGGTCTTCGGCCTCGCCATGGTCCCCCAGGATGCGCACCGCCAAGGCAAACACCGAGCGCCCATGCCGGTCGTACAGGTCGGCCATCGCGCTGCCGTCACCTTGGGCCAGCCGCCGAACCACATCGAGATCACCATCTGGCACCATCACGCTGACCGAAGCTTATCAGGCCGCGGCTACGGCCCATCCAGAACTTGGCGTACACGGAGCGAAAGTAGCGCCGGCAGATACGGCTTCGGGAGGAAACGCACACCTTGCGCCACCCGGCCGTCGGCGCTGGCGATTTCTTCGTTGTATCCGGAGGTGAAGAGAATCTTGAGCCCGGGCCGCACCTCGCGCAGGCGCTCGGCCATCTCCCACCCACTCATCTCGGGCATCACGATGTCGGTCACGACGATGTCGAGTTCGCCGGCGGCCTCTGCGGCCGCCGCCATCCCTTCGATGCCATTGGCAGCGGTCAACACGCGGTAGCCCTCACGCTCAAGCGTCGCCCGCGCCACTTCGCGCACGGCCGGCTCGTCTTCCACCAGAAGCACCACTTCGTGGCCGCCCGCCGACCCCAGGGGCGGGGCCCCGGCGGGCTCTTCCTCGAGGATGGCCCCCACGGTGGGAAAGTAACAGGTGAACTCCGTGCCGAGTCCGACCTGCGAAGACAGTTCCAGGAACCCCTGGAACTGCGTGACGATGCCGAACGCCGTGGACAGCCCCAGCCCGGTGCCTTGTCCCTTGGGCTTCGTCGTGAAGAATGGCTCGAAGACCTGCGCCCGAATTTCAGGGGGAATACCGGTGCCGGTGTCGGTCACCGACAGGGCGACAAACTGCCCGACCGGCACACTCGTCCCCTCGATCGGCCCCTGCACCGTGGACGTACTTACCCGAAGCGTTCCACCGTGGGGCATCGCATCGCGGGCGTTGGCAACCAGATCCATCACCACCTGATCGATCTGGTTGAGGTCCAGACGCGCCGTCGGCACGGTGGCATCAAGTCGCACTTCCACCTTGATGTCATCGCCGGCCAGATGCCGCAGCAACGGATCGAGGGTGACGAGGACGTGATTGAGGTCCACGACGCGCGCATCCACCATCTGGCGTTTCGCAAACGTCAGCAACTGTCGCGTGAGTGCCGACGCCCGCTGGCCAGCTGTGTCGATCTCAGTCAGGCCCGCGAGGATCTCGCTGCTGCCTTGGGCCGGTTCTTTCAGCATCTCGGCATACGACAGGATGACGGTCAGCAGGTTATTGAAGTCATGCGCCACGCCGCCGGCGAGCCGTCCAAGGCTTTCCATCTTCTGCGATTCGATGAGCTGCGCCTCCAGCCGGATGCGCCGCGTGATGTCGAACGCGAGTCCGGCCACCAAATAAATGCGGCCGTCGGCCCGTCGGATGGGAAACTGCATATCGTCGATCCACACCACGTCACCGTCGGGCCGGACGATGCGGTACTGAATCGACAGCCGCGCCAGCCGATGCTGATACGCCTGCCGCACGCGGTCGCGATCCCCCTCATGCACGGCGTCAAGGAACGACCACGGACTCGCATACAGGGAGGCGCTGCTCCGGCCCCAGATCCGGTCGTAGGCCGGGCTGATGAACAACATGCTGCCGGTCCGCGGCTCGGCCAGGTAGACCACAGCCGGCGTGTGTTCGGCGAGCTGGCGGAACCGCTCTTCACTCTCACGCAGCGCCTCGTCTGCGCTGCGCTGCTCGGTTTCGTCGACGATGACCGCGACGTGCCCCAGGCACGTGCCCCCCGACCAGATCGGAGACGTCCTGAGGCGCCACCAGAAGTCGGCCCGGAGGAAACGGCCGGCGCCGGTGTACGCCTGGCGCGCAGCCGCGGCAGCGCCCCACTCCGCCTGAAGACGCTCGCGATCCTCAGGATGCACGCCGGCCATCCAGCCGGCGCCCAGCGCCTTCTCCAACGGCATACCCAGCATGCGCAACGCGGCGTGGTTCGCATACCGCATACCGCCGTCAGGGGTCATCATGGTCACGCCGGCCGGCGACGCTTCCGACATGGCGCGAAACTGCGCTTCACTCTCGCGCAACGCCCGCTCCACACCCAGGCGGCTCGTGATGTCCTGGACGATGGCGAGCCGGGCGGGCCGGTTGAGGTAAGTGACCGGGCGCGAATGAATCGCCACCTCGAGCCGCGTGCCATCCTTGCGCCGGTGAGTGGCGCGCTGCACGGGAATTTCCGACTGGCCCAGCGTCATAAGCCAATCGACCATCGGCCATTCCTCGGGTACTTGGAGATCCCGGACGGTGAGTTTGGTGAACTCATCGTGGGTGTAGCCGTACTGCTGGAGGGCGGCCTCATTGACTTCAATGAATCGCAACGTCGCGTTCTCGAAGACCCAGGTCGCGAGCGGACTGCCTTCGAAGAGCGCCAGCAGGCGCACCCGATCCTCCTGGCGAGCCGCCAGGGTCCGCCGAAGCGTCCCGGACCACCGCAGGGTCAGCACCAGCAGCCCGACGGTCGCGACCAGCAAGCCGAATGTCACCCAGGACGCCATACGTGGTTGCCGATTATGGGCTGATTATGGCCCGAGCGGTGGCGGCCTGCTTGTTATCATGAGGACTTGCGCGCCCGCAGCACGGCCATCGTTGTCATCCTGACCAGTCTCCTGCTGGCGAGTGCGTCTGCTCAGGCGCCGCTGCCCTACCGTGTGATCGGTTCCGACGGAACCCGTACGCTGCCGGTCGTGCGCGGGTCGGGCACGACCGATTTCGTCGCCCTCGACACGCTGGCCCGCTTCTTCACGGTCGAGATGCGCGAAGATGCCCGCACCGGCGGAGTGGTGCTGGCGGTCGGCGCGCAGCGAGTCGCGCTGACTGAAGGGCAGGCGACCGTCTCGGCGGGCGGGCGCCTGGTGTCGCTGTCGGCGCCCGTCACCAAGGATGGCGCGGCCTGGATCGTGCCGATTGATTTCCTGCGGGTGCTGGACTTCCTGCTCGACCGCCGGATCGACATCCGGCGGGGGTCGCGCCTGATCGTGATGGGCACCGCGATCGTCCCGAGGGTGGGGCTGCAATTCGAGCTCACCGCCTCCGGTGGACGCCTCATCATCACCGTTGAGCCCGGCGCCACCTCACGGATGACTCGCGACGGGAATCTCGTCACCGTACGATTCCAGGCTGACGCGCTCGATCTGACGCCGCTCGCGCAGGTGCCGGCGGAGTGGCTGGCAAACGTGCGGGCCGATGGGCCGGCACTGTATGTGGAACTCGGCTCGACCGTCAGCAACGTGCGTCAGGCCGACGCGCAGGATGCCGGGCGCATCACGCTCGATCTGCTCAGCGCCACCCCCGTGGCACCTGTGCGACCGGATCCGGTAGCCCCCGCCCCGAGCATCGATCGCCCAGGGACGATGCGCACGGTGGTGATTGACCCGGGCCATGGTGGAGCCGACGCCGGCAGCCGCAGCGCGTCGGGCCTTGAGGAAAAGCAGGTGACGCTGGCCGTGGCCCAGCGGCTCAAGGGCATGCTGGAATCGCGGTTCGGCCTGCGCGTCATCCTGACCCGCGACTCGGATGCCGACGTGGCGATCGATCGCCGCGCCGCGCTCGCGAACAACAACAAGGCCGACGTGTTCATCAGCCTCCACGCCAACGGCTCGCCGATACCGGCGATGCGAGGCTGGCAGGTGCAGTCGCTTGACCCGGCCGAGTACGGGTCCGGTGGGGGCGCCCAACTCGGAGGGGCCGACTCCGACGAGTCGGTGCCGGTGGTGGGCGGCGGCCTGCGGGTGATCGGCACCGTGCCGTGGCGGCTGGCGCAGATCTCGCATGCGGATCGATCGTCGCAGTTGGGCGGCATGCTGGCCGCGCGGCTGGGCGAGGCAGGCTTGCCGCCGCAAGCAGCTCCGTTCTATCAAGCGCCGCTGCGCGTGCTGGTGGGCGCCAATATGCCCGCCATCCTCGTGGAGATGGGTTTTCTCACGAATCCGGCCGACGCGGAGTTGCTGGGGAGCAGCGCATTTCAGGGCGCGGTGGCCGAGGTCCTGGTCGGCATCATCAGCGAGTTGCGCGGCGGATGGCCTGCCGCGGGCGGCGGGGACCGATGACGCTCACCCGGCGGCTCTGGGGCTACATCGCACTGACCGTGGCCGGCGCCGCGCTTGGGGTGTGGCTTGTGACGTTGTGGTTGCCTGGTTGGCTGATGGACAGGCGCACGCGTGACGGTGCGGCGGCCACAGGCACCGCCGCCGACGGGGCGCCCGGCGATGCGCGCCGAATCTCGGCCACGCTGTTTTACGTGGCACCAGGCGGCGATGGCCTCATCGCCGTGGATCAGGACGTGCTCTACGCCGCCTCGCCCGCCGATCAGGCTCGCCGCATCGTGGAACGCCAGTTGGCGCCGGCGCCGCCGGGACACGCATCGGCGATTCCCGCAGGCGTGACGCTGCGCGCGTTGTTCCTCACCAGTCGCGGCGAGGCGTACGTGGACGTCAGTCGTGACATTGTGACCGGCCACCCGGGCGGGTCTCTGCACGAAGTGCTCACGGTGTACGCCATCGTGAATGCCGTGACTGCCAACCTGCCCGAGGTCACGTCCGTGCAGATTCTGGTGGATGGCCACGAAGTTGATACGCTGGTGGGACACCTCGACCTGCGGCACCCGCTCCGGCGCGGGACACGCTGGGTGCAACGCACGCCCTGATGACCAATACGGATAGGAGCTTCATGACAAGACTGAATGGACGCGCGGCCGATGCGCTGCGTCCCACGACCATTACCCCCAACGTGCTGGTGCATGCCGAAGGGTCTGTTCTTATTGAGGTGGGCCAGACTCGTGTGATCTGCAGCGCATCCATCGAAGACCGCGTACCGCCGTTTATGCGAGGTACCGGCAAGGGCTGGGTGACGGCTGAATACGGCATGCTGCCGCGGGCCACATCCACGCGCACCCAGCGCGAGTCCACTGCGGGCAAGGTCGGTGGGCGCACGCAGGAGATCCAGCGTCTGATCGGACGATCACTGCGATCGGTGATGGCGCTCAAGTCACTGGGCGAACGGACGGTCTGGATCGACTGCGACGTCATCCAGGCCGATGGCGGCACGCGCACGGCATCGATCACCGGCGGCTTCGTTGCCCTGGTGCTCGCGCTCGATCGTCTGCGCACACAGGGCGCGATCAAAACCATCCCGATCACCGACTACGTCGCGGCCACCAGTGTGGGCATCGTGCAGCAGACGGCGTTGCTCGACCTCGCCTACGAGGAAGACTCGGCCGCTGAAGTCGATATGAATGTGGTCAAGACGTCCGGTGGAAAGTTCATCGAACTGCAGGGCACAGCGGAAACGGAACCGTTCGACCGCACCCAACTCGACGCACTACTCTCGCTGGCCGACAAGGGCATCGACGCGCTCATCGCGAAGCAGCGGGAGATTGTGGGGGAGATACTGAAATAGTCCGTGGGTCCGTGGGTCCGTGGGTCCGTGAGTTCTCGGAGCACAGGGGCATTCGCCCCTTTGGGCTTTTTCTGATACCCCAAAGAGCGAAGAGCCTTCGCTTCACGGGCCAGCGGACCAATGGACCGGCGGACCGGGTCCCACCCCTGCATCGCACTTTCTTCAACGTTGCCGAGACCTGAGATCGCGATTTCTTCCAACGCTCCTGCGGCGCGGCCCGTGGAATCACCGGCCAGCCTGGGCACTGTTCTTGCTCGCAGTCCTCTCATGGGCGTGAAGCGACTCGATGATCTTGTGGCGTTTAGAGAGGCAGTGGCGTTCAAGGTGGAGGTCTATGCCATCGTCCACCGCAACGTCCGGGCGGATCGTGACTATCGGTATCGCGATCAATTGTTTGACGCCGCATCCAGTGTCGAGGCCAACATCGCGGAGGGCTGGCGGCGGTTTTCGACTCCAGACATGATTCGATTCCTTCGCTACGCCACCGGGTCACTGGAAGAAGCTCGAGTCCGTGTGCTCGACGGAGTGGACCGTGGATACTTCGGTCGCGCCGGATGCGAGCCAGCGTTGTCTCACGCTGCCCGCTGCGGCGCTGCGACAACGAACTTGATCAAGAGTCTGCAGCGGCTCAAGGCATGACCAACGGGACGACGATCCGTGGGTCCGTCGGGCGGTGGGTCCGGGCGCTGGTCTCGTTTCAATCCCCCCTGGGTGCCAGTCTTATGCGGACGAGCGCCATCATCGCAGGTCTGGCGAATATCGCGACCTAACTCCCATTGGATGGGGCCGCCAGGAAGCATGCTAAGCTCCCGCCGTTCAGGAGCTTAGGTCCCCAGGTCGCCGGCTCTGTTGTGTCTTTATGAGTGACAAGATTCGCAGGCACAACCCTGGCGCCTTGCAGGTCCAATAGTAGTTAGCCGGACCCGATTACGTCGATGACAATTACCCGTAAACACATCGAGCGCGCGATCAACGAAGCCCGAGATCCGTGGGCGGTCAGCAACGGGGTGCTCTATGCGCTGTGCCGGAAGCATCCAGGCCATGGTGACCTCAAAGCGTCGACTGCCAAGATGCTCCTGATTGGCCGAGCCTACGCTGCGTCGGCGGAGCGAGGCCGGTCGGCTGGTTCGAGCGCCAACGTATCTGGGGATGAGTTCTATACCCGGGATCTCCCAATGGCCCTGAAACGCTCAAGCATTGACGCCCGTCTCAAGCCATTGCGAGATGAGCGTCGGCCAACGGCGGAGAACGCGGGCTTGGCGCTTGCCGTGCACGCCGATCTCACCTCTCTGTTGCAGGAGCTCACCGGACTAGAGAAACGCTCACTAGCCTCGAAGTACCTTCACTTTCACGTCCCACAGGTCTTCTTTCTCCTTGACGGTCGTGCAGAGCGCGCGCTTCGAAGCATCAGCCCTGTTCGCCCGCGTGCGACGACGCTCCGTGAGATGGGCGGGGATCCGGCCTACGCCCGGTTCTTGCTACGCGCCACGGCGGTCATGAGCGAGGTCCGCAAGCGCTTCAGTGTTTCCCTCAGGCCCAGGCAACTCGACCGTGTGCTACTCGCCCTCGACGCGGGTGCGTAACCTTGATGCCCCCTAACATCGGCATGCAGCCGACAGCGGCGCGTGCAACAATGAGCGCCGCGGCGGCTGACGCCGAGAGTTAGCCAGGCAGGACACGGGCGATCAACGATAATTCAACATGGCTGTTCCTACGTACGATCAGTTCATCGAGCCGGTCCTTCGGTATTTGGCTGCCCATCCCGACGGTGCTCTGGCCAGGGATGTTCACGACGCGGCGGCTACAGCACTACAGCTGACGGACAACGACCGCGCCGAACTCCTTCCCAGTGGAGTCCAGCACGTTTACAAGAACAGAGCCGGATGGGCGCACGATCGCCTGAAGCGAGCGGGACTGTCGAGAAGCAGCCGCCGAGGATATTGGCAACTCACCGAGGCGGGACTTGAATTCGCGCGCGAGCACGCACCTCCTCTTCCCGAAAACGTCTTGGCAACGATCGCTGTGTGGCACAGCGACGTCCGACTTCGACCGGAAGTAACACCCGAAGCCGGACAGGGAGTCACGACGCAGCCTGAGGCAATTCCCGACCGTGGAAGGGTCAGCCCAGATGATCGACTGGAACAGGCCCTCGCGGAACTCAAGCAGGGCGTCGCCGCCGAGCTTCTGGAACTTCTCTCGCAAGTGTCGCCTCAGTACTTCGAGACAATAGTCCTCGACCTGTTGCACAAGATGGGTTACGGGACAAGTCGAGCGGACCTCGTTCGAGTTGGCCGCGCCGGAGACGGCGGAATTGATGGTGTTATCTCACTCGATCGGCTCGGCCTCGAGAAGGTCTACGTTCAGGCCAAGAGGTGGCAAGGCTCGGTCGGACGCCCCGAGGCCCAAGCCTTCAAAGGCGCGATCGCCGGCAATCACGCCAACAAGGGTGTGCTCATCACCACGTCGTCCTTTAGTTCTCAGGCCGTCGCCTACGCCGGTACGGTCGAAGGCGTGGTGCTTGTGGATGGTAGAAAGCTGGCTGAACTCATGATCGAGCACGAGATTGGAGTGTCGTCGCGACCGGTCCGAGTGCCGAAGATCGACTCCGATTACTTCGAGGAATAAGCTGGCTAACAAGCCGCTGCAGCCGACGAGCGGTGGGCAGATCGCGGTGGAGTGAGCACCGAATGCGCCGCTCGCGGCTGAGCGGCATGGCGTTAGGCATCATCAAGCGGAGCTCATGGAAAAAGAAATCGACATGGCGACACGACCGACAGCCGTCCACAGCGGCAACCGTCTCTTCTATCTAGTTGCGGCGGTAACTGTCACCGTGATCGTGCTGGTCGGGTTCGCGAAGTCTTACTACCTGAAGATGGTATTTGGCTCTCCGGCACTGACACCGCTGGTGCATGTGCACGGCTTCGTAATGACAGTCTGGGTCGGCATGTTTATTGTGCAGGCCTGGCTGGTGGCCTCGCATCGAACTCATCTCCATCGTCGCTTGGGTATCTTCGGGGCCTTCTGGGCGGCAGTCGTGCTTGTGGTCGGGACAGCAACCATCATCGTGGGAACCAAGCTTGGCCATTTCCCAGGCCCGCCCCCGTTACGGGTCCCCGCCATTCCGCTGGGAGAGATTGTCGTCTTTGGAACCCTGGTCGCCATCGGCCTCTATTTCCGCAGCCGACGGGAGATCCATCGGCGGATGATGCTGCTCTCCAGCGTGAGCTTGCTGCCACCCGCCGTTGGCCGCATTCCTCTGGCATTCATCGAAAATCACGACCTTCTGATGCCTGCCCTGATTCCCGACTTGATCATGCTGGTCTTTGTGGCCTATGACACGCTCAAATTCCGCCGCCTGCATCCTGCATTCGCGTGGGGAGGATTACTGATCATTGCAACACGGCCCTTGTGCCTAGTGCTAGAAAGCACAGACGCGTGGGTGCAGTTGGCCAGTTGGCTGGTGAGGTAGGCGAAGTTTGGGAAACGCTCCGCCATGCCTCCGGCCAACGTCCCTTTAGCGCGTCGCGAGGGATGGATCTGGGCAACAGCGCGGAAGCTGACGGCCTAACACGGCGCTGCACCCGACGCCGATGCGGCGCGGGTGAGCGCGCAAGTTGGGCGGACCAGAAGGAAGACACCAACTGATCCGGAACCTGTCACACT
>JBKJQX010000214.1:0-7186 GCA_046594875.1 Vicinamibacterales bacterium
CCTCCTTGCGAAAGACACGATCGGGGCTGACGCCGATGTGCGCCCAGCCTTGCGGGTGTGACATGAGTCCAGCCGCAGCCACAGGCGTGGCTGCCACAACCACGGTGAAGCCCTCACGGACCCCAGGCAGATACTCGGGGAACGGCTCGGCGCTCAGTGCCACCGGCTCGACGCGGTAGTCGAACTGTGCGAGCTCCACGCGGGCCTGGTCAAACAGGAAAACACGGTACCCGCGTTTCTGAATGGCCACGACCTGCTCGGGCACGGCAGGCACCATGACGATGTCACGTCCGGCCGCAGCACCTTCCCCCAGCAGCTTGTAATTCAACATCATCGTAGTGGGGTACTTGTCCATGACGATGGCGCTCTTGTCGGGCAACCGTTCAAACAACGCGTTGAAGTAGCGGGTCTCAAACGTGCGCCGGTGGTGATCGTTGGCGTCATAGTTGCGCACGACCTGCGAGGCGGGCACGGCCATGGTGAGCAGGAGTGCCGCGACGGCGCCCCACCGGCCGCGCCACGACCAGATCGCTTCAAGGCCAAACGCCGCCAGTACCCACAACATCAGGAACGCCGAGAGCAGGAACCCCTCGTCCTCGTTCGAGCTCATGTTCACGGTCAGCGCCATCACGCCGAGCGCACCTCCGATGCACAACACGGCGTCACGCGCACGACGGCGCAGCAGCACCGCCGTGCCCACAATCACCAGCGCCAGCCCGGGCCACGTCAGCTCGCGAGCCACAAGACCCGCCACAACGGGCACGCGGGTGCGGACGACATCGGCCGCCGCAAATGCGCCGATCTCGTTCGCGTAGCGGCGCGCGGTCACCACGTCCACCAGTTCGCCGATCGTGGTGGCCCTCGCCTCCAGATACGGTGCGTTCTGCAGGGTCCGAATCAGGATTAACGAGTACTGCGAGAACCCCACCGCCAGCAGCCCCACGGTCAGCAGCAGCGTGCGTGGGGCCAGGGCAAGGCGCGCATTGGTCATCAGGGCGTGCAGCACCAACGCCGGCAGGATCGAAATGATGATCAGGTGATTGCCAATGCTGATGGTGAAGACCGCGATGGCCCAATAGAACAATGACCGGCGGCCCGTCTGGCTCCAGCGCAACAACAACACCACGCCTGCGCAGACAAGCGCGGCCGTGAGGGTATACCCCTTGGCGTATTGCGACTTCGCCCAGAAGGCGCGGCCAAGGCCGCAGGCCAGCGCGGCCGACGCGGCCACAGCAGGACGGGTTCCCAGGGCGCGCGCCGCGAAGTACAGGAAGAACACCGCCAATGCCCCGAGCAGCGCCGACAGCACATTCATCCGGAACGCGAGCGTGCCCCAGGGGACGTACGAAAACAGGTGGGAGACCCAGACGTACATCGGATAGCCCGGCGCGTGCGGCGTGCCGAGAACCTTCCCGACGAACGAAAACTTGGCGGCGTCACCCATGCCGAACAGGCCCGGGTAGATCGTGATCAGGTAGACCTGGAAGATGAGGAGGGCCACGCCACACGCGAGGGCGCGATCAACCCAGCGAAGCCGCGACTCCGACGCCAACCTAGAACGCCTCGCCAATGCTCAGGTGGAACTCCCACCCGCGTTCGCGCTTGAGGTTGAACACCCGGCGGTCGAGCTTGAAACCAAAATCCAGCCGCAACGGACCGAGCGGCGATCGATAGCGGATGCCAAGCCCTGCAGCCCCGCGAAAATCACCCGGCCGGATGTCACTGGCCCGAGCGAACACGTTGCCTCCGTCGATGAATCCCACCAGCGACACACTTGTCAGCACCTGCGTTCGCACCTCACCGTTCATCACCACCAGGCCATTGCCGCCGTTCGACAGGCCCGTGGGATTCAGGATGCCCGACACACCGAGCCGGTCCTGCTGGAATCCGCGCACGCTGGTACTGCCGCCCGCAAAAAACCGTCGTCCTGCGGGGAGGTCGGCCACGGTGTCGGTCAGCGGCTGCCCGTCAGGTCCAAGGATCGGCACGTCGTTGTCGTCGAGCCGGGTCACCTGGCGTTCGAAGCCACGCGCCACGCCCACCTGCATGCGCCCCGCGAGCACTACGCGATTCGCACGCGAGACTCGTCGGAAGCCGGTGGCCTGGAAGAATGCCTTCACAAAGCCGACCTGGGATCCCAACGACCGCGAGGCAATTTCGGCGTCGGCGCTGAGCCATCCCCCACTGGTCGGGTCCAGGAAATCGTCGCGGTTGTCCCACACGACACCGCTCGAGATGGACGAGAGGCGAATCTGCGGAAAGAGCCGGTCGATCAGCGGCTGATCCTCCTCCGAGATTCTGGTGTCGAAGAGCCGGGTCGAATCCAGCGCATACCGGCCGAAGACGCTGAGCTTGGTGGAGAGTCGCCTGAGGGCCTCGGCGTTGGCGGCGCGCCGCACAAAGGTGAACGACGTGCGGATGGCGCGTTCGGCAGTGGCGCTCACCACAATGTCCGTGTTGGTTCGCCAGAGACGCGCCGCACGGTAGCTGCCGGTCACGCGGTACTCGCTCAGCGCAAACCCTTTGCCGTCGCGCGCCGGATCATCAGGTTCGTTCCTGGGGCGCAGGCTGACGCGTGAAAACAGGTTGATCGATCGGTTGCCGCCAAACAGGTTGCGCCGGCCAATTTCAAGGAACCCACGGGGCGCGAACTCGAAACGATCTTCCACGCCCCCTTCGACCGTGCGAGGCGTGCGGCCAAATTCGATGCCTGCGCCGTAGCCGATCGTGGTGGCCGATGACTCTTCGACGTGCACGATCACGTCCACCCGGCCATCACCGGCGGTATCGGGTCCTTGAGTGATGCTGACGCGCCGGAAGATGGCCAGGTCGTTGAGACGCCGCTGGCTCTCGGCGCGCGCCGCCTGCCCCAGGGGCTGCCCCTGTTTGAGAGTGACCTGGCCCAGAATGGTCGTGGTACTGACGCGCGAGTTGCCCGCGACAATGACGTGGTCCACGATGGTCTGGCGACCCTCGTTGATGGTGAAGGTCGCGGTGTAGCGCGGTCCACCGCTGAGCACAACGTTGACCGTCGCCGACTGGAACCCGGCGTTGCGGTAGAGCGCTTCGACGTTGTTGCGATCGGCCCTCATCTGCACGTCCCGGAGCGGCTCACCGGTACGCGACGCAATCGCCGTGCGCACCTCGGACTCTTCAAACTGGCTGCCGCCGACAATGATGATGTCGCCGACGGTTCTGGCCGGCCCCTCGAGGATCGTGAGATGCACCACCACTTCGCCATCCTGATCCGCTCGCGTGGATGGCACCTCTTCTGGAATCACCTCAACCGTTACGGCGTAACCGGCGGCCGCGTAGGCGGACGCCAACGCCTGCACCCGGCCAGTGACCACATCTTCCCTGAAGGGTTCACCGAGCGGAAGCGCCAGCAACGTACGCGCGTCGGGGGTGGTGATGAAGGTGTTGCCGCCGATCGTCACATCGCGCAGGCGATAGCGGCGGCCTTGGGCCACGTGAACGGTCACCACGATGCGGCCGCCTCCGGGTTGCTCCGCGCGTCGCACTTCGACGCGCGCGCGCCAGTACCCCCCGCGTCGCAGGGTCTCCTCTATGCGAAACGCCGAGTCTTCGAGCAGATCCTCGTCGGCCGAGTTCTCACGGCGAATGGGAACCCACTGATCCACGCCGCCAGGAGGGAGCGGATCGCCAGTCACCACAATGTCAAAGATGGGCCCCGAGTCGACCGTGATGGTCAGGTCCACCACCTCGCCATCACCCGTGGGAAAGTGGTTGGCCGACGCCTCATAGAACCGGCGGGTCCGCAGGCGCTCGGCCACTGCGCGCAGGGCGTCCTCAATCGCGCGCCGCCGATACGGCGCCCGCGTCGACACATTCAGCGCATCGAGCACTTCCGCAGCGGACAGGGGTGACTCGCCGCCAACCGTGATGGTCCCGATGCGCTGCCTCGGACCCGCCTCCACCGTGAGCACGAGCGTGGCCGCGTGCACATCGTGCCTGGGCTCCACCGTGGCCGAGACAACTGGCCGGTAGAAGCCCTCGTCAGCGAGCAGCCGGCGGACCGCCTCGGCGGCCGCCTCGTTTTTCACCGCGACCAGCCGCCCCCCGGTCTGCTCCAACACCGCTCGTTCCAGTGAGCGTCCGTCCAGACCGGGCGTTCCACGAAATTCGAGCCGGTCGACGGGATGCCGGGATATCAGCGAGAACAACACAACGACGCCGTCGCCATCCGCGTGGGCCGTGACCGCGACCGTTTCATACCGGTCGAGGTTACGCAGGTGCGCCAGGCTCTCGCGCACGGCCTCGTCACTCAGTGGCATACCCCGGCGGACCTCGAGCAACTCGAACACGCTCGCCTGCGCCACGGGTTGGCCTTCAATTTCCACCCGTACGAGCGTCACGGTCCGCCCGATCCACGCTCTGAGATCCGGCAGCGCCTGCACCTGCGGCGCGGGCGGCTGCGTCGGACTCGCCTCCGCGGTCGCCCCCAGCGCGGCGTGGAGCCACAGCACGACCATCACAGCGCAGTACACACGGTTTCGCATGGTCAGAACCGGTACCTCACGCGGAAGTCGAGGGCAAACGTGCCGTCCTGGTTGCGCGACAACACCCACGACATCTGATCGTTTTGTGCGTATTCCAGCAGGAGAATCTCGTAGTCGAGACTGACATTGTCCAACGAGCGGGAGTACGTGAGGTACACCTTCCGCGAGATGCGCTGGCCGACGGTCACCCTCGCACCGGGGTTGAGCTGCTGCAAGGTGGCATCCTGCCCCAGCAATGGCGTGACGGTAAAGGTGTCGACCAGGCCGGTGCTCTCCACCACCCGGCCCACCTGCGTGGAGATGGGACTGGCCACCAGTTGCGCCAGCATCGAGGACATCAAGCGGTTCTGCACTTCCTGCGGCGATTCAATGGCGCGCAGTTCAGCGCGCTGCAGGTTGGGATTCTGACCGAGGATCAGATACAACGCGTCGGTCTGCGACAACGGCGGATCGGAACTCAGGTTGTAGGTGAACTTATCCAGCGTTCCAGAAAACGTCAGGTCGAGCCGGTATTCCTGCGAGGGTTGCCGGATCTGGGTGCGCGCCTCGATATCAAAAAAGGGCTCGATCCGATCTGGATTCGAGAACTCCACGTATCCGCCAACGGTGTAGCGGTTGCCAAGGAATTCGGTCTCGCCACGGTCGATATCGACACGGCCGGACAACACCGGACGGTCGAGGGTGCCCGTGAGTCTCAAGTCGGGAGACACCACAACGGTGGCGTCGCTGTCATCGATCACGAGCAGCCGCTGGCCCACCAGCTCCAGGTCGAAACTGATCGGCACTTCTGTCGCGACGGCGGCGCCACCGGTCAGCACTTCGCCGCCCCCGACATTGGCGAACCCGAGCAAACCCGCGTTGCTCTGCAGCCGTCGTGTATAACGGACCTGGCGAAGGGTAATTCTGCCCGTAAGCGCGGCGGCTTCAAGCGACCCCGTCAACGAGAGGTCGGCATCAACGATCGACCGGAAGCCTTCGGGGAAGCGCAGGTCCAGGCCGTCGCCGCGCGCCGTGACGCTCAACGCGCTCGGCATGAATCCGTCGAGCCCGATCGTGCCTCCAAACGCGATCTCACCGCCGCCATACCTCGCGCCCGTGCCCATGCGTGCGCGAAGGCCATCAAGGCGGATGCCGGCGGCGTCAAATCGCACGGCGCCATGAATGTTGTCCAGGCTGTGCGGAAAGGAGAAATGCCTGAGCCGGCCATTGGCCACCGTCGCACTCCCCCCGTAGACCGGAGCCTCGAACGTGCCGGTGATGCGCGCCGCGATCGTCGCATCCCCCGAACTTCGCAGGTCCTGAACCACACCCTGCAGAACAGCCAGATTGCTCGCACCATTGACCGATACGTCCAGGGTCGAGGTCCCTCGATTCACGAGGCCACCCACGGTCAGGCTGGTCCCTTCGCCCGAGAGCGTAAATGCTCCCGTCGATCCCGCGCAGGGGCCGGTCTGGGAAGCCGGCACCACACCACAAATCCTCAACACATCTTCGGCAAACGATATCCGCAGCGGCACACGGACGCCGTTCGCGCCAATCGGGTTCGACAGTGTGTAGTCAAACAACGTCAAATCGGCCTTCTCGATGGTGACGTCCACACCGAGCCGAGAGACGTTCGCCAGTTCGCCGCGAAAGCGGACGGCGCCACTCACCACTGCCTGGGTATAGGGCGAGAGTTGCGGGGCTAGAAATCTGAGGAACGGGTCCACGGATGTCTCATTGAAGCGCAACGAGAGGTCGCCATCGTAAACATCGTTCATCGCCACCTGGCCCGATCCCGAGACCGACAAGCGATCGGAGGCCACATCCAGTCGATCGATCCTGACGATGTCTTCTTCAATCACCATGTGCGCGGTCGCCTGGCCGATGCCTTCATCACCCCAGAACAAGTCGGCGATGGTCCCATCCCACTCGTATCTCGGGTGCTCCGTGCTTCCGCTGCCCTGCATGGTGAAGTTCAGTACGCCGGTCAGGTTGGCGTTGGGCACCGTGAAGCTGACGAGCGACTCCACGGGGATCTTCTCGCCGTCGAACGTGAAGCTGTACGTGCCCCATCCATCCTTGGTCGGGGGCCAGCCGATGTACGCCGCGCCGCGCACGAACCCCGTGCTCTTGGTCACCTCGGCGCCTTCCACCCGCACCCCCTCGGGTTCGAACGTCAACCGGCAGGTGAAGGACTCAAACGTCTCTTCCCACGCGGTGCCCGGTACCACGCGCAACAAGCCGAACCCTTCCGGTCCCTGATACCGTCCGTAAATTCGCACGTCGGCAAACAGCGTGCCCTCCACGGGCCAGTCATCAAGCTCGAAAAAATGCCGCCAGTCTGTCAGCGGCCATCGCTCAGCGGTGATGCGGGCGTCGATCTCCTCGCCGCCGTCTGCGCGCGGATAGCCGAACGAATACTTGCCGTTGGCCGCGAGCTTCGCCACGCCGTCACCGAACACGCTGTTGGTCACATTGATGTAGCTGTTTTCAATAGACACATCCGCGCGGCCGCGACCCCAAAGCACATCCCACGCGCGCAGTCCTTCGCCCTCGAACTTGCCGACGATGAGGGGACGGCTGAACCAGCGGGTCAGGGTGCCGTCAAACGTGCCGCGTCCGCCGATTTCGATCGCGCTCGTCGCCGACCCGAACGTCGTCAGCACGGCGGCCAGGAGCCGGTC
>JBKJQX010000029.1:0-7728 GCA_046594875.1 Vicinamibacterales bacterium
GATCGCCAGGTAGTCGTCCCAGATCGCGATCGGTAGTACGAACCCCGCCAGAAGAATGGCGATGACGACAAGGACCGTGCGCCTCGGCAGAAGAAGGAGATTCTTCAGGTAGTAGGCGGGCGAGAGCTTTATCGTGATCGCCAGCGCCACCAGCGGATGTGACCATGTCGAACCACCCCGCGCCCCAACCCGCGCCCCACTACGAGAAACGTGCAGGGCCACCATGACGACCACCAGCATGATCAGATACGTGACGTCCTGCACGGCCACAAACCGATGGCCGAAATACACGAAGTTGCCGAATAACAGCGGAAAGACATACCAGCGCGTGCGCAGGCAGTAGGTAGCGACAAGACCGACGAAGATCACGGCCAGGATGAGGACGGCACCGTAGAAGCCGATACCGGCGGCCTCACCCATCGCATACAGCGCGGCCTGGGAGAGCAGTGTCACCGGCGGATACGGACTTGAGGCCTGCTTGGACCAGGTCTCGGCCTCAAGGGGGGTCTGATCCAGGACCCGCGTATACATGTCGGACGAATCGTTGAGGATGACCCGGGACGCGTACATTCCTGCGATCGTGTCGGGTCCGTATTGTTCTGGTTGGTCGATCGTAGGCAGCCAGGTGACTCTGGAGAAGTCCACGTACACCCTGGGCACTTCGGAAACAGCCACCATCAGCATCCCCGCCAACGTGGCCCCGATCACGGCGTACTGAACTGGCCGCGACCATGCCAGGAGGGCCACGTCAATGCGACGGATGGCGCGGATCATTGTGGCGATCCTCTCTCGCAGGCGCGCTTCACGTCAACAATGCGCCAATTGGCTCATTGGCTCATTACGCCCTCAGTACCACCGCCGGGTCCACCCGCGCGGCGCGCAACGCCGGCAGGAGACACGCCAGCACCACCATCGCCGCGAGGATCAACGGCACGGTCACAAAACTTACCGCATCGGCCGTGGGTAGTTGGGGCAGCATTCCAGCCGTGACGCGCAACACGAAGACGGCCACGAGGAAACCGACGGCGGTGCCGATGCCGGCGACTCGTGCGCCCTCGCGCATGACAAGGAGCAAGATGTCGCGCCGATTGGCGCCAAGCGTTGAGCGGATGCCAATCTCACGCAATCGCTGAGCGACCGAGTAGGACACCACGCCATACAACCCGATACACGACAGCACGAGGCCGATGACGCCGCCCGCCACGAGCATCGCGGCCGCCAGCCGGCGCGGATACAGAATCTCAGCCACCACCTGATCCAGGGTCCGCACCTGCGAGACTTCTGCGAACGTGTCGGCGCCGATGACTGCGGCCTTGGCGTCGCGGATGAGGGCATCGCGATCGCCAACGCCACGGATGAGCAGACTGCCAGTGGCGCCGCGCCACTGCTGCTTGACAGGCACGTACACGAGCGGGCGATGGCCGCGTTCAGTGAGGACGGGGTCTACATCGTTCACCACTCCCACGACCTCGAGCCACTCAACCTTCTGTCCAGCGCTGTCGGATTGCAGCGTGAATTGCTGTCCCACGGCATTGCCCGCGGGCCAGGCCTTACGTGCCAGCGCCTCGCTGATGATGGCGACTCGCGGACCGAACTGTTCGTACGGACCATCCCGGTCGTCGAACATCCGGCCAGCCCTCAGCCGCATACCCACGGCGTCGAAGTAGCCGTCGGACACCTGCACGCGAACGGCGGCCCCTCGAGGAGGCGCATTCGCTACGTAGTCCTCACACCCGATCACCGACTGCAGCTCTCCGAACGTCTCAGACACCGGCAAGGCGCTCGTGAGTGCCACGTTCCTGACCTGCGGCAGTTGCGCCACCCGCGAAAGAACATCGCGGTTGAACTCGCGGACTTTCCTGGCTTCTACCTCCTGCTCGGCGGCGGTGTACATCCGTCCCGGAGGCCTGGGCTCCCAGCGGCCAATGGTCAGCACCACCACGTCGTCGGTGCGGTAGCCAGGGTCGGCTCGTTCGATCTGGAGCAACGTGCGCGTGTGCACGGCCGCGACCAGCAACAGGACCATGGTCAAGGCGACCTGGGGAATCACGATCCAGTGGCGCAGACGCGTCCGGACACGGCGCGTGCCGGCCACACCGTTACTCAACGCCTCGAGGACGTTGACGCGCGCGGCCTGCAGCGCCGGCGCCAGGCCGACGACAACACCAGCAGCCATACACACGGCGACGGCAAACAGGAGCACACGCCAGTCCACGGCCGCATCAACGGCAAACCTGGACGGGGTGTAGGCGCGGAAGAGTCCGACCATCGTGTAGGCCACGAACAACCCAAAGGCGCCGCCGGTTGTGGCCAGCGCCACACTTTCGGTCAGGAGTTGGCGCGACAAGCGCCCGATGCCGGCGCCCAGCGCGCGTCGCACGGCGACCTCCCCGGTGCGTGCCACCCCGCGCGCCATCAGGAGCCCGGCGATATTGGAGGCCGCAATCAGAAGGACGAGCGCGACCATGGTCACCATGCCCATCAGCAACCCGATCGGAATCAGGCGCCCCTCGGGATTAAAGGGCATACGCACATCGGCCGCGCGATACAGCGGGTACGTCGTTGCCTCCATCGACCGCTTCCAACGTTCGAAGTCGGCTGGTGTTCTGGCACGGGTGCTAAGTTGGGCGATTCTGGTGGCCTTCCATTCGGACACCACCACGGCAAAAAACGACTTGAACTGCTCGAACGACACTCCGGGCTTCAGCCGCCCAATTGGTCCGCCGATGTAACGTGTCGCGGCCGCAGGGCGCCCGGCAATTTCCGACTGCATCTTCAATCCCGACACCCAGAACATCGTGGGCGTCCACGGGTCGGACAGCCCTTCGAAGCCTTCAGCCGCCACTCCGACAATCGTGCCGTGTGTCGCGTTCAGTCGCACGGGTGTGCCGACGATATCGAGCCGGCCGCCAAAACGCCTCTTCCAGAATTCGTCGCTGATGACGACCGCCAACCCGGGCACGGCCATGTCGGCGTCCTTGGGCTCGAGCGGCCGACCGAGCTGCATCTTCACATCGAGCAGCGGGAAGTAGGCGGTGTGAATCCACTCCCCGTGCGCCACCTCCGTGAGATCATCTGCGGTCAGGGGCAATCTCACGCGCCAATGCCCGGTGAAATCCGCCAGCGCCTCACCGCGTGGATTGAACTCCTCAAAAAACGCAGGGTCAACACTGGCCATCACCTGGCCGGCTTCGTTTTTTGTATAGATGTAGAACAACTCGCCAGGCGCCTTGACCGGCAGTGGCGTGAAGAACAACGCGTTGATCACGCTGAAGAGCGCCGTGTTGACGCCGATGCCGAGGGAAAGCACAACGACGGCCGTCACCGTGAACACCGGGCTGCGGCGCATCATTCGGAGACCCTGCTTCAGGTCTGCCCCGAGATCCCGCATCCATCGACGAAGCGGCCAGCGCCACACGCTGACGGGCGGCCGGGCGCTCCCGCCTGCTCCTCGATCGCGCTCCTGTCCCATGGCCCGCGAGCCTAGCACGGAGTCGTGACCGCGAATGCGCTCCCAAATGCAGAGGACAGCACGGTCGTCCGCATGATCACCTCCGGAGGCGCTGAACTGGTAAGCGGATACCCAGAATGACCGGCGGCGTGCCACAACATGCGGTCAAGGGCCTGGTATGTGAGTTGCACTCACCACGTGCATGTTGAAACTCATTGGTTCCTACGCCCTCGCCAAACTCCTCGGCTTCGGTCTGTTTGGTGCACTAGTCATCTACGTCCTGCTCAGCATCCTGACCTGACGCGGCTGGCGCTCGGTACTGTTCGAAACGGCACGGACGTACTTGGCAGCGCCGCCGTAGCATGCCCTATGTCCTGGTTGGCCTGGTTAGCCCTCGCTCTCGTGATTACCGTCTTTGCCGCGGTCACCGGTTTTAAGGGGAAGGGGACGCGTCACGTCGCAGGCACCCAGCTCATGGGTGTCGCCCGCGTCGTCTTGCTGCTTATCGTCGCGGTCATTGCGTATCTGGCTTGGAGCACGTATTCGGCCCAGTAAGGGGCAGTCAGGTCCAGCCGTCGGCGGCCACGTACGCGTTGATCACGGCCCGTTCGCCGTCGCGGCCGCGGGTGGCGTTGCCGTGTTCCATCCCGACAACTCCTGTGAATCCCTTGCCGTGAATGTGTCTGAACACGTTGCGATAGTTGATTTCGCCGGTGCCGGGCTCGTTGCGGCCGGGATTGTCACCGACCTGTACGTAGGCAATCTCGTCCCACGCCGTGTCGATGTTGGGGATGAGATTTCCCTCGGTAATCTGCTGATGGTAGATGTCGAACAGGATCTTGCACGATGGACTGTTCACGGCCTTGCACACCAGAAACGCCTGAGGACTGGACGTCAGGAACATGCCGGGGTGATTCCGCAGCGTGTTGAGCGGCTCGAGCACCATCACCAATCCGTGCGGTTCGAGTAGCGCGGCAGCCATGCGAAGCGTCTCGACCACCTTCGCGGTCTGATAGTCGAAGTGCGGGCGCTTGTCTACGTGGCCGGGCACCACGGTCATCCACTTCGCACCGACACGCTTTGCGATCTCAATCGATTCCGTCACCTCTTTGAGGAACGTATCGCGGTGTGGCCCTGCCCCAAGCGTGAGCGTGGGTTCGGTCCAGTTGATGGTGTGCGCCACGAACACGCCCATCCGCATGTTGAGGCGCGACAGTGTCTTGCCGATCAGTTCCTGATCGGCCACCGAGCGTCCGCGCATGCCGTTGTCTTCGAGTGCCGTGAACCCTTCGGCCGCCATGAACTCCAGTTGCGCGACAAGGTCGGCGCCCGAGTGCTCGCGGAACATTCCGAAGTGCGGGGCATAGTTCAGCCGGAACTTGCGCGCGGGCTGCGCCGACGCGTCGGCCCATATGCGAGGACCGGCGAGAGCGACGCCCGCGCCGGCGAGCAGCGTCGATGTGAGGAATTGACGCCGATACATGGCGCTACTCATTCCATGCACGCTCAAGTTTGGTCTTGCCCGGCATGGGCACCGGCGGCACGGTCAGAGACCCGTAGTCAGAGGCTCCGACCGGTGGCGTGAGATCCTGTTTCGCGTTGAGCACGCCGTCCCAGGTCATTTCCTGACCTGTGTACGCAGCCTCGCGTCCCATGATGGCGGTCAATGTGCTTTCCGCCACCTGCTTGAGCTCGTTGTAAGGCCGGCCTGTCCTGATGCTCGCCACCAGATCGGTGTGCTCCTGCACGTAGCCGTTCGGGCGCCGCTCCGGCACTTTGTATGTCCACGGCGTATCCCCGACGATTTTCGATGACGCATCCGACATGCCCTTGGTGCCCACGAACCACTCACCGACGCGGTTCGCCGAACCGGGAATCTGGCGGCACATGCTCATGATGCGCGCGCCGTTCGCATACTCGTAGTCCACCGCGAAGTGATCGTAGATGTGGCCGAACTTCGGATCCGTGCGGAACTGCCGGCCACCCACGCCTGTGGCCTTCACCGGATGCGCGCCCAGCACCCAGTTGGCGACGTCCAGGTTGTGCACATGCTGTTCGACGATGTGATCGCCCGAGAGCCAGGCGAAGTAGAGCCAGTTGCGAATCTGCCACTCGGCGTCGGTCCACTCGGCCTTGCGATCGCGCGACCAGAGGCCGCCCTGGTTCCAGAAGACCTGGCCCGACATGACCTGGCCGATGGCGCCGCCCTGGATGCGCTCAATGGTCTCGACGTAATCAGCCTGGTGGCGACGCTGGGTGCCGACTCCGATACCGAGATTCTTCGCGCGCGCTTTCTCGTACGTCGCCAGCACGGAGCGGATGCCGGCAGCGTCAACGGCCACGGGCTTCTCAGAGAACACGTGTTTGCCCGCTTCGACCGCAGCCGCGAGGTGGGTGGGGCGATACCCGGGAGGCGACGCCAGGATCACCAGGTCCACGCCTGAGTTGATGACCTTCTGGTAGGCGTCGAAGCCGGTGAAGCACTTGTCGTCGGTGACCTTCATCTTGGCGGCAATGCCGGCGTTGGACGCGCCGAGTTTGTCGAGTTGTGCCCGGCATTCAGCAAGCCGGTCGGGCGCGAGGTCACCCAGGGCCACAAGCTCAACACCTTCGGCGCCACGCAGGCAGTCGCCCGCCGCGCCCGTGCCTCGTCCACCGCAACCGATGACGCCGACCCGGATGACATCGGAACCCCAGATGTGGAAACCGTGTGCGCTGCCCGGCCAGGCCAGCGCTGCCGCCGCGGCGGCGGAGGTGTTGATGAACGTGCGGCGCGAAACGGGCGGAATTTTTGTGTCTGACATGGAAGCCTCGTTACTGAATCTCTCTGACCAATCGAAAGCCCACGAAGGGGCCATCGGATAACCACCACCGACTCTTGGGCAACTGCGGATCGCGTTCGTTCCAGTACTCGTCCTGCACCGCGCGGCCTGCCGGACCGATGCCGTCCTGACCGTCGCGAAACGACCCGCCCCGCGTGACGAGTTGGCCGTCTTTCGCCATCACCCATTCCGCGGCATTGCCAAACAGATCAAACAGCCCCAGCCGGTCTGGCGCCTTTGTCCCAACCGCGTGGCTGTGCGCCGAGGCGTTGTTGCGATGCCACCCCACACCGTCGAGTGCGTCCGGCGTCAGTCCGTCAGACCCGGCGGCAAGAGCGGCCACATGTTGCCACTCTTCTTCCGTGGGAAGACGATAACCCCGTCCGGTCTTCTGCGAAAGCCATTTCGTGTAGCCTTCCGCCGCCTGGCGCGTGACGCTGATGACCGGGAAGCCTGCGTGTCCCCAGCCGTAGTCGGGTGCGCCGTACGGATTGGACGGACGGGCCACGCCGTCACTGCCGGCCGGCCGCGCGGCGGGTGTGTCGAGGCCCAGCGCAAACACGTCGTACATGTCCCAGGTGACCTCGGTCCGGCCGATGTAAAAGGGGCCGGCTGTTGCGCCTTTGGGCACCAGGACCATCTCGAAGGTGACCGTGGTGCCGGCGATGGTCTCGCGAACACTGGGGGCCTGCGGCGCTTGGGCGGTCAGCGATACGATGGCCACCATGGCCAGGGCGACGATCAGTGCGAAACGACCTCTGAGGTCGTTTTTCGTCTGCGTCATCGGGCTGGTCCTCATGTCGACCCCTCACGCTGCGGACTCGCCACAAACTCCTCCGCGGTTCGAATATTCCCAGGTCCACATGGGCATGCCCGTGCGGGTGGTGCTGTACGCGCCCGCCGAGCCGGCCGCCCTGCGGGCGGCCACCTCGGCGTTTGCGCGCATCGCGGCGCTTGACGCCGCGATGAGCGACTACCGCCCCGACAGCGAGATCCGCAGCGTCGCGCGCCTCGCGCCCGCCGCCGCGCCCGTGTCGGCGGAGGTCTTTCACGTCGTGGCCCGGGCGATCGCGATCGCCCGGGACACCGACGGCGCGTTTGACCCGACGGTGGGCCCGCTCGTCGCGCTCTGGCGCGACGCCCGGGCCACCCGCCGGCTGCCCACGCGCGCGGCGCTTGACGCCGCGCGCGCCGTGACCGGCTGGCGCGGCGTCGAACTCGACGCCGCGCGGCAGACCGTCCGCCTGTCGGCGGCCGGCATGCGCCTCGACCTCGGCGGCGTCGCCAAAGGATACATCCTGCAGGCCGCGCTCGAGGCGTTGCGAGGCGCTGGCATCACCGCCGCCCTCGTCGAGGCGGGGGGCGACATTGTGGCGGGCGATGCGCCACCCGGCCAGGCCGGGTGGCGCATCGCGGTAAATGAGCTCGGAGGCGTTCTGAAAAAGACGTCGGGTG
>JBKJQX010000093.1:0-16918 GCA_046594875.1 Vicinamibacterales bacterium
GGAGCGATTGAGGATCGGGATGGGACGGATTGCTGATTCTCGATTGAGGATCGCGATGGCCGGATCGTGAGATTGGGATCGCCGCGATCGGACGATTGGCAATCCCGATCCCGCAATCCCCATCCTGCAATCGCACGATCCCGCAATTTAGAAATCAACACAATCTCGCGATCCGACAATTCCCATCAGCGATCAGAGATCAGCAATCCGTCGGATCCCGATCCTCAATCGCTCAATCCTCAACCCTCAATTTCATGGCGGGTCGAAGTGAATGCATAGCGGATTGAGCCGGCTTGCACGGCGGATCGAGGCGATGGCATGGCCGACCGGCGGGATCGGCCGCCGCGCTACGCTGGCTTGGTGTCGCCGGGGACTCGCGTGACGCGCCGCAGGTAGTCCGCCGCCGAGAGCAGCGTGATCGCGAGTGAGAGGTACACGAAGACCGGCAACACGCCGCCGGGCAGTCCGCGGTAGTTGCCCCAGAGCGTGACCACGCCCGTCAGGATGTAGATGCCCGTGGCGGCCTTGCCAAGGGGCGATGGCTTGAAGGTGCGCGGCGCGACCGCGAGGTTGATGACGGCCGCGGTCAGCACAATGGCGACATCGCGGCTGATCACAAGCACCGTGAGCCACAGCGGCAGCCGGTACGTCATCCCCAGGCCCGGCAGCGTCAACATCACGAACATCGTCAGGAGCAGCAGCTTGTCGGCCATCGGGTCCAGCCACGCCCCGAGCGTGGTCTGCTGGTTGGTCCAGCGAGCGATCGCTCCGTCGAGCAGGTCAGTGATGCCCGCCACCACGAAGGTAAACAGCGCCCAGCCCGGGTAGCCATACAACATGCACAGAGCGAAGACCGGCACCAGGACCATTCGCGAAATCGTGAGCAGGTTCGCCGGCGTAAAAAGCGTCATGGCCAGTCTTGTTGTTTCGCCAATTGCTCGAGGCGCGCGACGGCGGCCACGACCTCCGAGCCAGCGGCGAGGCGACTGGGCTCGAAACGGCCGGTGGCCGACAGGCTCATCGCACCGGTCGCGAGCGCACCGGCGATGGCGGAATACGCCAGGTGGGCGCGCGAGACGTCGGGCACGACCGGGCGCGAGGCCCGCCACCGGGCCACGTCAGACGGCTGCCGTGCGGCCAGGTCCTGCGCCACGCGCCAGACGACCTGGGCGAGTTCGGCACGGCGGACGGGCGCCGAGGGCTGGAACGTGTGATTGGGGAACGAGTCCATCCATCCGACGCGAATGGCCGGCAGGATCCACGGCGCCGCCCAATGCGACCGCACGTCGGTGACGACCACCGTGACCCGCCGAGGCGCGCGCGCGAGGGCGCTCTGAAGCCGTATGCCGAGAATCGCGGCCAGCTGTCCCCGCGTCACACGGGCCGCCGACGGGATGGCGCGATACTCGGCAGGCAATGCGTCGAAGTCGGCGCGAGCGCTGAGCGCGGCGGCCCGATCGCGCCACTCCTGTCGCGGGTCGATGCGGATCGCGCGCGCCAGAGCGGCCGCAGCCTCGCGGGGCCGGCCGTGGGCTTCGAGCACACTCGCCATCACGGCGTGCGCCTCGGCGTCACCGTTGTCGAGTTCCAGCGACCGGCGGGCGTGGGCCTCGGCCTCGTCAAGCCGACCGCGAGCGATCTCCACCTGTGCCAGATCCCGCAACACGACCGCGCTGTCGGGCACCAGCACCAGCGCCTGATCGAGCGCGGCCTGCGCCTCGTCCCACAGCCCCGCCGCGCGCGCAGCCGACGCGCGGGTCAACTGGGCCTGCACCACCCGCAGTCTCAGCACTTCCTGCCGTTCGCGGACATCGTCACGGCCAGGGTCCACTGCGAGAATGAGGTCGGACATGGCCACGGCCACCACATCCTCCCCCCGCGCCAGCGCCACGTCCATGCGGCCCTGGAGCGCGGGCAGATACGTGCGATCCACGGCGACCACCCCGTCGAAGCGCCGCGCCGCATCGTCGTACTTGCGATCGATCGAGGCGAGGTATCCCAGGCCGGCGGCGGCCGGATAAAAATCAGGCGACTGGCGGAGGATGTCGGTGAAGTCTCGGTTCGCGCCGCGCAGGTCGCCCGACTGGAGCCGGCGCCACGCCTGATCGTGGCGGGCCCTGATCTGGGGCGTGGCCTGCAGGCCAGCGGGGACCGGCAGCGGCGGCACCTCGCGGTAAGTCGGCGTGGCCGGCACGACGCGTGGTGCGACGGGCGCCGACGCGCACGCGACCGCCGTGGCCAGCACCGACACGGCCAGCGCCGTGCGCACCCAGTCCCGACGCACCTGGCCCCTCATGCGATCTCCTGGAGGCGCAACAGACGGTCGTGCAGCCGCCGTGGCACGTCAGCCTCCACGGTCACCTGCGAGCCCACGGTAATCTGGCTCGTGACCCGGGCATGGCGATGCAGTTCCACCAGCACCTGCCGATCGGCCTCGCTCGAAAACTCGAGATGAAAGGTGACGCGCTCGGTGTCCATGGCCACTCTGGACGCGACCGCGTCCACCAGGTCACGCACGCCTTCGCCGGTCACGGCCGACACACACACGGCGCCGGGCGCGGTCGTGGTCAGCCTGTCGCGATCCATCGGCGACAACTGATCGCACTTGTTGAACACGTCGAGCATGGGCACCAGGCCGGCGCCAATCTCGGTCAACACGTCGCGGACGGCGCGCTCCCGCCGCTCCCGATCGGGCGCCGCCGCGTCGATGACATGCAGGAGAAGATCGGCGTGAATCACTTCCTCAAGTGTGGCGCGGAACGCGGCGACGAGCTGGTGCGGCAGCCGGTCGATGAACCCGACCGTATCCGACACCATGATCTGACGCGCGTCGGGCAACTTCACCCGGCGCACGAGGGGGTCGAGCGTGACGAACAAGGCGTCTGAGACCACCGCATCACCGCCGGTCAGCGCGTTGAACAGCGTGGTCTTTCCCGCGTTGGTGTACCCGACGAGCGCCACTGTCGGCACCTCGCCGCGCTTACGCCTGGCGCGTACATAGCCCCGGCGCTCACTGACCTCGGCAATTTCCTGTTTGAGCGCCGACACGCGTTGCCGGATTCGCCTGCGGTCGGTCTCGAGTTTGGTTTCCCCAGGTCCCCGCGTGCCAATGCCGCCGCCAAGGCGTGAGAGCGCCTCGGCCGACCCCACCAGTCTCGGCAACTTGTACTGCAACTGGGCCAATTCCACCTGGAGCTTGCCCTCGCGTGTTCGCGCGCGTCGCGCGAAGATATCCAGAATCAACTCAGTTCGGTCGATGACTCTCCGATCAAAGACCGCTTCGAGATTCCGGGCCTGCGCAGGGCTGAGCACATGGTCGACGATCACCACGTCGACAGCGGCGGCCTCGCACGCCGTCGCCATTTCTGCGGCTCTGCCCTTGCCGAACAATGTGGCGGGATCGGGTGAGGCACGCTCCTGCATCGCCCGCAGGACAACCGTGGCGCCAGCCGCGCTCGCCAACCCACCAAGTTCATCGAGCGAGGTCTCGTGATCCACACCCCGCGTGGCACGCGTCATCAGCGTCAGCAATGCCGCACGCTCTGTGCTCATCCGTGTATGAATTCTAACACGCGGCTCCAGGGGATCGCGCCTTCGCGCAACAGCACGGGGCGCGCTGCGCGCACATCCACGAGTGTCGAAGGCAGTCCTCCCGGCGTCACGCCGGCATCAACGACAAGCACATGCGGGTCGTCGGCAATCACGCCCAGCCCTTCTGCGCGATCGGTCGGCGGCGCGCCCGTGACATTCGCGCTTGTGGCCGCGAGTGGCTCACCCCACGCTTCGCACATTCGTCGCGCCACGAGATGGTCAGGCACACGGATCGCCACGGTGCGGTGTCCCCCATGCACTTCAGGAGCCACCCACGCGGGCGCATCGCGAATGATCGAGAGCGGGCCGGGCCAGAACGCCGCCGCCAGCGCGGCTTCCCGCGCGTCCAGACGACCGCCGCAGGCCACCACCTGCGCGTTGTTCGCGGCAATCAGCGGTAACGCTGCCCGCGCCGGCCTGCCTTTGACCGCAAATAACCGGCGCACCGCCAGTGAACTCCGGATGTCCACCGCCAAGCCGTACACCGTGTCGGTCGGGATTGCCACAACACCCCCATCACGGAGCCAGGCCACAGCCGGAGCCAGATCCTCGGCGGTGCACTCGGCCGGGTTGATGCGCAACACACGAGGACCGGCGATCATCGCATCCTCCGCACCGCCCAGGCGACCGCGGCCAGGCCCATCGCATCCACCACAAACACGCTGCGCATACTGACCGCACCCAGCAGGCCGGACACCACCGGGCTCAGCGCCAATCCCGAGAGCGACGCGGTCGTCAGATAGCCGAAGGCCACGCCGCGGGAGCGCTCAGGCACCCGCTGCCCGGCCACGGTGTAGATGGTCGTGAACGCCACGCCGATGCCCAGTCCGAAAATCACCGCGGCCGCCACAAGCGCGGTGAAGCCAGGGCCGACGCTGAACACGACCGCGCCAACGGCCGCCAGAGTCGAGGCGCCCATCACCAGATGCGCCGGGCCGGCGTGCCGGAGGAGTGCCGCGCACAGATAGTTGCCAATGGCGGCTGCCCCGGCCGCTACCGTGAACACCAAGCCCGCCACCACGGGAACGCTCGACAACGGCGTCCCAATCTCCCGGAGGTACAGCGGAAGGACGGGACCAAAACTGCGATCAACCATTTGCAGACTAAAGACCATCACAAGAAACAGACCAAAATGCGGCACCACCATCAACGACCGCAACGTCACACGGGGCGCCGCCGCGACCGCCGGGTCGTGGCGGGGTCCGCGGGCTTCGCGATACCCGACCAGCACCAGTACAAACGCCCCAAAAAACAATACCGCAGCACCGATAAACGCCATCCGCAACCCGAACGCCTGCGCCAGGCTGCCGCCCACGACCGGCCCCAACGCCGGCCCCAGCCGTTGCGCCGTCTGTACCCATCCGATGGCGCTCGCCATCTGCGCCGCGGGCGCTGACTGCGCGGCCATCGTCAGCGCCAGCATCCCGTAGCCGGCAAACAGCCCCTGTACCGCGCGCAACGCAAACACCTGCCAGGGTGCGGTGACGAATGCCATGGCGGCCATGATGACCACAAAGCTGAAGAGCGAGCGCGCCACCATCAGCTTGTGGCCGTAGCGCTCGCCCACCCGCGCCCAGACCGGCGCCATGACGGCCGTCACCGCCGGCGTGATGCCCAGGCTCACGCCCGACCACACGGCAATCGCCCCCACGTCCGACACGCCGAGTTGCTCGAAGTACAGCGGCAGGAACGGCATCACCAGCGTGAAGCCGGTAAACCCGATGAACGTGGCGACCGTCACCGCCGCGAGATTTCGGCGCCAGTCAGGCGCGCCTTCGTCAGAACCGGATGCGGAGGTCTGAGCCACGATCGGTCACGTGGATGGTGTCGATAAAACGAATCTGGTGCGGTTCATTCTGCATCACGATGGAACTGGTCCGTGTCCCGTGACCAAAAAACCGCACGCCTTTCATCAGCGCGCCGTCGGTGACACCGGTTGCCACGAACGTGATCGCCTCCCCGGACGCGAGGTCACCAGCCGAATAGATCCGCCGGAAGTCGGTGATGCCCATCTTCAGGCACCGCGCCTCGTCTTCGGGCTTGGCCACCACAAGGCGCGCGTAGATTTCGCCGCCGAGGCAACGCATCGCTGCCGCCGTCAACACACCTTCGGGCGCGCCACCGGTGCCCATCACCGCATGGACGCCCGATCCATCCACGGCCGCCGCAATGCCGGCTGAGAGATCACCATCACCGATCAGCCGGATGCGCGCGCCGGCCGCCCGGATGTCGGCGATCAGCTTCTCGTGACGGGGCCGATCGAGCACCATGATGACCAGGTCATCCACATCGCGCTCGAGCGCCTTGGCAATCGACTTCAGGTTGTCTTTCACCGGCCGATCCAGGCTCACCGCGTGTTTCGCGCGCGGGCCCACCACCAGTTTTTCCATGTAGAGATCGGGCGCGTGCAGCAGTCCACCTTTGGACGCGGCCGCCAGCACCGCGATGGCGTTGTACTCACCGAGGGCGCACAGGTTCGTGCCCTCGAGCGGATCCACCGCGATATCCACTTCGGGCAGACCCGTCACGCCCGTCGCGCCCTGACCGACCTTTTCACCGATGAACAACATCGGCGCTTCGTCGCGTTCGCCTTCCCCAATCACAATCGTGCCGTCGATGGGCACCGAGTCCAGCGTGGTCCGCATGGCTTCCACGGCCACGCGGTCCGACCCGTGCCGGTCGCCCTGCCCCATGGTGTGCGCACACGCGATGGCCGCCTGCTCAACAACCCGCAGTAACTGAAGGGAAAGATCAAACGCCATGCGCAACGACTCCTGTCATATGTATTGCCTGCCTGCTAGCGGCGCCGGACCGATACCGGCGCGCCGACACTCACACCCATCACGTCCGCGGCGCTCGCGGCCTGGGCCGCGAACTCCAGATGATCAGTGCTGCCAAACAACGCGCCGATCTCGCCCACCGCGATCTCCGAAAACGTGGACACCACGCGGCTCACATCCCGGCTGCCAATTTCGATCTGCAGGGCCCCGTCGGCCCCGCCGAGTTTCTCACAGACTCGGCGGCTGATATTGGTCACGACGTTGCCAAACCGGTCCACCCGCACCACCTGGCCACGAATCCCGGCATCGTCGACCACGGGCTGCACCAGATCCACCAGCACATAGTCGCTGATCGCGCGGCCGAGCGCCGGTAACTGGATGCCCTTGGCCAGCCAGGCGGCAGCCGGGGCGAAGCGATCCCGTCCCTCGAACGTGCGCGACACCGTGGGCCGCGCGTACCGCCGCTCGGTCAACTCCACCACCTTCTTCGGCGGCGCATCCTGGAACACGCCCGTGAGCACACCATTGTCGGGCGCCACAAATCGCCAGTCACCAACCTCAGCCGCAATGCCCCGCCGCGCCGATCCCACCCCGGGGTCCACCACTACGAGGAAGATCGTGCCCGAGGGAAAGTACTTGTAGGTGGCCGCCAATTCGCGCGCGGCAAAAGGGATGTCGTGCGCCGGCAGGTCGTGCGAGACGTCCACGAGCACGGCGTCAGGGCAGATACTGAGCGCCACGCCCTTCATCACTCCGGCATAGTGGTCGCGCGTGCCGAAGTCGCTCAGGAATGCAATGGTCGGCCTGCTTGCCATACCACCGACGATATCGCACTTTGGGCCCTCGGCCTCAGGCAGGACGCCGGAACAGGGTTTCGCGGGTGCCGGACTTGAGCAGCACAGAGTCGGCTGACATCAACCCTTCGAACATCATGTTGATCTCGCGGGTGACCAGCACGCGCCTCTTGACCGGTGTGGCAGGAACCGGCCGAAGCTCGAACCGGTCTTCCCGCTTCACGATAAAGCGCGTGTAGTGATTCAGATCGATGGCCGTGGTGCCGAAGAACCCGTAGAGGGCCCCGCCTCGGCGCAGCAGCGTCTCCAGATGGCTCGCGAGCGCCATCCCGGCGGTGCGATCAAGGAAATCAAACACGTCCCAGCAGAGAATGCCATCCACCGATTCGGGCCCCTGGCCCAGCCGCTTGAACAGCGCGGCCTCAAGCCCCTGCCGGACACGCGAGCGGGCCGCGGCCTCGATCTCCTGAAACAAATCTTCGATATGGAGCTTGCAGGTGAGCCGCTCGGTGAAGAACTGGACGTTCGACCCGATGACGGGCCCGAGGTCAAGGAGCACGGGCCGCTCCCGCCGACCAACGACCGACAGGAACTTGGGGAACACCAGCGACGTGGCAACCGTGAACTCGGGCGCAGACGGCACAACAGCGCCCGCATCAGGCGCCGGCTGCTTCTGCCCCCAATTCAACACGGGCGTCAGCGAACCGGGACTCCCGCCGTGGGACTCACGGACCCGGTCAGCGGTGGCGCCTTGTCGGGGGCCGCCCGGCCTTCGGTCTTCAGTTCAGTCCCCGACCGCTGCATGTCGATGGCGCCTCGGAAGTGCGCGCCGTCGGAAATGGCGATCCGCGGGGCCGACACGTCGCCATCCACCGAACCGGTGTCGCGAATCTCCACCTTGTCGGTGGCGGTGATGTTGCCGTGCACCTCGCCCAGCACAATCACGGCCTTCGCGAGGATCTGTGCTTTGATCTTGCCGCTGGGACCAATCGTGAGCACATTCTGCCGGAGTTCGATGGTGCCCTCGATGGTGCCTTCGATGGTGAGGTCTTCACTGCCGCTCAGTTCGCCTTTGACGACGACACTCTTGCCGATATTCACCTGGTCTCTCCCTGCTGGGGGTGCGGCACCGCCGCCCATCGCCGAGGGCGCCGGCGGTGCTGCCGGTGCTGCCGGTGCCGGTCTAGTTGGTGTTGGAGCGGGCGCCGACGACGGCGGCCGAACTGCCTCATCTCGGTTCCACATAAGAATCAGTATACAGCGGGAGTGCTACGATGAATCCACCGCGTGCAGATTCATGCAGATCTATCTTGACTACAACGCCACCGCCCCGCCCGCGCCGGGTGTGGTGGATACCGTCTGTCGCGTGCTTCGCGATACGCCCGGAAATCCGTCATCGATTCATGCGCCCGGTCAGCAGGCGCGCGCCGTCCTCGATGACGCGCGGCGCAGTGTGGCCGAACTCATCGGCGCCCGCGCCAGTGATCTCGTCCTCACCGGCAGCGGCACTGAGGCCGACAACCTCGCCATCCGGGGCGCGGTCGAGGCTCTCGACACCGGCGGGCGCCGCCATCTCATCACAACGGCGATCGAACACGAGGCCGTCCTCGCCACCTGCGCGGCCATGGAAGCCCGGGGATGGCGCGTCACGCGCCTCCCGGTCGACCGGTCGGGCGTCGTCGCTCAGGCAGCCCTCGACGCGGCCCTGAACGAGGCCCCGGACACGGGACTTGTCAGCGTCATGCACGCCAACAACGAGGTGGGCACACTGCAGCCCATCGCCGAACTTGCCGCGATGGCGCATGCCCATGGCGCGTGGTTCCACACCGATGCGGTGCAGACCGTCGGCAAGGTCCCTGTGTCGGTCGACGCGCTTGGCGTGGACATGCTCTCGCTCTCGGGCCACAAATTCGGCGGCCCCAAGGGCACGGGTGCGTTGTGGGTGCGCCGCGGCCTTCGGCTGCTGGCCCAGCAGACCGGCGGCAAGCAGGAACGTTCGAGACGAGCGGGCACCGAAAACGTCGCCGGGCTGGCCGGGCTCGGCGTGGCGGCCACGTACGCGCGCGTCACGATGTTGGCCGTGGCCCCTGCGGTCGCCGCCCGCCGCGATCGGCTCGAGCGCGGCCTGCTTGAAGGCGTGCCCGGCACCCACGTCAACGGCAGCGTCGAATCCCGCGTGCCCAACACGACCAACATCAGCTTCGACGGCGTCGAGGCCGAGCTGCTGCTAATTGCCCTCGACCTCGAGGGCATCGCCGTCTCCACCGGGTCGGCCTGTTCGTCAGGTACGCTCGAACCGTCCCATGTCCTGACCGCCTTGGGGCTGTCGGCCTCTCGCGCGCGCACGTCGTTGCGCTTCAGCCTGGGCGCGGACACGACCGACGCCGAGATCGACGCGGTCATCGCCCGAATCCCCGCGCTTGTGGACAAACTGCGCCGCCTGAGTCAGACAGCCGCCGCTGTCGGAGACAGGCCCGGGGTCGGAGCCAAGAAATGACGCGCGTCGTGGTCGCCATGTCCGGAGGTGTGGATTCGTCGGTGGCCGCAGCGCTGATGGTCGAAGAAGGCTACGACGTGGTGGGCCTGTCGATGCAGCTGTACGATCAGCGTGAGACTGAAGACGGCGCGCCGAAGTTCGGATCGTGTTGCAGCATCGACGACCTGTACGACGCGAAGCGCGTGGCCCAGCAGCTGGGATTCCCGCACTACATCGTGAATTTCGAACGCGAGTTCAAGGCCACCGTCGTCGACAACTTCGTGAGGGAGTACTCGGCCGGCCGGACACCGATTCCGTGCGTGCACTGCAATGCCGACTTGAAGTTTTCCACGTTGGCCGAACGCGCAGCAGGCCTGGATGCTTCGGTGGTGGCCACAGGACACTATGCGCGGGTGCTGTTTGATGAGGATGACCGGCGTTACCGCCTCTTGCGCGGCATCGACCCAGGCAAAGACCAGTCGTATTTCCTGTTCACGCTGACGCAGGATCAGCTGGCGCATGCACGCTTCCCCGTCGGGCACCTGAACAAGACCGACGTGCGCGCCCATGCGGAGCGGCTGGGCCTTTCGGTCGCCGACAAACCCGACAGTCACGAAATCTGTTTTGTGCCTGACGGCAACACCGCGCGGTTTGTCGAACGCCACGCGCCGCAGGCGCCCGCCCGCGGCGAAATCGTGGACGCCGAGGGACAGGTGCTTGGTGAACATCGCGGCGTGCATCACTTCACGGTCGGCCAGCGCAAGGGCCTCGGCCTCAGCACTGGCTCGCCACTGTATGTGTTGAAGCTTGAGCCTGTTGGCGAGCGCGTGGTCGTCGGCGCACGCGAGGCGCTGGGCGGCCACGAACTCACGGCGACGGGCGTGAACTGGATTTCCGGTACGGCACCCGAGGGGCCGACCCGAGTGACAGCCCGAATCCGGCACCGCCACCAGGACGCGCCTGCAACAGTGGTGGCCACTGGACCCGGCACGGCGCACCTGCGGTTTGACGACCCGCAAGTGGCCATCACGCCGGGCCAGGCCGTGGTGTTTTACGATGCCGCGGACACCGCCAGCGTGTTGGGCGGTGGCTGGATCGATTCGAGATAACGTTCGGCATCAAGCGCCGCCATGCAGCCCGACCCTGCGGCGGTGATCGCCTGGCGGTAGACGTGGTCCTGCACGTCACCACACGCGAACACACCTTCGACGCTCGTGCGCGATCCGTCGTGCGTGATCAAATAGCCGCCCGCGTCGGCGTCCAGCTGGCCCTTGAACACACTGGTGTTCGGGGTATGACCGATCGCGACGAACACGCCCTCGACGGCCAGCGTTTTCTGCACGCCCGTCTTGAGGTTGCGTAAGACGATCCCGTTCACCGCGCCCGCGGCTGGATCGAGCATCTCGAGGACTTCGCTGTCCCACTCGACCACAATCTTCGGGTTGGCCAGCGCCTTGTCCTGCATGATCTTCGACGCGCGAAACGCATCGCGCCGATGCACCAGCGTCACCTGTGATGCGAAGCGCGTGAGAAAAATCGCCTCTTCGAGCGCCGAGTCGCCCCCGCCCACCACCGCGATGGGTTTGCCGCGGAAGAAGAATCCGTCGCACGTGGCGCATGTGGACACGCCGTGCCCCATCAACACGCGCTCGGACGGCAGGCCCAGCAACTTCGCCGACGCGCCCGTCGCGATAATGAGCGTCTGGGTCAAGATGCGATCGTCGCCGACGGTCAGCACAAACGGCCGCGTCGAGAGGTCCACCGCGTGCACATGGCCGCGCACGATCTCTGCGCCAAATCGCTCCGCCTGCTCGCGCATGGCCGCCATGAGATCGGGTCCCATGATGCCGTCACGAAAGCCGGGGAAATTCTCCACCGCCGTGGTCAGCATCAATTGGCCGCCGGCCTCCAGGCCTTCGATGACCAGAGGTTTCAGATTGGCGCGAGCCGAATACAACGCGGCCGTCAGGCCGGCGGGGCCCGATCCGATGATCGTGACCTCCCTCGACTGCGCGGCCATCAGAGGTGCTTGTCCAGGGCCTTCTTGAACTCGGCCTTGTCGGCCAGCCCGACGATCTGCTCCACCACCTGGCCACCCTTGAACAGCATCACCGTGGGGATGCCCCGCACCATGTATTTCACGGTGATCCCCGGGTTCTCATCGACGTTGAGCTTGCCCACCGAGACGCGACCGGCGTAATCGCCCGCCAGCGCGTCAATCGTCGGTCCGAGCGCGCGGCACGGGCCGCACCACTCCGCCCAGAAATCCACCAGCACCGGTGTGCTCGCCTGCAGCACATTGGTGTCGAAGTTGTCGTCCGTAAACGTGGTTACCTTGTCAGAAGCCATGAATCGCTCGTCTTTCTCAAATCGGCTCAAACCGGCTCAAACCGTCTCGAACCGGGTCGGACCGGTCTCACTCGGCCCATCGCAGGGCGGCCGCATACCGCGCCTGTCGATACACTTTGACATACTCCCGGGCCGATGGCCCCCATGAGTGATCATCGCTCATTCCTTCGCGCATCAGGGTCGCCCACGGGTCCGTTCTGTGATAGATACGCAGCGCCAGCCGCACCGTGCGCAGCAACGCATCAGGCGTGGCTTCGCGAAACTTGAAGCCGTTGGCGCGCCGCGCGCGCGGCGCGTAACCCCGCACCGTGTCGTCAAGTCCTCCGACCGCCCGCACGACCGGCACGGTGCCGTACCGCAGGCTGTACATCTGATTGAGCCCACACGGCTCGAACCGCGAAGGCATCAGGAACAGGTCTGCCCCAGCCTCAATCAGGTGCGCCACGCCTTCGTCGAACCCGATTCGCACGCCCATCCTTGAGGGGAATCGTCCGGCCAGCCCCTTGAATGCGGTTTCGTAGTGCGAGTCGCCGCTGCCGAGTACCACCCAGGTGGCATCGAGTTGCATCAGCTGCTCGGCGGCCGCCAACATCAGGTCGCACCCTTTCTGGTCCACCAGACGCGACACCATCCCGATCACCGGCCTCGCCAGCGCATCGTCGCCAACCGGCAGGCCGAAGAGGTCAAGCAACGCGCGCTTGTTCTGGCGCTTGCCCGTCAGATCATCCGCTGCGTAGTGAGCCGGCAGAAACGAATCGGAAGCCGGGTCCCAGACCGACGTGTCGATGCCGTTCAGGATGCCGACGTACCGATCGCCCACGGCGCGTAATACGCCGTCAAAACCGAATCCGAACTCCGGCTGCACCGTTTCGCGCGCATAAGTCGGGCTCACGGTCGTCACCATGTCGCTCGACGCGATGCCGCACTTGAGGTAGCTCAACTGATCCCAGAACTCGCCAACGGCCAACGTGAACAGATCCCAGCCCAGCCCCAGGCGGCTCACCACATCTTTGGGAAACACCCCCTGATAGGCCAGGTTGTGAATGGTCATCACCAGCCCGGCGCGGGCCACCCGCGTCCAGCGAGCCGGCTGCTGCCGGATGAGCGCCGGCACGAGGCCCGCCTGCCAGTCATGCGCATGCACGATGTCGATGCGGCCGCCCTCCACATCGTTCTGCGCGAAGTCCAGGGCCGCGTGCGCGAGGCCTGCGAAGCGTTCCGCGTTGTCGGGGTGGTCGTGGCCACCTTGGGCGTAAAGCCCATCACGATCGTACCAGTCCGGCACGTCCACGCCGACGACGCGGCGCGTGGCGCTCTGCGCCAGCACATGGAGGCGCCCCCGCCATCGCCGGGTACCGAGGGTGATTTCGAGCGGGCGGATTTCGGCGCCCGGCAGCGCCATGCCGCGATACAGCGGCAGCACCGTGGTTACCCTGTGACCAAGCGCTTCAAGCGCCAGCGGCAATGCGCCGACGACGTCGGCGAGGCCGCCGGTTTTAGCCCAGGGCGCAGCTTCCGATGCGATGTGGAGAACGCCGAGCCGTGGGGTGCGGCCAGCCAGGGACTTGCGGGGACGACTACCGTTCAACGATATCGCCGCCGCCTACCAATCCGTTCGCGCGCCCAACGGCCCAGTTGAACAGGTGACGCGCCTCGGCGAACCGAAGTGTGCTGTTGGTGGCGCCGAGCACCACGACCGCCACCTGGCTGCCGTGCGGAATCTGCAGCAACGTCGCAAAGCAGTAGCCGGCCTTTCTAATAAAGCCCGTCTTGCCCGCCACGATGTCCATTCCAGTGCCGAGGAGCTTGTTGGTGCTGTTGATCTTGACCACGCGCCGGTTGGTGCGCACCTGGTAATTCGCCGCACTCATGACCGAAGCAAGCTGGGGATTGGCGCTGGCAAACGCAATCAGATGTGACACGTCATACGCGGACGAGACGTTCCGATCGTCAAGGCCGGAAGGGTCGGCATAGTGGCTGTTGGTCAGGCCCAGCTGCCGTGCCATGTCGTTCATCCGTGCGACAAATGCCGGCGTTCCGCCTTCAGAGGTGCGCGCGAGGATGCGGGCCGCCGCGTTGTCGGAGGCGATCAGCGTGAGGTTGAGGACGTCGCGCAGGGCGAGGGTTTCACCGGCGCGTAGATACGTGACGTTGGCGCCGCGGACGTCGGCCGTGACCACCGTGACCTGACGGCTCAGATCCGGCTCGTCGGCGATAAACGCCACGCCGGTCATCACCTTCGTCAGGCTGGCGATCGAACGCCGGTCGTGTGAATTGGCTTCCCACAGCACTTCGTTCGTCTGCGGGTTGAACACAATCGCCGCGGCGGCGCGCACGTCGGGAACGATCTTGCCGAGCGCGTCCTTCTTGTAGCGCGGCGTATTGGCCTCGCGCACCATGCGGGCGGCTGCGGCCGCGCGCGCCAAAGCGGCGGCACGGGCCCGCGCGGCCCGGGTGCGGGTTGCCGCGCGTCGGGTGGTTGTGGTACGGGCTTTCTGAACACGGACCGGGCTGGCCTGGGACTTTACCGATTTCTGGGTGATGGTGGCCTTCGCGGGCCGGCGCGATTGCGCCGCGGCCTGACCAACGAACGAGGCGCAGCAGATTACTGCCAGCGCTGCAATGGAAACTGTTCGATTCAGTCGGCCGTACACATACACGTGAAACCCTCCGGCGACCCGTAACGAGCCTTGCTGCTTGGTTTGACGCCCAATTCCCCTGGACGGGCGCGATGGTACCACCATTCGGACTTTCCGCAACCTGACTCATATACTATCGGCACGTCAGGAGCCTTTCTGCACCCGCCAGAACACATCGCACCACGATCCGAGCCCGAAACGCTGCGCGCCGAGGAATTCCGGGCGCTTCGTGCCACGATCCGCGAGCGCGGCACCCTCCGTCTCGGCCTGGCGGCCGCGGGGCTTGCCTCCTGGGCCGCCCTGCACGTGGCCGTTCAGGCCTGGCTGCCCTCTCCAGGTACCCTGCTGGTGCCTCTCCTGGTGCTGGCAGGAGTCTTCGAGGCGATCTTCGCGCTACACATCGGCGTGGAACGCATCGGCCGCTACCTGCAGACCGCCTATGAGGCGCCCTCAGACCAGGGGCCACGTTGGGAGCACACCGCTGAGGCGTTTGGCCGCGCCGCTACGGACCCGGCCGGCAAGCTGGACGCGCTCTTCTCGGTCGCCTTCGTCTCGGCCACCCTGCTCAACCTTGTCCCCGTGGTCCTGCTCACGGCCGGGCCCGGGCAGGCCGACCCCGGCGTCTTCGCCGAACTGGCCCTGTATGGCGGACTGCACCTGGTCTTCATCGTCCGGGTGGTCCGTGCACGTCGCTTTGCCGCCCGTCAGCGGGCCCAGGAACTGAGCCTGTTCGAGCGACTCGGCCGCCCCGACTGAATCCAAGCGATTGTTTCGATCAATCCAACGGTCGTGGCCAGACTGACACAGGCCTGGGCCCCGTCGTCGGCGCTCGTACTGCAGTCCGCGCCTGGATCGACCGATTATTCTGCCAGGAGGTCCCATGCAGCCATCACTCGCGGGCAAGGCCGATTCGGGCACGTTGCTTGCATTACCGAACGTGCAGAGAGGATTGGAGGAAGTCACTGCCATGAGCCTGGTTCGTTTGATGGGGTTCACGACGCTGACATGTGGGTGCGTGACGGGTCGATACCGGGAAGAGGGATCGAAGCGGGAAATCACCTACATCGAGGAGAAGAGCACGGTGTGCGTCTCCTCGGGCCACGTGAGGAATCAGCCTGTGAGCGCCGACCGCGTCGCGCACGGGTTTGCTCCGACGGCGGCGGTTCGGGCGTAGTTTTTTCAACCGGGGTCTGTACTTCGGGCCCCGAACAGCCGAGAAGCCTTGTTACATGGCCCTCGCGCTTCACTCGACACGCCCGGTCCGGCGCCCACGCTCACTGCGTCCGCCGGCTCCGCGACCCCGTCTCCAGCACGCAGCCCCCCGATACGAATTCTGCATCGGCACTTCCACTTTTCGCTTTTACCACGGCGATTGTCTCTCGGTGATGCCGGCGCTTGAACGCGCCTCGATTGACGCGATCGTGACGTCACCGCCCTACAATCTGGGCATCAAATACCGATCCTATGAGGACGATCTGCCACGCGGGGAGTACCTGGCCTGGACGGACCAATGGCTGCGTGCCGCCTCCAAGGTGTGCGGGCCGCAGGCGTCCCTCTTCCTGAACGTCGGGGCCAAGCCCACCGACCCCTGGATTCCGCTGGAGGTGGCTCAGGTCGCCCGTGGCTACTTCAAGCTCCAGAACACCATTCACTGGGTGAAGTCGATCGCCATCGACCGCGAGTCCACGAGCGAAGCGCTCGGCCTTGAGCGCGACATGGCGGTGGGCCACTACAAACCGATCAACAGCGAGCGGTTCGTCAACGACTGCCACGAGTTCATCTTTCACTTCACGCCCGACGGCCGGACCAAACTCGACCGCCGCGCCGTGGGTGTGCCCTACCAGGACAAGTCCAACGCGGCCCGCTGGGCCGCCGGCGGCGACGGCAAGCGCTGCCGGGGCAACACGTGGTTCATTCCCTACGAGACCATCCAGAGCCGCGACCGCGATCGACCACACCCAGCGTCCTTCCCGCCGAAGGTGCCCGAGCAGTGCCTGCTGCTGCACGGCCTGTCGCGCCTTACCACCGTCATGGATCCCTTCCTCGGCCTGGGCAACACCGCGATTGCCGCCGGCCGCCTCGGCGTGAACTTCGTCGGTATCGAAATGGACGAGGTCTATCTGAAAGAGGCCGTTGCCCGAGTCAAAGCGGCGCTCAGCGCGCGGGAGGCCGACTGACGTTCCGGCCTTGCAGGAATTGAGGGTTGAGGATTGAGCGATTGAGGATCGGGATGGGACGGATTGCTGATTGCTGATCGCCGATCGGCAATTGTGGAATTGCCGGATCGCG
>JBKJQX010000142.1:0-4338 GCA_046594875.1 Vicinamibacterales bacterium
GTCGATTCTGCGAGACGGAACCGTCGTGTACAGCGAGAGCCACGACGTGACCGGTGAAGACATCTGGCTCCTGCGGCCGGATGGCACCACGACGCCGTGGCTGGTCACACCCGCCACGGAGCGCATGGGGCGGGCGTCGCCCGACGGACGGCTCATGGCGTTCAACTCCAACGTGTCGGGCCGCATCGAAGTGTACGTGCGTCGAATGGACGGAACTGGAGAGACGGTGCCGGTCTCCACCAACGGGGGCACGAGCGCCGTGTGGGCGCCAGAGGGGGACCGCGTGTATTTCCGTCAGGGACGCCGGGTGATGTCGGTCATGGTGACCGCTGCGCCGCGGCTGTCGGTGTCCGAGCCCGAAGTGGCCGCAGACGCCGGCTGGACCCTGGGGCAGGAAGTCAGCCTCAGCACGTACAAGGTCAACTACGACGTGATGCGCGGCGGGCGATTACTGATGGTGAGACACGCGCCAGAGTCGATTCCGCAGCGCATCAACGTCATCTTTAATTGGTTTGACGAACTCCGCCTGAAGATCCCGGTCAAGTGACCATGTCTCTGCCTCCCGGCTCCCGTTTCGGTCCCTACGCGAGGAAGTAGCGCATGGCTGACGAGATGGATCTGACCACCAGCCAGACGCGGCTGGGCGAGTCGACGGGCGGCTCGATGAGTGCGTCGGCGTTTGACCATGGCCGGTTTGCGCCGGGCATGGTGCTGGTGGACAGGTATCGCGTCATCGGTCTGCTGGGCCGCGGCGGCATGGGTGAGGTGTACCGCGCGGACGACCTGACGCTGGGACAGTCGGTCGCGCTGAAGTTTCTGCCCGAACGCATCGACGCGGATCGCGCGAGCCTCGATCGCCTGTTGTCCGAGGTCCGCACCGCGCGTCAGGTGTCCCATCCGAATGTGTGTCGTGTGCACGACGTGGGGACGGTCCCGGCGACCGGCTCAGGCCCGGGCCGCCGGTTCATCTCGATGGAGTACATCGACGGCGAAGACCTCTCGGTGCTGCTGCGCCGCATTGGCCGGTTGCCGTCGGACAAGGGCGTCGAGATCGCGCGTCAGTTGTGTGCGGGCCTTGCGGCTTCGCATGAGCGCGGTGTGCTGCATCGCGACCTCAAGCCGGCAAACATCATGCTCGACGGCCGCGGTCGCGTGCGCATCACCGATTTCGGCCTCGCCACCGCGTTGCAGGCTGACGGTAAGGGTGTGGGGGAGTTCGCGGGCACGCCGGCCTACATGGCGCCTGAGCAGTTCGAGGGCAAACCCGTCACGATCCAGACGGACATCTACGCGCTCGGCCTCGTGCTGTACGAGATCTTCACCGGCAAGCGATTCCACAACGTGACCAGCCTCGCGCAGTTGCGCGATCGGCATGCGGATGGCTCCTCCGCGGATCTGTCCACCAGCGAGCCGGTGCTCGAGCCGGCGGTGGCGCGCGTGATCGAACGGTGCCTGGAGTCCGATCCGCGGCGGCGTCCCGCGTCGTGTGCGCTCGTGGCCGCGTCATTGCCGGGTGGCGATCCGCTGGCGGCGGCGATTGCCGCAGGCGAAACCCCCTCTCCGCAACTGGTGGCGGCGGCGAGTGTGCAGGGGGCTCTGTCGCCGCGCATGGCGCTTGGCCTCGGCGCGTTATTCGTGGCGGCGCTCGCGATCGTGGCGACAGGGCTGTGGAGCCCCGCTGCACCGTTTGGTATCTCGCGTTCCTCCGAGGTGTTGGCGGCGCAGACGCGGGACTTGCTGATGAGCCTGGGATATCCGGAGACGCCCGTGGACGCGGCCGCGGGGTTTCGGTATCGCTATCCCGACTGGCGCGATCCACGCGTGGTCGACACCGCCCGCCCCTGGTCGCGTCTCGGCGGGCTGCGTCCGGCAGCCGTGTATTTCTGGTATCGCGAAGATCCCGTTCCCATGGCGGGCTTCGAGATGGGGCGCATCGGACTGGAGTCGCTCGCGCTGCCCGTGCGGAGCGTGAACGGCTTCAGCGGATACGAGCCGCTCTTCGGTGCGGGTACCATTTACGTGGAGCGCGCGCCGGACGGCAGCCTCGACACGCTTTATGTGCGTCCCCCCGACGGCGGGGCTGAGACCGCTACTCAGGCCCCACCGGTCGACTGGTCGCGCCTGTTCGCCGAGGCGCGGCTCGACGCCGGCACCTTCACCCCGGCTCCACCGATGACGACGCTGGCCGTGCCTGGAGAGCGGCGTGTGGCGTGGGTGCGTGAGGCCGATGATCGCATGGACTCGCTGCGCGTCGAGGCCGCGGAGCTCGCCGGCCGCCCGGTCGCCTTCCGTGTGCTGTCCTCACGCACAACCCAGGAGTTCGGTGCGTCGCCCTTCAACCTTGCCGGCCGCACCTGGTCGAGCCGACTGACGACCTACGTGACGGTGGCCATGCTGGCGTTGTCGTACCTGGGCGCGGCGTTTTTCATGCGCCGGAACTTTCTGCTGGGTCGCGGCGATCGGCGCGGCGCCACCCGTATCGCGAAGGTGGCGGCCAGCTTCATGGTGGCGGCCAGCCTGCTGTCGGCCGCGCCCCCGATCGACGCGCGGTTGTTCGGCACGCTGCACGGCGCCGCAGCGATCGGGTTGTTCACGGGCGCATTCTGCTGGGCCTTTTACATGGCGATTGAGCCCTATGTGCGGCGCCAGTGGCCGCGGGTGCTGATTGGCTGGAGCCGCCTGATGGCGGGTGAGTGGCGCGATCCGCAGGTGGGCCGTGAAGTGTTTCTGGGCGCGCTCTGGACCGTCGTGGCGACCATCCCGATGGTGGTAGCGGCGCGGTTCGCGGTGCTGTCGGGCGTCGAGCCGCCGCTCAACGAGTTCTTCGCCTTCCGCACGCTCGGCGGCACACGCGAACTGGCGGGTGGGCTGCTGCAGGTGCTGCCATGGGCGCTGTTCGTCGCGCTCATGTGGATCGTCATGCTGCTGATGTTGCGCCGGCTGCTGCGCTCCGACCACCTCGCGGTCGTGGCCTCGGCCGTGCTGACCCTCGGCATTGCGCCGACCGCGCAGTGGGGCATGGTCGCGGCACTGCTCATTGCCAACGTCGTCGGCCTGGTGGTCGCGCTGCGGGTCGGCTTCCTCGGCCTGATCAGCGGCATGGTCGTCAGCCAGATCCTGGGCGGCCTGCCGTTCGCCCTCGGCGCCCCCGGCATTGTCGGCACGTTGTCCTGGATCACGCTCGCAGCTCTGGTTATTCCGGCTGGGTTCGGGCTGTACACGTCACTGGCCGGACAGTCGATTTTCGGCGATGGCGCGCTTGACCAATAGCCGCTCGCTTCACTTGCCCTGCGGCTTCCAGTTCATCAGCACGGTCAACGGCGGCGGCGCCGTGTCGGCCAGAAGAGGCATGAGAAACTGCTGACCGTCGAGACTGGCGACAAACCGTCCGTTGACGATGGTGCCGGGTACGTCGAACAGGGTCTTCGGGACGCCCTGTCCGAATGTCGAACCGAGCGTGACGTCGACCGCCATGATCTTCGAGTCAAGCGAGAGATAGAAGATCTCTCGTCCGTTGCTTCGCCACCAGGCCGATCCGCCGCCGTTGGTCGAGACCTGCCACCGTTCGGCGGTTGGCGGGAATCGTTGGACGTAGATCTCGAAGCGTCGGCCAGCGTCGGGCCTTCGATCAACTCCAGCACCAACGCGTGAGTGGCGCCGGAATCTTCGAAGCCGTAGATGTGGCCGATGTTCGGATGATTCAGTGCGGCAAGGACCTGCGCCTCGCGCCGGAAGCGCGCGAGCCGCTCGGGATCGCCGGCCAGCGATTGCGGCAGGACTTTCAGCGCGACGTCGCGATTGAGCTTGGCGTCATGGGCGCGATACACCTCGCCCATGCCCCCGGCCCCGATGGCGGCGATGACTTGGTACGGACCGATGCTGTTTCCGGGGGCGATTGACACGTTACACCGCGCTCGGGGTCACAGGGGTTTGACTTTAAGGACGCCGGCCGTGACCAACGCCCCCGTGAAGTCAAAGATGTGATCGGCGGTGAGTGTCGCGGCCGATCGGCTGGCGAACGACTGCTGATGTCGCGCGAGGAGAGCGTCAATCTCAGACCGTGTCATGGTTGTTCTCCAGAGTGAGGCCCATCATACGGCCATTGTCAGGCGTTCCAAGGCGGTGTCGATCATGGGCCCCACTACCGCACCTTCGCGCGCAGTTCCGTGAACCAATTGAGCACGACGTGCACGGTGGCCGATCCACCCTGGTAGACGCCGGCGAGCACGAGCAGACGTCCGTCGGGCAGAGGGTCAACGAAACTCCCGGGGAGGACGGCGACAAAGTCGGTCAGATAGGTCGGAGGCGACACCGAGAGTGGCGAGCCCGTGAACACTT
>JBKJQX010000094.1:0-27871 GCA_046594875.1 Vicinamibacterales bacterium
TCGACCCCTATGTGTTGCGCGAGACCTTTGCAGAAGTCGCCGCGTGCCGGCGAGCGGGCATCCTCATCAACACCTTCATGCTGGCGCGCGACTATGACCTGGTCGCGTTCGTTCGCCGCGTGGCCCGCATCTGCCACGGCAAGGCGTATTTCACGACGCCGCTCACGCTCGGACAGTACGTGCTGCAGGACTATCTCAACAAGAAAACCAGGAACGTCCACTGAAGCCAGTCGCCGCTCAATAACATCTCAATCACATCTCAATCACATCTCAATAACAGCTCAATCACATCTCAATAATATTGAGGAATGAGGATTGAGCGATTGAGGATCGGAATGGCGGATTGCTGATCTCGGATTGACGATGGGAATTGTGCTGGATTGCGCGATCGCTGGATGGTGGGAGTGTGGAATTTAGCGATTGCTCCGACTGCCGAATCGCGGGATGGTGATTGCGGGATTGAATTGAAGGATTGAGGATGGGATTGACGGATTGAGAAGTGTGGCGGCGCGACAGGCGCTCCGCAATCAGCATTCCTCAATCCGTTAAATCCCGATCCTCAACCCTCCATCCTCACTCCTCAATTTCCGGCGGCGCGCCGAGCGCGCTTATCGATTTGCCGCCGCGCTCGTGCCGCCGCCAAACCAGTAGGTCACCTGGAAACGGAGAATCCGCGGTCCGAGTGCGCCGGTCGGCGAGTTGAACGTGGCGATCTGCGTCACAGGCCGGGTGGCGTCGTTCGCGTAGCGCACGTTTGTCAGGCCGGTGCCCGTGCGCACGGAGAAGATCGTGTTCGCGTTCGTCAGGTTGTACGCGTCCATCCCGATCTCGAACCGGCGCCCGCCGACGTCAAACAGGCGGCCCAGGCGCAGGTCCACCTGGTACCGTCCCGGCAGTTCGACACTGCCGCGCGGTTCGGCGTTCACGGTCTGCGCACCCTGGCGCAGGCAGCCGGTGGTGATCGAGGCCGTGCACGCGCCGATTTGAACGGTCCTCGTGATGGGCAGGCCGGACGACAGCAGGAAGTTGGCGCCGAATGTAATGCGGTACGGCAACGTGGCCGAGCCGCTGGCCTTGAAGCTGTGCCGGCGGCCGCCGCTGATGCCATCCGCGTTGACGTTCGCCGCATTCGGATTCGCCAGACTCGTCCGCTCAACGGTCTCGCGCGAGTAGGTGTAGCCGGCGAGCAGCGTGGTGCCGCGGCCATACCGCTTGGTGGCCACCACTTCAACGCCGTTGTATTTCACGCCGAGGCGGTCGTCATTGATCGGCAGGTCGTCCACCAGCGTAAAACCAGGATTGAGCGAGTAGACGGTAATCGCTTTGTCGTCACCGGTGCCCACCACCCCATCACGTCCCGGATCGACCGCCTGCACGGGCGAGAACATCGTGTCCCACTGATTGATATCGCCATCCACGTTGCCGTAGGTGTCGAACTCGCGACGGTTGAAAAACGCCGCGCTCAACCTGAACGCCGGGAACAGTTCGTGGTCGATGCTGACCGTGAACTCACGCCGCCACGTACGCTTCCGATTCTTGTCGAACGGGTTTGGGTTCGGAATCGATGTCGTGACCGCTCCGGTACCGAACTCGCCGCCGACGTAGCGGGATCCGTTCCACGTGGCGTTGCCCGGCTGGAACGACAGGTCACCGTTGACGTCGTTCCATCCGTAGGTTTGACTGATCTGCCCATTGGGATTCGGGCCCGGCGTGCCGGTGCCGACCTGGTCGAAGTACTTGCCCGCCGACATCTTGAGCACGGTCTTGCCCGTGCCGAAGAGATCGTAGGTGCCGCTGACGCGCGGGGCCCAGTTCTTCCAGAGCGGCGCGTCCTTGACCTCGCCAAACGAATCCCTGACCGTGTAGGTCGTCAAGGTGCCGCCGGTATTGAGCGCCACGTTCAGGCCGCTGATCGTCGTCCCGCTCGGGAAGTACTGGCTCGATTCGTGGGTCTGTTCAGGAATGTAGCCGTTGACGCGCTCCCACCGAAGGCCGGCGATGATCGTGGCGCGGCCGATGGCGTACGTGTCCTGCGCGTACAGCGCGGTGCTCGTCACCGCGCGCTTGATGAGCGTGGGCGTATTGAAGATCGTCACATTGCCCGGGCCGGCAGGCTGGGCGGCGGTACCCGCCACGCTGCGCCACGTGAGATTGACGTTGCCCACGCGCGTGGTCGTCACATCCTCCGGCGTGTAGCCATGGTCAAAGCCGAACTTGAATTCATGACGCCCGCCCGCAAACGCCGACAGGTAGTAGTTCCAGTTCGACGTGAGCTGCACCCGCCGGCGGAACATCAGCGCGCTCTGCGCGTTGTTGCGGAGGCGCACGCCCGTTGCGTTGTCGAGAATCGACTGCTGGTCGGTCTTCTGGTTGAGCGGGAAGTGTGTGTTGCTGTACGCAATCTTCGTATCCCCGACAAGCTTGTCGGTGACCACCGAGTTCCAGGACAACTGGGAGATCAGGAACGTGTCCTCTTCCTTCGGGTTGGAGTCGAGCGTGACCCCAGCGCCGGCGCCGCGGTTGGGTTTGTCGTACCACTGGTAGTTGCCGTAGCTCTCGAACCGGTTCGACGCGCCGAGTGAGTACGTGAGCTTGCCCGAGACACTCCAGATCTCAGTCGAGTCGCGGTCGTTACCCGACGTGATCTGCGGAATCTGCGGCGGCGAGATCGCCGGATACCCCGGCACGTTCACGTGTGTCTGCTGATTGTTGGTGTTGGCGAAGTAGAACAGCCGATTGGCCACGAGCGGTCCGCCCGCCTGGATGTTGGCATTGGAAATGAAGTCCACCGCCTGTGCCTCGGGCCGGAAACCGGCCTGCTTGAGTGCTTCATCCACGTTGTCCCACTGCGTCTTCTTGCCCTGGTACGATCCGCCGAACTGGCCGCCGAATCGATTCGTGCCGCCGCGGGTCACCATGTTGATGAGCGTGCCCGACGTGCCCATGGAAATGTCCTGGGCGCCGGTCGTCACCTGAACGTTCTCAAACGTGGCGGGCTCGTAGTAGTTCATCGAGAAGCCGATGGCCGCCGGGTCGCCCACGTTCACGCCATTGACCAACTGCACGTTCTGCGAGTTCGGCGTGCCCCGCGACGTGAAGCCGCGCTGCAACCCGGCCTGGTTGCCGCCCACGTCCGGCGTATCAAACACCAGCCCGGGGATCTTGTACTCAAGGATGCTCCAGATGTCCTTGCCGCCCGGCGTGGTGTCGAGCAACATGGCGTCGAGGTTCGTGGCCACCGCCGCGCTCTTGGTGTCCACCACAGGCGTTTCGCCGCGGACGGTAATTTCCTCCGTCATCGCGCCCACCTTCATCGTGGTGTCAATGGACACGGTCTGGTTCTGTACCACCAACACGCCTTCGCGCGTGATGGTCTGGAACCCCGAGAGCGTGGCCTTGATGTTGTAAGTGCCGACTGACAGTGCCATGAAGCGCTGCACGCCGGCCGAATCGGTCACGCCCACCAGCGGCTGCGGCAGCCCGGGGCTGGTGACCGTGATGGTCACGCCGGGGATCGCGGCCCCCTGATCGTCGATGACCTTCACAAAGATGCTGCCGGTCTGCACCTGCGCCCACACGGGCGTCGCAATGACCAGCACCAACAACAGGAATCCGAAGAAACGAGCCTTCCGCAACATGCTGTGCTCCCCCCGCAGTGTTTCCACTGCAAAATGCAAACACCCGACGGTGGCGACACCGGCGACCTGCTGCTGCGAGGGAGAATACGCTGGCGTCGTGAGCGACGCAACGAGAATGTGACGGGTGGTGACGGGTTGACAACCTCATGGCCCGGCCGTAGTGTCCTGCGTTCAGGGAGACTTCTTATGACACGTCGAACAACGGTCGGTTTCGGTCTGCTTCTGTCCGCTATCGGCTGGTCGGTGAGCGGCCTTGCGACAGACCACGCGGCTGTGCCGCAACCGACCGCCGGGCGGCTGACGATCGACGGCCTGATCGACATCAGACATCCTTCCTCCCCGATCTGGTCGCGCGACGGGCGCCAGGTGGCGTTTCTGTGGGATCGCGCCGGCGTCACGGACCTCCACGTCGTGGCGGCAGACGCCTCGAGTCCCCCCAGAGCCATCACCACCGACGGCGGCGCGATGACCGGCGTCTTCTGGGGTGCCGACAACCGCGACCTGTATTTCACTCGCGCTGGGGTGCTGATGAAGGTGCCGGCGGCAGGCGGCGTCCCACAGCCGGCGTTTGCGCCCTCCCCAGGCACCAACGTGGTGGTCTCACCGGATGGCCGGCGCGCGGCGTACGTCAAGACGGCCGCCGGGGCCGCGCGACGTGAAGTGCGCCTGCGCTCGCTGGTGGACGGCAGCGACCAGGCCGTGGCCATGTTTGATGGCCCCGTCGCGGGCCTCGCCTGGGGCCACGGCGATCACCTGACGTTCACCAGTGGTGGCCGGGCCGGCCAGTCGATCAGGCACGAGAGCTCGCCGGACTACTCGGGCGCGAAGATCATCTACGTGGCCACCGAGAACGTGCCAGGCACCGCCGGACAGAGTTATGTCATTTCGGTTGCTGACGGCACCGCGACGGCCTACACGGCAACAGTCGCGGGCAGCGGCGCCGGGCGCGGAGGCGGACGCGGCGGCAGCCGCTGGATTGACCCGTCGCGCTTCCTTGTGGAACGCACGGTGGATTTCAAGCGCCGCGAGATCTACATCGGGAACACGGCCGGCACGGCACCCCAGTTGGTCCACCAGGAAACGAAAGACACCTTCTGGAGCATGACCGGTGATGCGCAGGGCACCGCGCAGGCGTCGCCCGACGGCAAGTGGATCAGCTTTCTCAGCGACCGGGACGGCTGGGATCACCTCTATGTCATGCCGTCATCGGGGGGACCTGCGGTCCAACTCACCAGAGGAACGTTCGAAGCGTGGCGCCCGTCCTGGTCCCCCGACAGCACCCGGATCGTGTTCGACTCCAATCAGGGCAGCAATCCCGGCACCCGGCACCTTGGCCTCATCACTCTCAACGGCGACCCCGCACGCGCGACGCTGGCCACGCTGACCACCGGACGAGGCACGAACACGTCCGCGCAGTGGTCGCCCGACGGACGCACGCTGGTGTATCAACACACCGACCCGCAGAACTCAGCGGACCTGTGGGTGATTGACGCGGTACCAGGCGCGACACCCGTGCGGCTCACCAGTTCCCTACCTGCCGGCTTGGATCGCACGGCATTCGTTGAGCCCGAACTTGTGGCATACGCCGGCCCGGACGGCAAGAACGTTCCGGCATACCTCTTCGTGCCGAAATCGCTGGACCGCACGAAGAAACACCCCGCCATCGTCTGGATCCACGGCGACGGCGTGAATCAGAACTACGACGGTTGGCACATCCAGCGCAACTATGCCGTCTACTACAGCTTCCATCAGTACCTCGCACAACAGGGATACGTAGTGCTGGCGCCCGACTACCGCGGCAGTATTGGCTACGGATCGGCGTGGCGCGAGGGCGTCTACATGGACGTCGGCGGCAAAGATTTCCAGGACGCTGGACTCAGCGCGAACTACCTGAAAGCGCTGCCCTACGTGGACGGCGACCGCATCGGCGTCTGGGGCTTGAGCTACGGCGGATTCTTCACGTTGCTGGCGGTGACCGAAATGCCGACGGCATTCCGCGCGGCCGTCAACGTCGCCGGCGTCGCAGACTACGCCCTGTACTACGAAGACCCGTACCACGGGGGCTGGACCGTCAGCCGGATCGGAACGCCAGAGCAGAACCCGAAGGTGTACGCGCAGGCGTCACCGGTATCGCGCATGGACCGGCTGGTGCGCCCCTTGCTCATCCTGCACGGCACGGCCGACGTCAACGTGCCCTACCTGCACTCGGTCAAACTGCTGGACGAAGCCTTGAAACACGGCAAGGGCGACCTGGTGTCGTTCATGGCATACCCGGGAGAGTTCCACTACTTCACCCGCGCCCACGTCCTGAAAGACGCGTGGACGCGCGTCGAGCACTTTTTCGCCAAACACCTCTCAATAAAATCTCAATAAGATTGAGGGTTGAGGATGGAGCGATTGAGGATCGGAATGGCGGATTGCTGATCTCGGATTGACGATGGGAATTGTGCTGGATTGCGCGATCGCCGCATGGCGGGATGGTGGAATTTCGCGATGGCGGGATCGCGGGATGGTGATTGCGGAATTGAATTGAGTATTGCGAACTTGCTGGATTGCATTGGTCCCATCGCGCGATCAGCGATTGGGGCCATCCCACCATCAGACCATCCGACAATTCCCATCCCAAATCCCAGATCAGCAATCGAGCCATCCCGATCCTCAATCGCTCAATCCTCAATCCTCAATTTGTGCGAGGCCCCACGCGCTCCGAGATCGTGGCGACAACGGCCTCGCCATGAAATCGTCCGTTCTCGATGAAGATCTTGCCGCTTTGTTTGCCGGCCACACACGCGCCGATCACGAAGAGATTCGGCACCGTCGTCTCGAACGTCGCTTCGTCAAACACGGGCGCGTGGATGGGCTCGTCCACGGCCGCCCCAACGGACCGCAGCAGCGTGGTGTCCGCGCAGTAGCCGGTCATCAGATAGACCTGGTCCGCTGGGATTTCCTGACGACCCGACGGTCCCGACACCACCACGTGCTCCGGGGTGATCGCCGTCACAGCCGACGAGAAGTGTGCGCGAATGGAGCCTTCCTTGATGCGGTTGTCGATGTCGGGCTTGACCCAGTACTTGATCGAATCGCCCATGCCCTCTCCCCGATGGACGATCGTGACGCGCGCGCCGGCGCGGTACAACTCAAGGGCCGCTTCGGCCGCCGAGTTCTTGCCGCCGACTACGACCACGTCTCGCCGGAATCCCGCGTGGGGCTCGCGGAAGAAGTGCGAGACGTGCGGCAGGTCCTCACCAGGCACTCCCAGCGGATTGGGAATATCGTACGCGCCGGTGGCCAGTATGACGAACCGCGCCCGGCGGACCATGTCACCGCGATGGCGGGTGCGAGACGTCACGGTGAACACGCCATCGCCGCCGCGGGTCAGACCGGTGACGGGTTCCTCGAAACGCACGTCGAGCTTGTAGGTGTCGGTCACGCGACGGTAGTACCGCAGCGCCTCCTGGCGCGTGGGCTTTTCGTGAGGACTCACAAACGGGAGCCCGCCGATCTCCATCAGCTCAGGCGTCGTGAAGAACACCATGGCCGGCGGGTAGTGCACCAGTGAATTGACGAGCGCGCCTTTTTCAAGCACCACGGACGTGAGATTGCGCTGCCCTGCCGCAATCGCGGCCGCCAGGCCCGCCGGGCCGGCACCGATGACAATGAGGTCGAGGACGTTACTTGCGGGTGTATTCAATGCGGAAATTGCTCCCAACGGCCACTGGACGGCCCCATGACTTGAACACGCCCTGCTCTGCGAGCGACGTGACTTCCAGGCTGACCCCGACCACCGCAATGGCGGTGACCGATTCAGCCAATTGCATCGTGATCGCTTCGGCACGCCCTGGGACGACGGCGATCGCGCCCCCAAGGCCGATGCCGCCTGCCACGCGGTCGAAAATGTCGACCTCTGTGCGTAATTCGCGCGAGACGGCGGCCTTCGAGATCTCGGTGCCGGCCTGATCGAGGATGGCCACCACGGCCGTGTGTTTGGCGTACATCTGGGGACCGGCGGCGCCTGGCGGAGGCGGCGTGTACCGGTTGTGCAGATCGAACATGAGGGTGGTCGTGCCTGTGTGCGGCGGGACGGTCATCATGACGCCGTCCTTCGGACTCGCGCTGATGACCACATCGCAAAACTTCCTGCGGCTCTTGAGCCCAACACCAAGGTCGGTGGCGCAGGAAAACGCCGTGGTGACGTCAGCCGGTGGCACCCAAGCCACGGCGACGACAAACACGCCGATCCCGACAGATTTGAGCATTCATTGAGTATAGACGGCCGTCCGAGCATTTCGCCATTTCGGACACTTCGGTCATTTCGCCACTACAAAAAAAACAGCGGGTGGTGGGCAAGCCCACCACCCGCTCGGAAGACACTCTCGTCGGGTCCTAGAACGTCAGCTTGAGGGAGAGACGCGCCGACCGCGCCCCCTGGAAGCCGGACGCCTGGTTGTAGGTGGCGTTGGGCCGGCCGACCGGGCTTCGGGTTGCCATTTTGGACACCGTGTTGAATCCGGCGAAGAATTCGGTGTCGTTCGAGAGCACCAGCGCATCGCGATACTGCGCCACGGCTTTGGTCGTCGTCGTCATCTGATCGAACAGGTTGTCGATGTTGAACTGCACGTTGAGCCGCATGTTGCGCGGCAGGGTGAAGCTCTGCGTGAAATTCAAGTCGGTCTGCGTGTAGGTCGGTGAACGGCCGAGGTCGTTGCGACCGTAGACAAACACCGGCACGCCCTTGTAGGTCACCGATGTCGTATTGGGCAGGCCCGAGAAGGCGACGAAGTTCACGCCCATCTGGGTGCCCCATGGCATCACGTACGCGCCCTGCGCCTTGAACTGCACCGGGCGGTCGCTCTGGAGTCGGCCGTAGTTCGCCTGGCCCGTCTGGTTGAACGCCATGTAGAGACCATCGAACGACCGGTTGACGTTCGGGCTGTTGCGGCCGTTTTCATCCGAGTTCGTCAGGCCCGCGTAGTTGCCATAGGTCCGGCTGACCAACACGTTGGCGTTGAGGAACCAGTTGTTCGCCAGACGCCGCTTGAACGAGAAGTCCACACCATCGTAGGTGCGCTTCGGCCGGGGCGTGGCCGGGAAGGCCGTGCCCAGGGGATACTCGCCGAAGCCCGTGCCGGGATTGGCGATGTAGTACACCTCGCCGACCCCGGGGACCTGCACGCCAACGTCTTCAATGGTCTCGTTGAGCCACTTGTGGGCGTACCGCACGCCCACCGACATCAGCCGGCCGAGTTCGTGGTCCGCCCCGAACGTGAGTTCCTGGGTCTTGACGGGCTTGAGGTTGGGATCCACCAGATTGTCGGCCGGGTCGTTCGACACGTGCCGGAAGTCCACTTGCTCGATGAACGTGCCGCGGCAGCCGCTGCTGGGTGTACCGTCGCAATCAATGGTGTTCCAGTTGAAGTCGTCCAGCGTCCAGTAGTAGGCAATCCATCGGTCCGCACCCCACGCGCCGCGCGGCATGTCGAGCTTCTCGATGTCATAGAACGTGCCCCACGATCCGTACAGCTTCCACTTGCTGTCGCCGTTGACGTCATAGGCGAACCCGAGGCGCGGGGCAATCTTGTCTCCCCACCCGAACGTAATGCCGGGGTTCTGGGGCTGGTAGGACGGAATGTTGGTGTATTCGGCCCGCACGCCATAGTTGACGGTCAACTTGCCGTTGATCGTCCACTGGTCCTGCAGGAAGAAGCCCAGGTTGTCTGAGTTGATGTCGCCATCGGTGTAGATGCGCTGCACGGTGTAGTACCCGTACTTGCCTCGGACCAGCGTGTTGGACAAGGTCGCCCTGGAGCTGTCCCAGCTGAACGAGATGTTCGGGAACTGCGCGCCTGAGCTGACCTGATTGGAGATGCGTTCGAGCTGGACGCCGAACTTGAACGCGTGTTCGCCCTTCCAGTCGCGGAACATCGTCAAGTCGGAATTCAGCGTGAAACGACTGTAGTTGTCGTACTTGGTAAAGCTATTCGATGGATTCTCGGCGAACCCACTGAGCTGCTGTAACGAGGCCGGGACGTCGAGCAGGTTGACATTGGTCGTGCCGAACGAGCGGCCGGTGCCACGGAAGTAGTCGCCGCCGGCCGAACCGCTGCCGTAGCCCAGATAGCCACCGCTGAGGTTCGCGTACATCCGGTTGTTGGCGACCCAGTCAAACGAGGCCGTGTACGAGTTGTTGAACGACTTTGTGTAGATCGTCGGGCGGGGGTTGAAGCTCGTCGCGTTGGACGAGCTCGTGCCGTTGGTGGCATCAATGGCGGGCAACGACAGGCCGCCCGTGGTGGGCGTGTTGGCACCAGTCAAACGCACCCGCATCGAGTTGGTCAGCAAGACGTTTCAGTACAACCTGACGCACCAGCTGACCAACTCGATGCGGGTGCGTCAGGTTGTACTGAAACGTCTTGCTGGTCGACTTCGAATTGAACGATTGTGTCGGCGCGAAGCCGCGGTTATTCGTCCAGGTCACGGTGCGATCGGTGCTGTTGACCACATCGTTATACCCAAACCAGAACCAGGTCTTGTTGCGGAAGATCGGGCCGCCGATGTCGTAGACCTGCTCGATCCGTTCGGATTCATTCAACCGGGGCGTGGTGAAGTACTCGGCCTTGGTCTGGTCGCTCGGCATGAGCCGGAGCGTCGGACGAGGATCACCGGCCAACCGCCGCAGACGGCGTCCGCTCAGGTACCCGCCGACGGTGCCGTGATACACGTTGGTGCCGCTCTTGGTGATGGCCGACACCACGCCGCCCGTGGCCGCGCGGAATTCCGCGTTGTAGCCCGACTGCTTCACCTGAATCTGCTCGATGAAGTCGGTAATGACGCCGACCGCCGCCACGCCGGTGCGCAGGTTGGTCGTATCAAGGCCGTCCACCATGTAACGCACTTCGGAGGCGCCTGCACCATCAATCATCAAACCGCCGCCGCGGCTCTCCTGGCCCGTGCCGGCCACACCGGTGATGGCGTCAAGGAAATTGCGGCCGGTCGGGAGCAGCGCGATGATGTCCTTCGAGATCGTCGCGGTCACCGAGTTCTGTTTGACGTCCACGATCGGGGATTCACTCGTCACCTGAACCGTCTCGGCCACGCCGGAGATGGCCAGCGCCATGTCCACTTTCAGGTGCAGGCCCAGGTTGATTTCCACGTTTTCAACCTTTGAACTATTGAACCCGGACAAAGTCGCCGTGACCACGTACTTGCCGGTAATCAGCGACGGGAAACGGTACATGCCGCTCGCATCGGTGACCGCCATTTGTGCGCTGTTCGTCGCGAGGTGTTTGGCCTCGACGGTGACGCCCGGTAAAACGCCGCCAGACGTGTCTTTCACGGTGCCTTCGATCGACCCTCTCAACTCCTGAGCGGCTACGGGCGTCGTCCATGCCAGAGCGAACGCCAACAGCACCCCTACGAGTGATGCCTTACGCATATATGCAATCCTCCTCAAATGCCTCATGGGACGAGTAACAGGAAACAGGGACGACAAAGCGGTCCCACGGGGTAGGAGGAATGTTACACCCGCGTCATGAAGCCGTGTTCTCGAAAGCGTCCGAATGTGTTTCGCCTCAAATTGGCTTTTGACGGACAATCCTGGCATGCGCCCAGCGATCCTTTCGTGCTGTCTGGCGGCGTCGGCAGGCCTGATGGCCCAGCAGCCCACCTCCACCTTCAAAACGGGGGTGGATCTCGTGCCCGTGGATGTCAGCGTGGTGGACCGGAATGGCCGGCCCGTAAACGACCTGACCGCCGCCGACTTTGCGCTGACCGTGGACGGCAAACCACGCGCCGTGGCCTCGGCCAGCTACATCTCGACCGAGCGACTCGGAGACGCGCCGCCCGACCGTGCCACCTTCAGTACAAACGCCGGCCAACGCCCGGGGCGGCTGATCGCGCTGGTCATCGACGAGGCCCATATTGCGCGGGGCGGCGCCAAGGCCGCATTCGCGGCCGCGGCCGAGTTCGTCCGGCGTCTCGACCGGGCGGACCGCATCGCGCTGTACCTCATCCCGGGAACCGGTCCGGTGACCGGCTTCACCAGCAACCACGCGCTGGTACTCCGCCTGCTTGAGCGCGCATCGGGCCAGACGCTCGACTCGGACTCGTCCTCACGGGTGGGCATCGCGGAAGCCTACGAAATCCTGGACCGCCCGCCGAGCGTCGATTCACCAACCGGCGTCGTCCCCGGCTCATTGCTCGAGGCCGTGTTCGAGCGGGAGTGCGCCGGCGAAAACACCACGGCGTCGCTGACCACCTGCCGGCGCATGGTTGAAGCCGAGGCTCGCCAGGTCTTCTCTGCCACGCGGGCCCGGACCACGCGCAGCCTGACGTCACTGCGCGGCCTGTTCGACCATCTCGCCGCGACGCCGGATTCCAAGACGGTGGTCATGGTCACCGAAGGCGTGGTGCTGGACCGCGACGCAGGCAGTGAAGTGGCGTGGGTGGGCCCGCAGGCGGCGCGTGCGCAAGCCACGCTGTACGCGCTGCGTCTCAGCAACGACGTCTTTGATGCCGGGAGTTCGCGAATCTCCCCCACGCGCGGCGCCGATCGCGACCTGATGAAGGATGGCCTTGACCGGCTCGTCGGGGAGGCTCGCGGCAGCGTCTTCCCCATCGCCGTGAATGCCGGGGCGGTGTTTTCGCGGCTCGATCTCGAATTGTCGGGCTACTACCTGCTGAGCTTCGCGCCGCTCCCTGGTGACCGTGACGGCCGCCCACACCGCATCGAGGTGAACACCTCGCGCAAAGGCGTGCGCCTGCGCGCGCGGCGCGAATTTTCCGTCGAGGCCGAACGGCCGCGCACCAGGGCGGATCATCTAATTGAGGCCCTCAAGTCGCCGCTCGGACTCACCGACTTCACCATCAACGCCACGACCTATCACTATCAGGACGTCGCAACGGGCCGCGTCAAGGTACTCGTGGCCGTGACGCTGGACCGCGCGTTCAACCGTGCGGGCGACTTCTCGCTCGCCTGGTTCGTGACCGATACCACCGGACGCGTCGTGTCCATTCAGGACGAAGAACGCATCACGCTCTCCAGTCCGTCCGCCGCAGGCCAGCCCCAGACGTTTGCCGGCGCGATGCTGCTCGACCCCGGCGTGTACAGCCTCACTGTGGCCGCCGTGGATGACGAGGGCCGGCGGGCGACGGTGGAACACGGCTTCGAGGCGCGCATCACATCAATTGGCCAGCTCCGACTCAGTGACGTCATGCTCGCCGAGCCTCCGGCGGCGGGTCGCGTGGTCTCCCCAGTCGTGAACGGTCGGGTGACCACCAACACGCTGGTGGCCTACGCGGAGTTGTACTCGGCGGCCGAGCCCCAGTTGCAGAACGCGTCGGTCACCCTCGAGGTCGCACGCGATGCGGCCGGCCGGGCCCTTGAAAGCGCGCCGATGCGGCTCATCGGTTCACCGATTCAGGGCCAGCGCACGGTCGAAGCCGGCGTCCCGGTGGCGATCCTGCCCGACGGGGAGTACGTCGCGCGCCTCGTGCTCGCGTCGGGTGGCCGACCAATCGGCACCGTCGTGCGGCCCTTCACGCTGGCCCGGGGCAACACACGACCCTCCTCGCCTTCTCCGCCGGTCGCAACGTTTTCGGCGCGCATTGACGCCTTCAACCGCGCCGAGATCCTGTCGCGCCCGGCCGTCGGATTCTTCCTCGATCGGCTGCAACCCGCCGGCCTTCCCCCGCTGCCCGAGGCGCTGGTGCCCGCACTGGGCCTCTCACGCGCGGGTCGCTTCGATGCCGCGCAGGCCATCGTCGAACGCGCCGGTGTTTCCCACTATGCCGCACCGTTCTTCACGGGACTGGCGGCATTGGCGCGCGGCGAACTCGACCGCGCGTCGCAGGACTTTGCCGCGTCACTCGCCGCGGCGCCCGACTTCCTGCCGGCCGCGTATTACCTGGGCGCGTGTTACGCCTCCGCCGGCCGCGACCGCGAAGCCTCGATCGCCTGGCGCAGCGCCCTCATCGCGGACGTGCGCGCGCCCTGGATCTACACCACGCTGATCGACGCGCTGCTGCGGACGCGCGACGTCCGGCTTGCGCTTGAGGTACTGGCCGACGCCGCGCGCCTGTGGCCGCAGAGCGAGGATTACCTGGTGCGCCTCGGCACCGCGCAGGCGCTCTCGGGGCAGCCCGCCGAAGCGGTGCGGACGCTTGGACCGTACGTGGAGCGCCATCCCGACGACCACGAACGTGTGCTCCTCGTCCTGCGGATGTTGTTCGAAACGCGCTCCCTGAATGCCACGGTGGAGTCAGTCGCTGCCGACCGCGATCGCTTCACCCGCTACGCGGCCCTGTACGACAAAGCCGGTGGCCCCGCCGCCGATCAGGTGGCCGCGTGGAAAAAATTCATGGACCGGGAGTAGAGCCAGAATTTTCACCATGAAGAACATGAAGTTCCATGAAGGGCGCAGGGGCGCGATTACTCGCCGGCGAGTTTGCCGCGGTGGCGGATCAGCTCGAGGAACTCGCTGCGTGTGCGCGCATCTTCGCGGAAGACACCCAGCATCGCGCTCGTGACCGTCACGGAGTTCTGCTTCTCAACGCCGCGCATGGCCATGCACAGGTGCGTCGCCTCCATGACCACCGCCACCCCGAGCGGCTGCGTCACTTCCGCAATCGTCTCAGCCACCTGCATGGTCAACCGCTCCTGCACCTGCAGGCGGCGGGCGAACATGTCGACGATCCTCGGCAGCTTCGAAAGGCCGATCACTTTCTTCGACGGCAGGTAGGCCACGTGACACTTGCCGAAAAACGGCAACAGGTGATGCTCGCACAGGCTGTAGAAGTCGATGTCGCGGACGATGACCATCTCGCTGTACTCGACATCAAACAGCGCGTTATTGACGATCGTGGACAGGTCCACCTTGTATCCGCTGGTCAGGAATGTCAGAGACTTCGCCACCCGCCGCGGAGTCTCCCGCAGTCCATCACGCGCTGGGTCTTCACCTAACTGGCACAACAGTTCGCGAACAAGCTCTTCCATACAAGTCCAGGGTCCAGAGTCCAGAGTCCAGAGTCCTCAATCGCCTCGTCAGTATTTGTAGAATCCTTCGCCGGACTTGCGGCCATGCTTGCCGGCCAGCACCATGCGTTTGAGCAGGGGCGGCGCGGCGAACATCGGATCCTTGTACTCATCGAACATGATGTTCGCAATGTAGTACGTGGTGTCGAGGCCGACGAAGTCGAGCAGCGTCAGCGGCCCCATCGGGTAACCGCATCCAAGTTTCATCGCGTTGTCGATATCTTCCTTGGTGCCCAATCCGCGCTCATAGCAGCGAATCGCATCAAGCAGGTACGGGACGAGCAGGCGGTTCACGATAAAGCCCGACTTGTCTGGAGCCGTCACGGGTTCCTTGCCAATCGCCACCGCGAAATCAAACAACGCTTTGTAGGTCTCGTCCGATGTGGTGAGGGCGCGAATGACCTCCACCAGTTTCATCAGCGGCACCGGGTTGAAGAAATGCAGGCCGCCGAACCTATCCGCGCGGCTGGTCCTGGCCGCCAGTTCCATGATGCACAACGACGAGGTGTTCGACGCGAAGATGGTGTGCGCACCCACCACCGACTCAAGCGCCTTAAAGGCTTCCGTCTTCACGTCCACGTTTTCGACGATGGCCTCGATGATGAGGTCGCAGTCCTTCATGGCGCCGAAGTCGGTGGTGCCCGAGAGATTGCCGAGCACGGCGTCGCGCTGCTCGGCGGTCATCTTGCCCTTCTCAACGCCGCCGTCGAGGAATTTCTTGATCCGCGCCATCCCCTTGTCGAGCGCGGCCTGATTCACCTCGCGCACAATGGTCTTGAACCCGGCGGCCGCCGATACCTGCGCAATGCCGCCGCCCATCAACCCACAACCCAACACTCCGACTGTCTTGATCGCCATCACACTACTCCCGTTGCACTTATTTGGTACACAAGGCTTGAAGGACTGAAGGCCCGCTGAGACTTCTTGGATCCTTCGAGTCCTTCATGCCTCGTGTAAAACGTCCTAGAACCTTTCCACAATCGCCGCAATTCCCTGGCCGCCGCCGATGCAGGCGGTGGCCAGGCCGTATTTTTTCCCCTGGCGACCCAACTCGAGTGTCAGCGTCAGCAAGAGACGCGTGCCGGTCATGCCAAGCGGATGCCCCAATGCGATGGCGCCGCCGTTGACGTTGGTCTTGTTGCGGTCGAGCCCAAGGTCTTTCTCGACGGCCAGATACTGGCCGGCAAACGCCTCGTTCACTTCGATGAGATCGATCTGGTCAAGCGTCATGCCGGCGCGCGCCAGCACCTTGTGCGTGGCCGGCACGGGGCCCATGCCCATGTACGACGGGTCCACCCCAACGCTGGCCCACGCCACCAGGCGCCCCAGCGGTGTCAGTCCCTTGTCTTTTGCCGCAGCTTCGGATGACAGGATGAGCGCGGCACCGCCGTCCACGATGCCGCTGGCATTGCCGGCGGTGACGGTGCCTTCCTTCGAGAACGCCGCCGGCAGTTTGGCGAGGCCCTCCATGGTGGTGTCGGGACGCAGATGATCGTCTTTGTCGATCACGGTCACGCCCTTGCGCGACTTGATCTCCACGGGCGTGATTTCCGCGGCAAAGCGCCCTTCGGCCCAGGCAGCGGCAGCCGCCTTCTGGCTCCGGATCGCGTACGCGTCCTGATCCTCGCGGCTGATGCCGAACTTTGACGCGCACTTCTCGGCCGTCTGAGCCATGAACAGGCCGCAGTAGGGATCGAGCAAGGCTTCGTACAGGTAGTCCTCGAGCTTGCCCTGGCCCAATCGCAAGCCGGTGCGCAGCCCGCGCATGATGTGGGGCGCCTGGCTCATGCTCTCGATGCCGCCCGTCAGCACCATGCCGGCCTCGCCAAGCTGAATCAACTGGGCGCCGCTCACCGCGGCCTGGATGCCCGACCCGCACAGACGGTTGACCGTCAGCGCCGGCACCTCGATAGGTATGCCCGCTTTCAGCGCCACATGGCGTGCGCCATAGATCGCATCGCTGCTGGTCTGCAGGACGTTGCCGACCACCGCGTGCTCGATCCACTCCGGCTTGACACCGGTCTTCTCAAACGCGCCACGCGCCGCAATCGCGCCCAGTTCCAGGGCCGAAACGTCCTTCAGCGAGCCCGTGTAATCAGTCATCGGGGTCCGCGCCCCACCAAGAATCAATACGTCAGTCATAAAACCGTCCCCAGTTCCTAACTTCCTAACTTCCTAACTTCCCCACTAATCCAGTCGCCTACTTGCGACGTTCCCCGTGGCCCACCAATGTCCGCCGTCGTTTCACCCGCGACGATGGCGGCTTCCACGGCGGCCTCGATGCGGCGGGCCTCGTCGGACCAGCCGAGCGTTTCCAGCATCAACGCCGATGACAGGATCGCACCCATCGGATTCGCAATGTTCTTGCCGGCTAACGGAGGCGCAGAACCATGCACGGGTTCAAACAGGGATGTTCGACCGGGATGAATGTTGCCCGACGCGGCCATGCCCAATCCGCCCTGCAGCGCGCCTCCGATGTCAGTCACGATGTCGCCGAAGAGGTTGTTGGTGACGACCACTTCGAACTGGCCGGGGTCTTTCACCAGGAACATCGCCAGCGCATCGATGTACATGTGACTGGACTTGATGGCCGGATACTCGGACGCGACTTGCTTGAATACGCGCTGCCACAGCGCGTGGCCCTGCTGCATCGCGTTGCTCTTGTCGGCCATGCACACCTTGGTGAGCCCCTGCGCGGCCGCAAACTCAAACGCGTGCCGAATGATCCGGTTCACACCCTTGAACGTGTTGATCTCTTCCTGAATCGCCACCTCATCGTCTGTGCCGGCTTTGAAGCGGCCTCCGATGCTGACGTACACCCCTTCGGTGTTCTCGCGGAACACAACAAAGTTCACATCCTTGCGGCCGCGATCTTTCAGCGGACAGAGGGCGTCGTTGAGCAGTTTGACTGGGCGGTAGTTGACGTAGAGGTCAAGTTCAAAGCGCGTGCCCAGGAGGATGTCGCGCGCGTGGCGGTTGTCGGCCACCCGCGGATCGCCCAATGCCCCGAGAAGGATCGCATCGAAGTCGTCGCGCAACATGTCGTAGCCGTTGGGCGGCAGCGTCACGCCCGTGGCCAGATAGTGATCCGCGCTCCACGGCAACATCTCGAGGTCGAGCGACCGGCCCGACACCTCACTCACGGCCCCCAGGACCTTGACGGCCTCAGCCGTCACGTCCTTGCCAATACCATCTCCGGGAATTACCGCAATGCGCACAACCTAGTATCTCTCGATTGCCATCGCCATCCCCAGACCGCCGCTGACGCAGAGGGTGGCCAGACCACGGCGGGCGTCGCGGCGGATCATCTCGTAGAGGAGGGTCACGATGATACGGGCGCCGGTGGCGCCGATGGGGTGGCCGAGAGCGATGGCGCCGCCGTTGACGTTGAGTCGGTCGGCCGGCACCGGCATGTCCTTCAAGACCGCCAGCACTTGAGGCGCAAAGGCCTCGTTGATCTCCACCAAGTCAAAATCGTCCATCGTCAGCCCTGTCTGCGCAAAGAGCCGACGGACGGCCGGAACCGGCCCGATGCCCATAATCCGCGGGTCAACACCGGCTGTGGCCCAGCCGACGATGCGGGCCATCGGCTTCAGGCCGCGCTGCTTCGCTTCATCCTCATGGGCCAGCACCACGGCCGCCGCGCCGTCCGTGATGCCCGAGGACGAGCCGGCCGTGATGATGCCGGTCTGCCCTTCGACGGTCGGAAACACGAGCGGCAGTTTTCGAAGCATCTCGATGGTGGCGCCGGCGCGCGGGTGTTCGTCGGTCTCAAGCTCGACCGGTTTGCCCTTCGCGTCCAGCCCTGGCGCCGACGTCATTTCGTCCTTGAAGCGGCCGGCTGCGATGGCCGCTTCGGCTTTGTGCTGACTGTTGAGCGCGTACGCATCTGATTCCTCGCGGGTGATGCCATATTGCCGCGCCAGGAGCTCGGCGGTCTCGCCCATGATTAGGCCCGACAGGGAACACCGGAAGCCATCGCGGTACATGGCGTCCACCAGGGTGAAGTTCCCCATCTTGTGGCCCCACCGGGCGTCTTCGGCGTCCACCAGATACGGCATCCGGCTCATGGACTCGATGCCGCCCGCCAGCACGATGCGCGACTGCCCCAGCAGGATTGCCTGTGCGCCGAGCGCCACCGTCTGCATGCCAGACGCGCACGCCTGGTTGATGGTCTGGGCGGGCACCGTGAACGGCAGGCCCGCGCGTTGACACACCTGCCTGGCCGGGTTCGGCCCGGAGCCGGCTTGTCGGCCGTGGCCAAACAGCGCCTCATCAACATCCCCCGCGGGAATGTTGGCGCGTTCGATTGCGGCTTTCGCGGCGCGTGCGCCGAGGTCAGCAGGATGGGTTTGGCGAAGGGTGCCGCCGTAGCGGCCGATGGGTGTGCGGGCTGCACCGACGATCACAACGGGCATGGGAGTGTGATCATATCGTGCGCAGGTCCATCGGTCCGCGGGTCCGTGGACCTATCGGTGTTTGAAGTGTTCGAGATAGTCACCCGACGGGATGCGTGAGGCCTGCCCGATGGGCGCGTTATAGAAGTACACCCAGGACTCCAGTGTCGCTCCCTGCGGGAGTGTCACGTCAACCATCTGGCGCTGATACAACGACCGGTCGGGATCTCCGTGGTGATACCCCTCGAGCGCGTCGAGCGCGGCCAGCACCGGTTCAGGGGTGTCCGTCTCGTAGAGTTCGCCCCAGATGCGGCCGCCTTCCGCCGGCACCGCCGCCGGGTACAGGCCCAGGTCGTAGAGGTTCCCCTTCACCCAGCCGCGTCCCAGATACGTCAGCCGATCATCAATCCCGGCACGCCGCCGGCGATCGAAGCCGGCCATGAGGGTGCCATAAAAGAACACGCAGGTTTTCACGAGTGGCCAGAGTCTACCAAAAACAAAAGGCCCGGGCGATTCCTGTGAGGAACCGCCCGGGCCTGTCAGCCTTCCGGCTGGAGTCTTACTGAATCTTCCCGGCCTCCGGCGTTGTCGCCGGCTTGGGCTGCATGTCTGACAGCTGCGCGAGCCCGGCCAGCACATCCACCATCTCGGCTGATACCGAGAACGTGAGCGCCACCGTCCTGCCCGTGCCCGACATCTGGAGCGAATCCAGGAGCATCTTGAACTTCTGATCCTGGCCAGACACCAGACGCCCCATCGCCAGCCCGCCACGGATGACATCGCGAAGGTTCTCGGCCGCGGCATCGTCGAGCGTATCGGCACGGATCGAACCGGTCACGCCGCCGTTGATCTGCGTGGTCAGCGCCACCCACTGCACGGCCGGGATGTGCTGCAGGACCTGCTCGGGGATGTCGGCCTGCTGCTTCATCGCGTCCATACGGCCCACGGCCCACGCGCTCTGGCCGCCGCGGATGTCGTTGACGTACTTCATCAGTTCGCCGTTGGTGGTGACGTTCTGGCCCGACACCTTGGAATCAATTGCGCGCTTGACCGCCGCGGTCTGGCCGATGGCCAGGAGTCCGGTCTCGAGGAACGCCACTGACATCGTATGTTCGCCTGGGTTCGCCACATCACGCGGCATGGTGCCGTCCGCACCGTCCATCATGGCGGGGGCCTTGGGCGCGCCCGTCACCACGCGAATCCCCTGATACTGCTCGACGTCGCCGGTGCCCTGACGGAGCAGCGACTCAATCTGCCCTTCGTTGAAGCGTCCGCGCACCAGCACGACGGCTTCTTTCTCGGCGGCGCTCATGCTGGCCACCACCGTGTCGATGTCGCGTTCGATGTCGATGCCGGTCTCTTTGAGGAACTCGTCACGGCCTTCGCCGGTCGGAATCGCCTGGTTGAGCTTCTGGCGGAACTCCGAATTCATGACGTCGCGAACGTTGGCGTAGGCCACGGCCGTCGCGTTGGCCGGCAGGTACGTCAGTTCGCTGGGCCCCTGCGCCGACGACATCAGGGTCAGGCCCCCGTTGTAGAACGCCACCAGCCCTGTGCACAGGCCCACGGTGACAATGGCGACCGAACCAACCACAAAATAGCGAGTGCGCTTGTTCATTGGGCGATACCTCTAAGCACCAATACGGGGTCTGGTGGCCTACTGTTCCAGCACGTACTCCCGATTTGCCACGATTCTGGCCGCAAAGTATAAGAATACCACCTCGATCAGGCCCATCGTAAGCAGGCTTGTGCCCAGGGCCGGCGTCTCGCGGAAGAGGGCCTGCACCATGCTGGCAAACGAGTCGTTCGGCATGGCGTGCGGCACCAGGCCCTGCAGGTAATAGGCCACCGAGAACTGTTTCATGTAGCCCGGCAGCGCCAGTACCACCGGCTCCCAGCCGAACACAAACACCAAGCCCACCAGGAGCGGCCGCTTGAACTTGGCGCCAACAAAGGCGAACAGGGCGCCGTACACCGCCAGGCCAATGGCAACGATGGACAGGTCTTTGACCAGGTCGATGAAATTGCCGCCCAGACTGCCGCCCATGGGGATGACCAGCAGCCATACCAGCACGATGGAGGGCAACACCACCAGAACGGTGCACGCCATGTACGCCAGGTACTTGCCAAACAGCACAGCCTGCCTGGAAATGGGCCGCGAGAACAGGTACGTGATGGTCTTGTCTTCGACCTCGTCGGCGATGAGCGAGGTGCCGTAAAACACGCCAAGCACGGGAATGCTGAAGCGCAGGAAAAACGCCCAGATGATCAGGCCAAACACGGCCGGGCCATCCACGGCCATGTTGTTGACCCTGACTCCGGTGGACCCGGCCAAATCAAACAAGCGAACGACCAGCGCCAGCACCACGGGAAGGCCGACCACGAGACCCATGAAGATCGTGCGGCGCGACCACAACATCTCGCCCAGTGATAGTTCAAACACGCGCATCGACGCCGACACAAGGCCAGGCGCTTGACGAGGGGGGGCTGTCTGCATGGGGACGCTCACTGCTTCACCAGATACTTGAAGACGGCCTGAAGGTTGTCGTCAGGCGACGAGACCTCCTCCACTGCGCCGCAGGCGCCCTCAGCCACCAGCTCCGTGAGGCGGCCGTAGAACTCGTCGGGTTTGCCGGTTTCCACAATCACTGCACCCGGCTCAAACCGCAGGCTGATCACATCGGCGCGCGCCAGGAACTCGCGCGCGAGCCCACGCGGGTCGGCGGCCTTGACGTAGACGGTATGCGGATGGGTGTCGATAAGGTCCCGAATCTGGTGGACGTTACCCTCGGCCAGAATGCGCCCGTTGTTGATGAGGAGGATGTTCGACGTCATCGACTCCACTTCATGGAGGATGTGGCTCGACACGAGCACGCTCTTCCCCTGGCGCGCCCACTCCCGAATCATCTTCATCGTCTTGCGCCGGGCCAGCGGATCCATCCCCGACAGTGGTTCGTCGAGGATGAGCATCTCCGGATCATGGACGATGGCCTGCGCGAGTTTGACGCGCTGGCGCATGCCCTTGCTGTACGCGCCAATTTTTTTATTGGCGGCGTCCATCAGATCCACGCTGGTGAGCGCCGCTTCGGCGGCCTGGCTGGCTTCTTTTTCTGAATACCCGTTCAAACGCACCAGCGCGCGCACCCACTCGAGGCCGGTCATCCGCTCGTAGAACGCGTCCTGCTCGGGGCAGAACCCCACGCGGAAATAGAGCTTCGGGTTTTTCCAGATCGGCTCGCCCAGCACCGTCACTTCGCCCTTGCTGGGGCGAAGCTGGCCGGTGATGAGCTTCATGAAGGTGCTCTTGCCGGCGCCGTTGGGCCCCAGCAGGCCGGTGATACCCGGAGGCACAGACACCGTGACGTCGTTGAGGCCGATGACCTGGCCGTACCACTTCGACAGGTGGTCGGCAGCGACGATCGGCACGCCGGACTCGCTCACGACACCACCTCGACGCCCTTCACACGCCGTTCGAGGACGGAGATCGAGACCGCCACCAGGGCGAGCAGCACCAGGACGGACACCAGCACGGGTGTTTCATACCTGGCGGGCATCCGGAACATGGCATCGATCACCTGCTGCAGGTTCGCGGTGATCGAAATCCAGGCGACGCGCGTGGAGCCGGTGATGACCCGCAGCGTGTTGAAGAGCGCCTCGGTAAAGAAGATGGCGCCGGTGTAGAGCAACGACACATACCGGGTGCTCTTCGAAAGCGACGACAACGCCAGCATGGTGAACGACGCCACGATGACCTGGACGAAACACGCGAGCACCACGGCCGGAATGACGAAGAAGTTGTTGCGGACGAACTCCAGGGTGCCCGAGAACGCGACTTGCATCAGAATCAGCAACAACGCCGGCAGCAGGGTCACCGCGAGCAGGAACGAGACCAGCACCAGCAACTTCCCGCCGATGTACTCCATGCGCAGCAGTGGCTTCGACAGGTAAATCTGCAGGGCATTGGCGCGCCGGTCGGCGGCGATGAGTCCCGCGCCGACATAGATGGTGGTGAAGAACACAAACACACCCTGCTGATCGAGGAATTCGCGGAACATCGCGGGGTTGACAGCGATGATCGCGCCAGCCTGTGGGTAGTTCGCCACAATGTAGAGTTGCACCAGCCGGACGATGAAGGGAATCCAGGCAAAGAGCATGAGTGCCAGGAACGGCCGCTTCTCGACCATGGACCGGATGCCGTGGCGCGCGATCACACCCCAGTTCCGGCCCACGGGCAGCCTGGTGCCCTGGTAGCGGCGATAGGACTGGTCGTGAATAGGACTCATAGTTCACCTATCGCGCGCGCGAACACGTCTTCAAGCGTCGGCAGGCTGGTCTTGAGGTGCCGGACCTGCACGCGCACCTGTCCCGCCACGGCGCAGATGTTCTGCTGGTCACCGCCGACGTGTCGCACTGTGCCTGGCACAAAGACACGCATCACGTCTTCGTCGGTTTCGCGGCATTCCATCCCGGCCCCCTGGAGGGCGGCGATGAAGGGGGCGAGGTCGCCTTTGACGCGCACTTCGTAGACGCGGCCCGACGGGCCCTTGAGTTCTTCGATCGGCCCAAACGTCGCCACCGTGCCTTTGTCGAGTACCACGACGTGGTCGCAGGTGTATTCCACGTCGGGCAGCAGGTGTGACGACAGGATCAGGTTGATGCCCTTGTTGTGGGCGATGTCTCGAATCAGCTCGAGCATCTCCTCGCGGCCCTTCGGGTCCATGCCGTTCGTGGGCTCGTCGAGGAAGACCAGGTCGGGGTCGTGCACAAGCGCCTGGGCCAGCTTGATGCGCTGCTTCATGCCCGTGGAGTAGGTTTCGAGGTTGCGATAACGCGCCTCGCCCAGACCGACATAAAACAATGTTTCGTGGGCCCGCTGCATGGCGTCGGCTTTTGGCAAGCCCGCGAGCTGGGCGCAATAGGCGACAAACGTCACGGCGTTCATGCCGGGAATGTGACCGTCGGTCTCGGGCATGTATCCCAGGCGTGCCCGTACCTCGAGGGGTTTCTCGGCCACGTTCATCCCGAGCACTTCGAGGCGACCGCTGGTGGGCTCGATGAACCCCAGCAGCGCCTTGAGCATGGTGCTTTTGCCGGCGCCATTGGGCCCCAGGAGTCCCACGGCGCCGGCGGGAAACACGGCGCTCACATCACGCAGCGCGCGGTTCTTGCCGTAGATAACGGTGACGCGGTCAAGGATCACCGCTGGTGGAGTGTCGGCCATGGGTCAGTGTCGTATACGGACAGGCGCCGATGTGAGTTCGACGCGGTGCATCATAACGTGCCGCGCAGTCCGAGCGCGTCTGCCTGGGGTTTGAGAAATTCAATGACGTTGGTGATGTGGGTCTCGAGCGGCAACCCAATCTCGGCGGCGCCTTTCACCAGATCCTCGCGCGGCACGGCACGCGCGAAGGCCTTGTCCTTCATCCGCTTGATGACCGACTTGGCCTCCAGATCCAGCACACTGCGTGACGGCCGGACCAGCGCCGCCGCGGTGATGAACCCGGCCATCTCGTCACACGCGAACAACGTCTTTTCGAGCGCCGACTCCCGGGTCACCCCTGAGTAGTCGGCATGCGACAGGATCGCGCGCGTGACCCACTCGGGATACCCGAGCCCGGTGAGGATCTCCACCCCGCGGTACGGGTGATTCTCGCGATCGGGGTACTTCTCATAGTCGAAGTCGTGGACCAGGGCCACAAATCCCCAGGCCCCTTCGTCCTCCCCCGCCGCACGCGCGTAGCCGCGCACGGCGGCTTCCACCGCCAGCAGATGCTTGCGCAGACTCTCGCTCTGGACGTGTTCGGTGACCAGCGCCCAGGCGCGCGGCCGTGACAAATCGCTCATCAGGTGGGCCAGTCTATCGAATCACGGGCGTCGGCATCGGGATTTCCTTGAGGCCCGTCGGCAGGTCAAACGCCGTGTCAGGCACGTCCTCCTCGGCCGCATGGGAAACGAGGGTCTCAAGCTCGTAGCCCGCCATCATGCTCATCCGCATTACTTGCCTCACACTGAATCCCTCGAGACCGGACATCATCTTGTCGAGCCCTATCGCCGCCATCGGTCCCTGCGAAAGCGCCTTGGCCATCCCCTTCGTGTATTTGGCGAACACGCTTGCCAGCCACATGTCGCCGTCCATCCGAATTTCTTTGGGGATCATCGCCATGATTTCCGGAGGCAGATTTTCGGCCCCAGGTGGCATCGGAATCGGCATGACCATGGTCATGGCCACGCGTTCCGCCTTGAATCCCGCGACGGTCGCAAACTCGCCGGTCCGCTTGGAGGTCACGTCGGGTTTCATCTGGGCCAGCATGGCGGTCATCTCGGGGTTGCCTCCCCCGTCGGTCATTTTCCACCACGTTTTGGCGGCAGCGTCATAACCAACCGACGTGCCGTCAGCCCGCAGAAGCACCACCGTCCCAGGCGGCATCCCGACAAACGATCCCGGGTAGTCGGTGCGCATGCGGCCATCCTCGTGGACCGTGACCGTCATTTCCACACCTTCGGCGCCGCCGAACATCTGCTGCAGCATGGGACCGACCATCGTCGACATCATGTCGTTGCCGGCCGGCGCCCCCGCCACGGCCTTCGCCGTCATCTTGCTGGTGAATTTCAGTTCCGCGCTGAGCGGCGCAGACACCAGGGCCACAAACACACAGGCAAACACATATCGACGCATCACTACCCTCCTACTTGCTCATCACAATACAGGAACTGGGGAACTGGAATTGCCTCATTGGCTCATTGCCAGGGCGGGGTCGGCGTTGAAATCGAGCGCCGAGACGGCGCCGCGCGCGATGCGCCTGAGCCCGGCGGCCGCGATCATCGCCGCATTGTCGGTCGAGAGCGACAGCGCGGGCACGTAGACGGGAATGCCCTCGGCGACGCCGCGCACGGTGGCGTCGGCGCGCAGGCGGCTGTTGGCCGACACGCCGCCCGAAATGCCCACGCTCTTCGCCCCCATGGCCATGGCGGCCGCAAACGTGCGGTCGATCAGCGTCTCAACCACCACCCGCTGAAAGCTCGCGCACATATCCGCGATCTCCCCATCCGTCAGAGGGCCCAACACCAGCCGCTGCTGCAGCAGCCGGACGGTCGCACTCTTGAGCCCGGAGAAGCTGAACTCGGTCATCCCCTCAAGATGCGGCTTCGACCGCGAGGGGCCCGTGAACCGTGGGCGCGGCAGGGGCACGGCCTGATCGTTGCCGGTACGGGCCAGACGATCGACCACCGGTCCACCGGGATACCCCAGTCCCAGGAGCCGCGCCACTTTGTCGTAGGCCTCACCCGCTGCGTCATCCCGCGTGCGTCCAATCAGCCGATAGACGCCGCTCTCACGCACCTCGTAGAGCGACGTGTGACCACCGGACACGACCAGCACCACGGCGGGCAACGGAATCTCGCCGTGTTCAAGCCAGATGGACTCGATATGCCCCGACAGGTGGTGCACCGGTACCACGGGCTTGCCGAGGGACACGGCAGCGGCTTTCGCAAACGACACACCCACCAGCAACGACCCGACCAGGCCGGGCCCCTGCGTGACCGCCAGGGCATCGACCTCTGGCCAGCCACACTGGGCATCGGCGAGTGCGCGTTCCACCACCCCACAGATATCGCGCACGTGTTGTCGCGACGCCAGCTCGGGCACCACGCCGCCCCACTCGCGATGCACTTCGGTCTGCGACGCGATGACGTTGGACCGCACACGCCACGGCCGGGCCGCGTCACCCGTGGTCTCCACCACAGCCGCTGCTGTCTCATCACACGACGTCTCGATGCCGAGAATCCTCATGTGGTGAACAGCTTGGGGAGGCTCTCTGTATACGGCGCGCGGGCGATGCCGCGTTCGGTGATGATCCCGCCCACCAGCTCGTTGGGCGTGACGTCGAAGGCGGGGTTCCACACCGATGCCCCCTCCGGCGTGAGTTGCACCGGCCCGAGGTGCGTGATCTCGCGCGCGGCGCGCTGCTCAATCGGAATCCCGCTACCGTCGGGCGTCGCCAGATCGATCGTCGACAGTGGCGCGGCAACATAAAACGGCACACCATGCGCCTTCGCCATCATCGCCACGGTATAGGTGCCGATCTTGTTGGCCACATCGCCGTTCGCCGCAATCCGATCGGCGCCGACGACGATGAAGTCGAGACCACCCTGGCGCATGAGCGGGCCGGCCATGCTCTCGGTGATGACGGTGGTGGCAATGCCGTCACGCACCAACTCCCACGCCGTCAACCTCGCACCCTGCAGGAACGGCCGTGTCTCGTCGGCAAACACGGCAGCCACCTTCCCCTGCTCTGCCGCGGCGCGAATGACGCCCAGCGCGGTGCCGTAGCCGGCGGTCGCGAGCGCGCCCGCGTTGCAGTGCGTGAGGATGCGGGCGCCCATCGGTACCAGTGTCGCACCGTGCGCGCCCATGGCGCGGCACGCCGCCACATCTTCATCGTGGATGGCGTGGGCCTCTCGCTCAAGCCGGTCCTTGAGTTCGTCAACCGAACTGCCGGCCAGGGCGGCTTCGCCGAACACGCGCTTCATGCGCTCGATGGCCCAGAACAAGTTCACCGCAGTCGGCCGTGTGGCCGCCATCAGGTCGCAGGTCTGGTTGAATTCGACCGCAAACTGGCGCGTGCCCGTGGACTTGCTCAACCGCATTCCCAGCGCGATGCCCATGGCCGCCGCCACGCCAATAGCCGGCGCGCCACGAATCACCATGGTCGTGATCGCACGCGCCACATCCTTCGCGGTCTTGCAGCGCACGTACACTTCGCGGCCGGGCAGCTTTCGCTGATCGACCATGACGATGGAGTGGTCCT
>JBKJQX010000143.1:0-3017 GCA_046594875.1 Vicinamibacterales bacterium
TCGGGCCTTCGTAGCGGTAGGTGCTGGCGTGGAGGACCTCGATCCGCATGGTTCCGATCCGCTTTAGAGCAATATCGGGTCAGGTTGCTTCACCTGAACCGAAGATTTGCGTTCTTAGACAATATGTTAGAGCGTGATCGGTGCGTCTACCAGCACCTATCACGCTCTAACCCTTCACCGCCCCCTCCGTAAGTCCGGAGATGAACTGGCGTTGCAGCAGCAGGAACACGACGATGGCCGGCGTGCCGGCGGTGAGCGCGCTGGCCATGACCTCGCCCCAGCCGATGCCGGGCAGGTCGGCGCGGAACAGCGCGAGGCCCACCGGCACAATGCGGGTCTGCCGGCTGTTGGTCATCACCAGGGCGACGAAGAACTCCTTCCAGCTTTCGATGAAGGCGTAGATGCCGACGGCGGCCAGCGCCGGGCGCGACAGCGGCAGGCAGATGCGCCACCAGATGCCGAACCAGGAACAGCCGTCGACCCGGGCACTTTCCTCGATCTCGCGCGGCAAATGGCGCATGAAGCCGGTCAGCATGAACACGGCGAAGGGCAGCAGAATTGCGACGTAGGCCAGGGTCAGGCCAGCCAGCGAGTTCACCAGCCCGAGGGCCATCAGCAGGATGAAGAACGGGATCAGCAGGACCTGGAACGGGATCATCGTCGTGGCCAGGATGCCCAGGAACGGCGCGCCGCGGCCGGCGAAGTTCAGCCGCGTCAGGGCGAAGGCGGCCATGGAGCCGATCAGCAGGCACCAGCAGGGTCGCCGAGCACGCGACGATCGTGCTGTTGGCGAAATAGCGCCGGCCAGCCATAGGTGCGGCAGGCCGTAGAATGTCGTCGTGGTCGGGTTGCCGGGGAATATCTCGAAGCCGTAGGTGGCGGGCGGCGCGGTCAGGCGGCCGCCGCGGCCATCAGCTTGTTGATGTGGTTCTTGCCGCCGGGGATATTCTCGACGGTCAGCGGGATGTTCGGATGCGCCTTGCGGAAGCCGTCGAACACCGCCGCCGTCACTTCCTGTGGCAGCCGGGTCCAGACCGTCAGCGGCGTGGTCTGCGCCAGCACGGGCGTGGTGAGCAGGCCGAGCATGGCCGCGAGCAGCATGCGTTTCATCGTCGTTTCCCCTTGAGCAGCCCCGGCCTCATACCAGCGGCCATAGAGCATGACCGCTGATACGGTCTTTGTTTTGGCGGGCCGCCGCCGGCCGACTTGGCGCGCGATACCAACGGCCCTCTGCTCTGACTCAGATGTGATACCAATGGCCCTCTGCTCTGCCTCAGATGTGAGTAGGTGCGGCTCGGTGGGCTGTGATTCGGTTTGCTTCCATGATGGTGGGGGCGGACATGACGGTTGCGATCACGCGCACGGAGCACACGGCGGCTGACCTACGGCGGCTGGCGTCTGGATCGGATGATGCGGCCGTGACCCGGCGGCTGCTGGCGCTGGCCTTGGTCCTGGACGGGCGCAGGCGCGAGGACGCGGCGCGGCTGGCTGGCATGGACCGGCAGGCCTTGCGGGACTGGGTTCACCGCTACAACGCCGACGGCGTGGCGGGCCTTGCTGGCCGGCACGGCGGCGGTGTTGCGCGGCGTTTGTCGGTCGAGCAAGAGACGGAGGTCGCGAGCTGGATGCGGACGGGGCCAGACCTGGTCAAGGACAAGGTCGTGCGGTGGCGCTGCGCGGACATCCAGGCCCGGATCGCGGACCTGTTCGGCATCCGTTTGCATGAGCGCACGGTGGGCAAGTCGGATGAAGCGCTTGCTTCATCCATGCTGCACCGCCTGCGCTTCTCCCACATCTCCACGCGCCCGCGCCACCCCAAGGCGGACCTTGTGGCGCAGGCGTCTTTCAGAGCGGGTTCAGCGCCCTTGTGACCGCGGCGCTGCCCGAAGCGGTCCGGGCCGCGGGCACGCCCATCGAGGTGTGGTTCCAAGACGAAGCCCGCGTGGGGCAGCAAGGGACCTTGACCTACGTATGGGCGGAAAAGGGCAGCCGGCCGCGCGCGCCGAAGGACCTGCGCTATGAGTGGGCCTACCTGTTCGGGGCCGTGTGCGCCGAACGCGACATAGGCGCCGCCCTCGTGCTGCCATACGCCAACGCGGACGCCATGACCCTGCATCTGGCCGAGATCAGCCGCAGCGTTGCCGCCGGCGCCCATGCTTTGCTGATCTGCGACGGCGCCGGCTGGCACCAGACCGGCGGGCGCCTGCGCGTGCCGGATAACATCACTCTGCTGCACCTGCCGCCCTACAGCCCCGAACTCAACCCGGTCGAGAACGTGTGGGAATACCTGCGTGCCAACAAGCTCAGCAACAGCGTGTTCGACACCTACGACACCATCGTGGACCGTTGCTGCGACGCTTGAAACTGGCTTGTCGAAACACCACACCGCATCCGATCCATTGCGGCCGCGCCCTGGGCCAAAACGGTCACTGCGTAGGGCGGTTGGTATTAGAGCAATATCGGGTCAGGTTGCTTCACCTGACCCGAGGATTTGCGTTCTCGAACAATATGTTAGAGCGTGATAGGTGCGTCTAGCAGCACCTATCGCGCTCTAAAGCACAGGACACAGCATGCGCATCTTCATCTCCGGCATCGCCGGCTTCCTGGGCAGCCATCTCGCCGAACGCCTGCTGGACCTCGGCCACGACGTCGTCGGTTGCGACAGCCTGCTGGGCGGCGAACTGATAAACGTGCCGCCCGAAGCCGAATTCTATCAGTACGACTGCCGCGACTTCAACGCGATGGCGAAGGTCACGCGCAACTGCGAACTCGTCTACCACTGCGCCGCCACCGCCTATGAGGGGCTGTCGGTCTTCGCCCCGGCCATGGTGATGGACAATATCGTCACCGGCTCCGTCAGCGTGTTCTCCGCCGCCATCGCCTGCGGCGCCCGGCGGCTGGTCTTTTGCAGTTCGATGGCGCGCTACGGCACCAACCAAATTCCGTTCCTGGAATCCTACACGCCCCGGCCACAGGACCCCTACGGCATCGCCAAGGTCGCGGCGGAGCAGGCGCTG
>JBKJQX010000215.1:0-62736 GCA_046594875.1 Vicinamibacterales bacterium
GGCTTCATCGCCAACCGCATCCTGATGCCGATGATTAACGAAGCCATTTTCGCCGTGATGGAAGGCGTGGGCACGCCCGAGGCTATCGATTCAGTGATGAAACTCGGCCTGAACCACCCCATGGGCCCGCTCACGCTGGCCGACTTCATCGGTCTCGATGTGTGCCTGGCCATCATGGAGGTGCTGCACAGCGGCCTGGGCGACCCCAAGTACCGGCCGTGTCCTCTGCTCCGCCGCATGGTGGCTGCGGGGCAGCTCGGCAAGAAGTCCGGCCGCGGGTTTTATTCGTACACCTGAGCCTGTCACGACAGATCACAGGAGGCGCGCGGAGGATTCACTTTCCAGACCCTTCTCGCTTCAGAAATGCCACGACCTGTTCCAGGCAAAACTGTTTTCAAGAAAGTCTCCGTGCCTCCGTGCCTCCGTGTGATCCGGCGTGATCTCGTCGTCGCGTGATCCAGCGCGTCGCGAGTAGGATCGGCGACAGCACGATCAACTCGCGGGCGATTGACGACAGGTTGATCGCCAAAAAATCGTCGCGCCAGTAGCGGCGGGAGATCGGCCCGAATACCTCCCAACCCGTTTGCACGTGGGCGTCTGACAGCGGCCAGAAGGCCATCACGCCGATCGGCACAGAGGTGTCACTGCCAAGCGCGTCGAGCAGGGGGTGCGACATCCAGGCCAGCGCCACCGCGAGCCAGGTCATGAGCCGTGACGAGGCGACGGGCCAGCGCTGCCAGGCTGCGAGCGTGGCCACGATGACGGCGGCGCCAAGGCTGTGGGTCTCCATGCTGTGCCGGCCGATCAGCAGGTCCAGGTCGGGCGCGATGCCGATGCCGACAAGGATGGCTGTCTGGCGCAGCAGCGGGCGCCGATCCGCCGGCCAGCCCGCAAGCCCCCACCCAACAGCGAGCGCGGCCATTCCATGTCCAAGCGGTGAAGGCATCGACGCTCAAGATATCGCGGACATTCCCCCATTCACCCATTCCCCCCATGTAGACATTTCGCCATTTCGGGCATTTGTGACATTTCGCCATTTTCAGCGGTGCCCTGACCCGCCCTGTCACCCCGAGGTTGGAAAATCCTCAATAGTCGGCTGGCCCCAATGTGGCAAATAGTGCAAGCACCGCGCAGTGAGGCGAAAGTCCGAGGTCCCATAACTGGTTGTTGGAATTAAGGATAGAGGCACACATTGTCGAATTTTCGCTTGACTCAACCCTGGCACACTTCTAGAATGTCCTACGGCCCAGCCGTGGTCGCGTCGATTGGCGGCGGCCCCGCGGGGAGGATGACAAAACCTATGGCAGTAGCAGATCGCACAGAAAAAGACGACCGGTCGGGGGATCGCGAGCGCACCAAGGCCGTGGAGCTGGCGGTGGGCCAGATTGAGAAGCAGTTCGGCAAGGGCTCGATCATGCGGTTGGGCGGAAAAGACGCCATTGCGCCTATTCCGGTGATTCCGACCGGGTCGATTAGCCTCGATTGGGCGCTGGGGGTGGGTGGCTTCCCCCGCGGCCGTGTCATCGAGATCTTTGGACCGGAATCGTCGGGCAAGACCTCGCTGGCCTTGCACACCATTGCACAGGCGCAGAAGTTGGGCGGCGTGGCGGCATTTATCGATGCCGAGCATGCCCTGGACGCCAAATACGCCCAGAAGCTCGGCGTAGACCTCGAGAATCTGCTGGTCTCTCAGCCTGACAACGGCGAACAGGCCCTGGAAATCACTGAGGTGCTCATTCGTTCGAACGGCGTGGACGTGGTCGTGGTGGACTCCGTTGCCGCTCTCGTGCCCCGCGCCGAAATTGAAGGTGAGATGGGCGAAGCGCAGATGGGCCTGCAGGCCCGCCTGATGTCGCAGGCGCTCCGCAAACTCACGGGCGTCGTCTCAAAATCGAAGGTCTCGCTCATCTTCATCAACCAGTTGCGCGAGAAGATTGGCGTCATGTTCGGCAGTCCCGAGACCACCACGGGTGGCCGCGCGTTGAAGTTCTACTCCTCGGTGCGCGTGGACATTCGCCGCATCGGCGCCATCAAGGATGGCGATGCCGTCATCGGCGGTCGCACGCGCGTGAAGGTGGTGAAGAACAAGGTGGCACCGCCCTTCCGCGAGGCCGAGTTCGACGTGATGTACGGCGAGGGCATTTCGCGCGAAGGCGACCTGCTCGACAAGGCCGTCGAACGCAACATCGTGGAGAAGTCGGGCACCTGGTTCTCCTACGGCGGCGAACGCCTGGGCCAGGGCCGTGAAAACGCCAAGGCGTTCCTCAAGGCGAACCCCGCCACGACCGACGCGATCGAAGCAAAACTGCGGGTGGAGATGGGCCTGGCGCTCAATCCCGTGGCTGTGGCCGACGCCGGCAAATAGGCTGAACCCTCGGCCTTGAGCCCCAGGCCGAGCTACGTACGACGAGTACGTAGCTCGGCGCTGGGCTTCAAGCGCGAGGCCAAGGCTGTGATAAAGTTTTCAGGTTCCTGACGCGTCCTCGGGCCGAGGTAGCTCAGTTGGTAGAGCATACGACTGAAAATCGTAGTGTCGGCAGTTCAATTCTGCCCCTCGGCACCATCTCCGTATCACCACGTCACGAAAGACTGATCGACACGAGGCGTAAAGGTCTGAAGGAAAAGAGATCCTTCAAGCCTTCACGTCTCGTGTGACTCTTTTGGAGAACCTGATGCGAGTGTCGAAGGCAGTTGGCCTGTGCGCGTCTCTGGCTTGGTTGTGGACTCTCGGCGCCTCGGCCTCTGGGCCCCTTCAGCAAGACCAGCGCTTCGCGTCCAGCTCTGGCGTCACGCTGGTCGAGGTCGTCGCGTTTGTCTCGGACAAGAGCGGTCGCCCCATGAACGGCCTGACTCGCGAAGACTTTGCGCTTGAAGAGGACGGCGTTCGACAGGACATTACCCACTTCTCATTCGTCGAGCTGCCCCGACGTACGGCGATGGCCGCTGAGGCACTCGCGTCGGCTCTGGTGGTGGGCAAAGATGTCGCCGGCAATCAGAGTGGAAGTGGACGGTCGTACGTAATCGTCCTTGATGCGCAGCATGTCGATCCCCTGCGCACGGGGAGCGTCAAGCAACAGGCGAAGAAGTTCATCAATACCTATGTGGAGCCGGGCGATGCTGTGGCCGTCGTGACGGTCGGGGGGCCGGGGAATCAGTCATTCACCAGCGACAAGGCGCGATTGATCTCGGCGGTCGAGACGTTTGTTGGGGGGAAGAGTCGTTCCGCAGCCCTGAACAAGATTGAAACGGTGATGCGTGCCGCCGACGACGGTCCTCCAAGGGACTCCGAGACCGCGACCAAGGCCGCCGACGCGCGCACGTTGTTCGACAGCATCCGCATGATTTGCAGCAGCTTTGGCACGGTCCCCGGTCGACGGCGGTCGATCGTGCTGTTTTCGGAAGGCATCGAACTCGACATGAGCGACATGATTGCCCCGACTGCCGCAAATGGCGGTGCCCCACAGAGCGCCTCAACCCTTGCGTCAAGCTACGCTGCGGAGCTCTTGTTGTCCCAACGGGCCATGTACGACTCAGCCAGGAAGAGCAATGTCTCCTTGTATACGGTCGATCCGCGTGGAACCAGCATCGGCGAAGACAACATGATGCGAGCTGCCGGACCGCCTGCGACCCCCGGCCGCTCAGGCAACAGCGCGACTCCTCCGCCAACGAGGGATTTTCAGATTGAAGTGCAGCGCAGCCAGGGAACGTTGCGCAGCTTCGCAGACCAGACGGGCGGTTTCGCCGTAGTCAATTCCACGGACTTCGATCGAGGTTTCAATCGGATTGTGGACGCGAACAGCACGTACTACGTGCTTGGGTACTCTCCAAAGAATGCGGTCAGCAATGATCGCTATCGGAAACTTGCTGTTCGAGTGAGCCGCTCTGGCGCGTCTGTGTCAGCCAGGCCGGGCTACTTTCCAGCGGGCCCGGAGGCTCCATCGGCGGGCGCGCCGCCGGTCACGCTGAATCTCAAAGGCGCAAGTCCCTGGATGCAGACGTTGCTCGTGAGCGCACTGCCAATCTCCGGCCTCGGGATTCACATCGCCGGCACGCCGATCGGACACCGCGGTCAGGATCAGGTGGTGGCCCTTGTTGTCGAATTGCAGTCGGCAATTTTCCGTTTCACGGAGGAAGGCGACTTCATCCGGAACGACATCGAAGTCGGATTCGTCGCCGTGGATTCGGACGGGAAGATTCGCGCAGGACGGGCCTCGACAGGCACGCTCCGGCTCCCGAAGACCGAGCGAACTGCCGTGGCAGGCGGACTGCGTTATGTCCTGGAGATCCCTCTGCCAAGCCAGCGATACCAGATACGCGTGGGAGCGATCGAGTCAAGCGGTGGCACCGCGGGTTCGGCCGTGCTTGATCTCGACTTGACGTCCTCGCTCGATGCCACGGCTCCCGCAGGAATTGTCATCGGTGTCTATGGTGACAGGGTCCCCACCGCCGGCGAGTACCCCGTGATGAAGTCGCTCTTCTCCGCAGTGCCCACACTGTCACGACGCTTCAGCGCCGACCAGCGATTGGCCGTCTACGTACCTTTTCTTGGCGACCCGCCGAAGGAGGGACCGCCAGTCGGGGTTGTCCTGACGGTGAGTCGGCCCGATGGAACAGTCGTGCTCCGGAGCCCTGCCGCCTCGGCGAAGTCAGGCACTACGCTCGAGACAAGCGTGTACGGACCCGTGATCGATCTTCTGCTGACAGGGCTGGTGCCCGGACCATATTCCTTGGGCGTTGAAATGGTCAGCGGTGGCAAGGTGCAAGGCATCGCCCCCGTATCATTCGAAGTGGTAACGGGCCGCTAACACCCGGGCCTGCCGCTTTCGCGACAGTTCCCGCAGTCCTGGAACGCACACCACCCGGGATTTCAGGCTCCCCCGTTGCGCGGGCGCTTCGGTGCTGTGCGATTCAGGACTGTGGCGCGACGGCCGACTGGCCACACTGGAATATGACTTCAAACACTCCGTCGAACCCGCACACCGATCCGGCCACGACGACGCCCGAACCCGAACCGGTCATCGGTCAGGACAACGACGACCGCATAGGGGCGACCGACGAACAGGTGGGCGATCGGACGGGACCAGGCGCCGGCTACGATCAGGAACCCACGCGGCAAAAAGACAAGGGCGGCGTCGCGCCCTCCTGATCACCAGTTCCCTACTGCACCTTCAGCGACACCGAGGTGCTCCGCGTTGTGGGTGTGCTTGTGCCCGTGATTCCAAGTGTGTAGGTCGAGCGGGGCGTCGATGCACTCGTCAGCACTGTCAAGGTCGACGTGCCGCCGCCGGTCACGTTCCCTGGCGAGAACAGGCAGGACGATCCTGAGGGGCACCCGGTGACGCTGAATGCGACGGACTCACTGAAGCCGCCAGAAGCCGTCACCGTCACCGCGTACGTGGTGGACCTGCCCCGTTTGACAGTACGGTTGGTGGGCGACGCGGCAATCGTGAAGTCGGGCACCGGAATTGGGTCCACCGTCAACGTCACGATCGTGGACTGCACCGGCGCGCTGGTCGCGTCGGTCGCCGTGATCGTCAGGGGGTAGGAACCCGCCGGCGTATTGGCCGCTGTCGCGACCGTGAGGGTGGACCCGCCCGACCCGCCGCTGTACGTCGTCGGCACGAACGCGCCGCTGGCGTTCGCCGGAAGTCCGGCCACGGTGAAGGTACCGCCGCCAAGGTAATTGTTCAGGCCGGTGACCGTCGCGGTAAACGTCGTGGACTGCCCCTGAATAATCGTGCGGCTCGACGGCGTGGCTGACAACGTAAACGTCGGCGGGGGCGGCTCCCCGGACCCGGTGCACGATGAAAACTTGAATGACCCGACGCGTGTGCTCCAGTTGAAGATGCCGTTGGTCTGAAGATATTCGCTCGTGAACCAGAACGTGCAGTCATCCACCGGGTCAACCGCCATGGTGCTGTAGTCGCCCCACCGGGACAACCCCGTCGTCTGTGAACCGCCACCGACCTTGAGGGTGTTGTCCACACTGAGTGTGTTCAAGGGGTCGATGGTTTCGCGCCCCGCGAACATGATGGATGGCCTGGTCGTGGCACTGCTCGTTGAATACCCGAGGGCAATGTTGCCGACCTGGTCCATGGCGATGCTTCCCATCCAGCGGTGCAAGGCATCTGGAGAAAAGGTTGACTGCTGGCGCACGGTGGGCACGCCGCCGGTGATGTCCAGCTCATACCAACGAATGCCGGTGACAATGTTTGGTGTCACGCCGACCGCCACCGAGTGATTCACCAGCAGGGCCTCCCGAGTGCCGAGATTCCGGTAGCTCAGCCGATACATCAGGCGGTCGCCGAGGGTGTCGAGCCTCTGGCTGGTGTTGGCCTGCGGTACGCCCGTCGTCGCCGTCGTGTATCCACTGACGGCAATCGCCGTCGGGCCGGTGAATGTTGAACTCGCTGGGTTCGCAAAATTCGGCTTGAACTTATAGAGGTTCAGCGACGAGCTACTCCCCCTGGTCAACACGAAGTTCGGTGTGCCGGCGGGCGGCAGCGTCTTCCCTTCGAGATCCGAAGGCAGCGGCGACGGATAGGACGTGCTCTGGTAGCAAATCTGGGTGGCCGGGTGGCCGACCAGCATGTTCGCGCGGTCGTACGCGCACACGCGCCCTCCGGTAAACCCCGAACCGGTCGCCCCGAACATGTTGAACGTAATGTAGTAACCGTCAGGCCACACCCCGAGCTTCGGATAGTCGGGAAACTCACTGTATGGAAATGCGTAACGATGCCATGCACCCAGGGCGTCTGACGTCTGCGAGACAGCCACGCACTGCAGGTAGGCCCCGGACCGCAACGAGAACTGCGTCATCACCCATCGGTCCGCCAGTTGGTCGTACTGCACGATCGGGTCACCGTCATTCCGCGTCTCGCAGTCACCGCCAAACCCTGCCCAGATGGTGTTCCCGCCGGCCGGCCCCCACAACTTTGTCCCCGAGGCTTTGTCGAACACCGCGAAGGACGAGTTGACCCACTGCACGTACTGCGTCAGACCTGCCTCGCCGGTGGTGTCGGGCGGAGCAGAATTCACGTTGTACGCGAACTGAGGATTGCCTTCACCCACGCCGTCAAATCCGATACCGGGCGTGGACGAAAGAGCCGCCGTCAGAAACCTCTGCACGACCTGATCGGCCTCGTTGGTCTGAGGGGTGGGCGGAGCCTGCTTCACCCTGAAGTCCTGCCGGGTGCTCACGGCAGGGGTGGGCTCGATATCCCTCAGGGGCCGCGACGTATCGTGCCGAAGCGCGGCCACCCACTCGGGCGGGCCCTGGGCGCCACTCTGGCCCTGGGCCTCGAGACGCGGTTCAGGGATCGCCGCAAGAATCACTGCAGCGGCAAGGGAACAAACGACGACCGATGATGCTTTCATGATGCGGTACTCCTAATGCGGGTGCCCCAAGCCGTTGCAAGACCTGTGCCCTGCCAGGTAGCAGAAGACGCAGAATTGTTTCCTTCTTGAGCCGGTGTTAGCTTACGAAAGTTGTGGGCCCGCTGACAACTGTGTCGTCACCCGCGAGATCAGCTGGTCGAAAACAGCGTCATCGCCACGCGCATGAACGCGCGCACCCACGGCTCAGGGTAGACGCCCATGATGAGAATGCCGGCGGCACATCCGCCAATGGCCACCATCAGCACGGCGGGAACGGGAATGGGCGCCGGGTTCGTGGGCGCCTCAATGTACATCCGCCGCGCCACCACCAGGTAGTAGTAGAGCGCCACAACCGTGAGCACGGCGCCCAGAAACGCGAGCCAGTACATCCCCTGCTCCACCACCGCCCAGAAAATGAAGAGCTTGGCCCAGAATCCGGCCATGAACGGAATGCCGCCAAGCGACAACAGGAAGAGCAACAGGCTCAGCGCCAGCGCAGGCGATCGACGCGCCAGTCCCTGGTACTTCTCAATCTCGTCGCTGCCCTCGGACGCTGCCACGGCTTGCACCACAAAAAATGCGCCCATGTTGCCGAAGAGGTACGCCACCAGATAAAACAGCACCATCCCCACGCCAGACACCGACATCGCGGCCAGGCCCAGCAGCAGGTATCCGATGTGCGCCACGCCGGAGTACGCCAGCAGCCGCTTGATGTTGGACTGGGGGATGGCCATCAAGTTGCCGGCGACGATGGTCACGCCGGCCAGCACAGACACAATCGGCACCCAGAGTACGGCGCCCTCCCCCACACCTTCCACATAGAGGCGGAAGATGGCGAGGAAGCCGGCTGTCTTGGGGGCGATGGAAATCCACGCGACGAACGGCGTGTTCGCGGCTTCGTACGTGTCGGGCACCCACATATGAAATGGCACCGCCGCAATCTTGAACCCAAGGCCGCCCAACATCAGCGCGAGCCCGAGCAGCATCAACGGATTCGCCGTCGCCACCAGCGGCGGGATGGCTGACATGTCGGTCGTGCCGGCTGCGCCGTACACGAACGACAAGCCGTACAAAATGACCGCCGACGAGATGCTCCCGACGAGGAAGAACTTCATCGCGCCTTCAGGCGCAGCTTTGTCGCCCTTGAGGAACCCCGTCAGGAAATACAGTGGAATCGACATCAGCTCGAACGCGACAAACAGGACGATCAGGTCGCGCGCGGATGCCAGCACCAGCATCCCCAGCAGCGACGCGAGGAACGCCACGTAGTACTCGGTACCGCGTCTTCGGAAGGACGCGTGGGTCATGGCCTGCGTGGCCAGCACACTCAGCACACTCGCCACCAGAAACAGGCGCTTCCCAAACAGCGACAACTCGTCGAGCACAAACGTGCCCTCAAGCGCCACTCGGCCGGCTTCCGCATTCCACGTCGCTATCGACAGACCCGCCAGCCCCGCCAGCGTCACCCATCCCGCCAACGCATCGTCTGCCCGCCGCCGGAAAAGACCCAGGACAAACACGACCAGCAACAGTGCGAACAGCCAGCCTTCGATTACCAGGGGCCAGGAAGGATCCATCACGTGTCCTCCCATCACAGCACCCCCAGGCGCATCAACAACGGCACGGTGCTCACGTCAATCGGTGTCAGCGCCAGGCCCGGCCACACACCAAACAGCACCAGTGCGCCCACCAGAATGACGATGGCCACCCATTCGGTGCCCTGCGCGTCCGGCAGATTCTGGAAATGAGGGTTGGTGCTCTTCGGGCCCCAGAAGATCGCGCGAATGACGCGCAGCACATACAGCGACGTCAGGAACGCGCCAATCACGGCCGGGAACAACCACCAGGAATGGGCGGACGACCAGGCCCCCAGGAACGTCAGGAACTCTGCGACGAAGCCGGCCGTCGCCGGCAGGCCCAGCGACGACAGGCCGCCGATCGTGAAGGCCACGGCAATGCCCGGCATCATCGTGGCGAACCCGCCCATGCTGAAGATATCGCGCGAGTGCGCCTTTTCGTAGACGAGCCCGACGAGCGCGAAAAACAGGCCGGTCATGATGCCGTGCGCGAACATCTGGAACACGGCGCCGTTCAACCCGCTCTCGGTGAGTGTGGCCGCGCCCAGCATCACGATGCCCATGTGCGAGACCGAGGAATACGCGATGACGTACTTCAGGTCTTTCTGCGCCATGGCGCTCAGCGCGCCATAGACGATGTTGATGCAGGCGATGGTGCCCACGAGCCACGCCCACTGTTGCGTGGCCTCGGGCAGCAGCCCCATGCCCAGGCGCACCACACCGTAGGCGCCGAGCTTCATCAACACGCCGGCGTGCAGCATCGAGACCGCGGTCGGCGCCGACGCATGGCCGTCAGGTGACCATGTATGGAACGGGAAGATGGCCGCCAGGATGCCGAACCCGATGTAAAACGCGAGGAACACCCACGACTGAAGCCCGGGGTCGAACTCCACGGCTTCAAGGGCGAGCAAAGAAAATGACGTTGAACCCGCGGCCACGTACAGGGCGAGCATGCCCACCAGGATGAACGCCGACCCGAAGAGCAGGTACAGCGTGAGCTTCATCGCCGCGTATTCCTTGGTGCCCACGCCGGTACGGCCGAACGCCCAGCCAAACAGCCCTTGCGGACGTACTTCCCCGCTCGATCCCCAGATACCGATGAGCAGATACATCGGCAGTACAGCGATTTCGTAGAACAGGAAAAACACGAACAGGTCGAGCGACACGAACACACCGAAGACGCCGGTGACAAGCAGCAGCAGCAGCGCGTAGAACTCCTGGTCGCGCGTTTTCACCGTCCACGAAGCGAAGACACCTGCCAGGATGATGATTGCCGTCAACAGCACCATTACCAGGCTCATCCCGTCGATGGCGAGCTGGTAGGTGATGCCCATGGACGGCACGAGGGGCAACTCTTCGTAGAATTGGAATCCGGCCGCGGCCAGGTCGTAGTTGGCGTAGAGCCACAACGCGCAGACCATCGACACGGCGGTGCCCAGCAACGCGGTCCACCGGACAAAGCCCGGGCGCGACCGCCCGAAGCCCATGATCAGCAGAGCGCTCGCAAACGGCGCCCACGTGAGGATCGAAAGGACGGGCCAGCCGGTCACATCGTCCCCCTCAGCCACCAGATGATCGCCACCACACCGGCGCCCACAGCCAGCACGTAGTCCTGCACCTTGCCGGTCTGGATGCGGCGCAGGGCGTCACCACCGGACACCGTCCAGGCGCTGATCACGTTCAGCACACCATCCACGATGTACCGGTCAACCCAGCCGACCAGCGCCGCGAGTGTCATCAGGAAGCCGCGATAGACCGCGACAAACGCCTCGTCCACCCAGAAGCCGTGTGCGGCTGCGGTGCGCAGCGGCCCTGTCGCACGCGCCAGCGACTCAGCGTCGATGATCCGCCGTTGGAACGTCGCCCACGCGAGTGCGATGCCGCTCAACGCGACACCCGTCGCCACCGGTGCCAGCCACGCCGGCGCTTCGACGGCTTCGGCTGGGTGATGCAGCATGAAATAGACGCCGATGGTCATTGACGCCACAGCCAGCACCCATAACGGCAATCCCATCGTCATCGGTGCGTCGTGAGGCGCATGACCGTTGCCGTGGCCGCTCGCGTGCGCCGCCTTGCCGAAGAAGGTCAGGAACACGACACGGAACATATAGAAGGCCGTCAGGAAAGCACCAATGAGGAGCATGACGAATGGGCCGGTCAAGCCACCTGCCCATACCGCAGCCAGGACCTCTTCCTTCGAGAGGAATCCGGCAAAAAGCGGCACTCCTGCGAGCGACAGCGTGCCGACGAGGAACACGATCATCGTCTGCGGCATGCGACGCGCCAGGCCACCCATGTGCGTGATGTCGTTGGTGCCCACGGCGTGAATCACCGCGCCTGCGCCCAGGAACAACAACGCCTTGAACACACCGTGCGTGAGCAGGTGGAAGAAGCCCGCCGAAGCGAATCCGGCGCCAATGGCCGTCATCATGTAACCCAGCTGCGACACCGTGGAATACGCGAGCACACGTTTGATGTCGTTCTGCGCGCACGCAAGGATGGCGGCCATCAGCGCGGTGCCGGCGCCGACCCAGGCCACGAGCAGCAAGACGTCAGGCGTCAGCGCGAACAGGAACGCCATCCGCACCAGCAGATACACGCCTGCGGTGACCATGGTGGCGGCATGAATCAGGGCCGAGACTGGTGTGGGCCCTTCCATCGCATCTGGCAACCAGATATGCAGTGGAAATTGTGCGGACTTGCCCGCCGCGCCAAGGTAGATGCAGAACGTGATGAGCGCGAGACCGTCTACACCCACCAGGCCGGCGCCCACCATCTGCTGGAGTTCACCAAAGTCAAAGGTCCCGGTGTGCCGCCAGAGCAACACTATGCCGATGAGCAGCCCAACGTCACCGGCTTTGGTGGTCCAGAACGCCTTGACGGCCGCGCGCGCGGCCGACGGTTTCTTGTACCAGAAGCCGATCAGCAGATACGAACAGAGTCCGACCAGTTCCCAGCAGATGAAGAGCTGCACCAGATTGGGCGCCAGCACCAGGCCGAGCATCGAAAACGCGAACAGGGACTGGTAGACGTAGTACCGGCCGATGGCGGGTGCGGGCTCATCACTGAGATACCCGAGCGAGTAAATCTGCACCAGGAGCGAGACCAACGACACCAGCAGGATCATGATCGCGGACTGTTCATCCGCCAGGTACCCAATCGTCGCCAGCGCCCCCTGCGAGTCAGGCAGCCAGGTCCACACGCGCTGGATCGGCGCGTCGAGGCGATTGACAAGGAACCAGGTCTGCACGGCCGCGGCAAACGTGCCCACGGCACCGAGGATCGAAATGAATGCCGCCGGCCGGCCCGACCGCCGCAGTGGAGCGACCAGCGCGAGCAGCAGGAAGGCCGTGATGGGCGTCAGCAGGACTGTGAGCATCATCCCTTCAACCAGTCCACGTGATCGGCCATCGCCGTACGACGCGTGCGGAACAACAGAATGACAATCGCGAGGCCCAGAGCGACCTCGGCCACCGTGATGCAGATGGCAAACACGGTCAGCACCATGCCGGTGACATCACCGTGAAACCGGCTGAACGCCACCAGGTTGATGTTGACGGCGTTGAGCATCAGCTCAATGCCCAGCAAGATGCCCACGGTATTCCGGCGGGTCATCACGCCGAAGAGCCCAATGGAGAAAATGACCGCGGCAAGCGCCAGATAGGCAGACAGCCCCATGGTTATTCCTCCGGCCTCGCGAGGTAACTCGCCGCCAGCAATGACACCAGCAACAGGACCGCCAGCAATTCGAATGGCAACAGGAATCGGGTCATCAACGCCATGCCGATGAGTTTGGTGGGGTCCGCGCCCATGGGGATCATTGCCGGCGCGAGCGGCGCACGAGCGAGGATGTCCAGCATCACGCCGAGGAACACGGCCGCCACCGCTCCGCCCGCCAGCAACCGCCGACTGGTGTGCGCCAGCCGCGTGCCGACCAGACGTTCAGTCACCACGATGGCAAACACCACCACCGTGACCACGCCACCGGCGTACAGCAGAATCTGGACGCCTGCGAGGAACTCGGCATCAAGCATCAGAAAAATGCCGGCTGTTCCCGTCAACGCGAGCGCCAGCCACAAGACCGAGTGAAACAGGTTCTTCGTCAGCACCACCGCCAGTGCCGATCCCACCAGCAGGATGGCGAGTACCCAGAACCCCACCCCTTCCAGCGTCATGACTCCCCTCCCGCGCCGGCCGCTGGGTTTGCCGTCTTCTCGACGACCGGCTTTTTTGGCGGCGCCTGCATGTCGCGCAGCCGGTTGCCCGTGGCCCACGAGGCCTCGAACTGCTCGCCAATTTGGTGCAGGCGATCCTTGTCAAGCAGCAACTCGCGCCGATCGGCCGTGGCCATGTCGAACGACTTCATCATGATGATGGCGTCGGTGGGACAGACCTGGACACACAGTTCGCAAAACTCGCAGGCGTACAATTCAAGGGTGAAGGCCTTGGCATAGTTGCGCCCTTCCGCCTTCAGCATCTCCACCTGAATCACTTGCGGCGGGCACACGAACTCGCATAGCCGGCACCCGATGCAGTTTTCCTCGCCGGTTTCCGGGTGATACGTCAACGCGAGCAATCCGCGATATCGATCGGGATACACGCGCGGACGATCGGGATAGTGCACCGTCACCGGTTTGCGCAGCAAATTGATGAAGGTCACCCGCATGGCGCGGTAAACCGCACCGGCCAACTGCGCCGTCTCACGAAGGAAGCCGGGCTTCGTTTCAGACACCGGGCGCGCTCCTCCAGACGACGACGATTGACGTGGCAATGACCAGCAGCATCGTCAAGGGCAGTAACAGCTTCCAGGAGATTTGCAGGATTTGATCCACGCGGATGCGGATGAAGCTCCACCGGATCCATGTGATGAGCATGAACATGGCCAGGGCCTTGAGCAGGAACCACACAGGCCCGAGCCACTCGGGTCCGGGTCCGGCCCACGCACCCAGGAACAACAAGGCGCCGAGGAAGGATGTGCCCAGCACGTGGGCATACTCGCCGAGCTGGATCAGCGCGAACTTCATCCCCGAGTACTCCACCCGGAATCCGGCGACGAGTTCCGATTCTGCTTCGAGGATGTCGAACGGCACGCGGTTCTCGGCGGCGACGCTGGCGATGACAAATGCAAGGAATCCCAGTTGACCGAGCACGGGATAGGCGATAAACCACAGGCCGTCCTGCGCCACAGCAATATCCGACAAGCGCAGCGACCCGGTGAGGATCACGGGAATCAAAGCCGCGAGCAGGAACGGCAGGTCGTAGGAAATGATCTGGTTGACCGCGCGCATCGCGGAAATCAGCGCGTACTTGTTATTCGAACTCCAGCCGGCCATGAACAGGCCGACAATTTCCATGGACGACACGGCCAGGAAAAACAGGATGCCGATGTTGAGGTCGGCCACGCCAAGCCCGGGTGCGAATGGGATGGTTGCAAAGATCAACAGACACGGCACGAGGAAGATGACGGGCGCGAGATTGAAGATGCGCTTGTCCGCCTCGCGCGGCACGATGTCTTCCTTCATCATCAGTTTCAGCGCGTCGGCAATCGGCTGGAGGATGCCGTGCCAACCGACGCGATACGGACCGATCCGCGACTGCATGCGTGCCGCAAACTTGCGCTCAAGCAAGGTCACGTACGTCACGAGGCCGATGACAAACAGCAACAGGCCCACGCCGGCCACGAGGCCGAGGGCGGCGGGCGGCAAGGGACTCATCGATCCACCTCGCCGAAGACGGGATCCACCGAGCCCATGATGGCCACCACGTCGGCCACGCTGTGGCCGGGAATGATGTGCGGCAGCACCGCCAGGTTGGAGAATGACGCCCCGCGCCACTTCATCCGGTAGGGCCTGGGACCGCCGTCGCCAACCAGGTAACACCCAACTTCACCGCGGGGGCCCTCAACACGGGCATACATCTCGCCCTTGGGCACGCGCACCTGGGCCACGGCTTTCACGCCTGGGCGGGAGGAGATCGGTCCTTCGGGCAGGCCGTCCAGAATCTGCCGCACGATCCGGATTGACTCGCGGAACTCGACCATCCGCACTTTGTACCGCGCGTAACAGTCACCGGCGGTTTCCACCGGCACCCGGAACTCGAAATCTTCGTACGACGAATACGGCGCCAGGCGCCGCAGGTCGCAGTCCACGCCAGAGGCCCGCAGCAACGGCCCCGAGATCCCAACGTCCAGCGCCAGTTCGCGGGAGATGACTCCCACGCCCTTCGTGCGCATCATGAAAAACGCGTTCCCTTCGAGCATCTCCTCGTATTCGAGCACCCGCTTTTCAATCAGGGCCACTGTGCTCCGGCATTCGGCCGCCCAGTGCTGCGGCACGTCGTACCGCACGCCGCCGACCTGATGGAATCCGTACAGCAGCCGCGCGCCGGTCAGTGACTCGAACAAGTCGAGCACGAGTTCGCGCTCGCGGATGCAATACAGAAAGATGGTCGCGCCGCCGCCCAGTGCGCCGCCCATGTCCATGCACCACGTGCCCAGCCACAGGCAATGCGAGGCCACACGTTGCAGTTCGCCGACCAGCACGCGCAGGTACTGCGCACGTTTTGGCACGTCGATTTTCGCCAGACGTTCGGCCGCCATCACGTAGGCCAGCTCGCTGGACATGGCCGCCACGTAGTCGGTCTTGGACGCGATCGAGGGGTACTGCACGTACGCCAGCGTCTCGGCCAGCTTTTCATGACACCGGTGCAGATATCCGATGACCGCATCCACGCCGACCACCGTCTCGCCCTCAAGCGTCAGAATTGCGCGAAACACACCGTGGGCCGACGGATGCTGCGGCCCCATGTTCATGGTGAGCCGCTCGGCACCGGTGTAGTCGATGTGCTTGACGACGAGGGGGACGTGTTCGGAAGCCATGGGAAACTCAGCGATACGGCGGGTACGGCGTGTCCACGGCGTACGACTTCAGCAACGGGTGCCCCACCCAGTCGTCATCGAGCAGGATGCGGCGAAGGTCGGGATGCCCGTCAAACACGATCCCGAACATGTCGAAGGCTTCGCGCTCCATCCAGCCGGCCCCGCGGAAAATCAGTGCCAGCGACGCGCAGTTTGTGACGCCCGCGCCCAGGCGGGTCTTCATGGTCAGGGAAAATGGCGCGTCGAGGTTGTCCACCCACACCACGACCTCAAGTCCGTCTTCCTTCCAGTCCACCGCCGACAGAAAGGAAAAATACGTGCAGCCGAGGGAGTCTTTCGCAAACTCTGCGAGCATCGCCCACTGTGACGGGGGCACCGACACCACGAGGGCCGCGCCTTCGCCGCTGATGACGGCGTCGGGGTTTTCGGCGAGGCGAGCGCGAGCCTGTGCAACGTCCACGGCTAATCGACCTTGGGAGACGGAGCCGCGCGCTGGCCGGTCCGTCGGAAATGCGAAATCTGATCCTGGAGCAGCAACAAGCCGTTCAGCAGGGATTCGGGTGGCGGCGGGCATCCCGGCACGTACACGTCAACCGGAATCACGCGGTCCACACCCTTGACCACGTGGTAACCGTGGCGGAAGGGGCCGCCGGAATTCGCGCACGAGCCCATGGAGACCGCCCACTTCGGGTCGGGCATCTGATCGTAGATGCGCAGCAGCATGGGCGCCATTTTGATGGTCACAGTGCCCGACACAATCATGAGGTCGGAGTGTCGCGGCGATGCCCACGGCACCATCCCCAGACGTTCCACATCGAACCGCGATGCAAATGTCGCCATCATTTCAATGGCGCAGCACGCCAGACCGAAGCTCACAGGCCACACCGACGACTTGCGAGCCCAATTGAGGAACGCATCAGCCGGCGTCGTCACCACGAACCCGCCTGGGAAGCGATGGATGCCATCAGTCAGCGATTCGAACAGCGATGAATGTTTGTCGCCGGCCTCGGGCCTCGACTTGTGATGCTCCTGCCACTCCTGCAGGTCCTTGATGTCTTTCCAGACCGGCGCGGGCACCACCGGCACGGGGCGTTTTATTTCCACTCGAGGATCCCTTCCCGGTAGGCATACACCCAGCCGAGCGTCAGGATCCCGAGAAACCCGCCCATGGCCCACAAGGCGCCGACACCCAGGTCTCGCAGCACCAGGGCAAACGGGAACAGAAACACGGCCAGCGCATCAAACACGATGAACACGAGCGCCACCAGGTAGAACCCCACCGGGAACTGCACCCAGGCCGTACCGATCGGTTCGGCACCGCACTCGTAATTCTGTTCTTTTGAATAAGAGGAATTGGGTCGCGACGGCCGCAGGAGCCAGGCCGTGACCAATGAAATCACCGCGAACCCTACGATCAGCGCGAGATAAATAACGACGGGCAAGTAACCGGTCAACAGGGATTCGCGTCCTTCCCGAAAACGGGAAAAGTATAACACGCTACCTTGCGCTGCTCGCTCCGCCTCCGGCTGCGGCGCCACCACCCACCGCACCGCCATGCGACCCAGCCGAGGTCGCCGAGAGAATGACGATGAGGGCGGCCGATGGATCCGACAGGCCCTCAAGCCATGCAATCGGATGATCCCCGGACGCCTTCGCCGCTTTCAGCATGGCGGGGGCAAGCCCAAAACCCGCGCTCGCGGGTAACCATCGGTCCAGCTCTGCAGCTGACACCACCCCACGCGCCGACTGCTTCAGCGCTTTCTGGCGCGCGCGCCACGCCGCAGCTGCGGTCAGGCCATCCACCGAAAATACCGACATCGTCTGTCCGACGATCAAGAAGATCACGCCTGAGACGAGCACAGCGCCGGGCACCAGCAGTGGGATCTCTCCCAGGTGGCCAAATACGAAGGCAAAGATCACAAGCCCCACCACTCCAAGCAGTGTGACCCACAGACCAGCAATTCGCAGTCCGCGACCCGCGACCTGACGCTCTGTGTCCAGGTAGCCGAGCTCACCGAGTTCCCCGAACACGCCGCGCCGATATGCCGTATGGGCCGCGAGGAGCAGCGTCCACCCCTTCTTCAACTCGATGCTCCCCTGTTTCAGCTGCGGCCACAACGCATCCGCCAGCGCCTGCTCGTGTGGTCGAAGGCCTTTGGGCGTCGTCATGACGATCTCGTAGGACTTCGTCGCGCCCTCTCCGCCCGCCTCCCGAATGTTCAGAAGCCCTCTCCTCGCGAGGTCCAGCAACGTAGCTTGCAACTGGGCGGGGCCTACTGACACCCAGGGATGGACCAGCGCCGTACCCAACCCGGGCGGCAGGGAGCTCGCGTCCGCGGGCAGGACGGTCGCTGCATCAATCTGCGGCCGGTGGTACCGGAACAGTGTCATGCCCACCACCCCCAGCCCCATCACCAGGAGCGTCACGGCGCCGATGAAAAACGCCGGGCCCATCTGCCGCGCCCGATCGGCATTGGTCTGCCACGCGGGCATCGCTGCCGCAACAGTGGACAGGTCGAACGCATCGGTCATCGTCACGGTCTCGTTCACCGCAAGGCCCGTCCGCGTGGCCATCCAGCCATCCGGAAGCGCGCCGCTGACCCAGCGGGGGTCATCAAGCCGTGTCGGTTCCACTCGTCTGACAGACTCGGGAACCCGCCATTCCACGCGCGCCTCGTCTATCGGATACCGATGTCGCGATGGCAGCACCATCCAGGCCAGCGTGGCCCGCCCGGGCCCCATCGCCAGGGCACCCATGGCCCGGTACTCCAGGGTAAAGGTCCGTGTCTGGTCCACGGTGTCGGGAAAATGCCAGGTGACACGAAGGCTTCGGCGGCCGGTCCTGATACGCACCTGGCCCTCATCGCGGCCCTCGGGGAGCGGCTTGCCGTCCATGAAGGCGCGCACATCAATGATGCCGTCGAGCCGGCGAAGCGGAATCTCGCGGTCCACTTCCGAGAACGTCCGCTCCCGAAATCTGAAGGCCACCGTTTCGCGCACGTTGATTGACCCGTCGGGCAGCATCGTCAGGCTGACGGTGAACTGCTCTGCGCTCAAGCCGCGTGTGGCCGACTGCGCGGCGGCCTGCCCTGGCCATAACCACAAGCCTGCCGTCAGGACAGCGGCGATGACGATGCGCTGTACGGCGCGCGTTCGCTTCACTACGTGGTCTCCCAACGGCGTGCCAGCAACCGCGAGACCGTCAGGAAGATGCCAGTCAGCACAGTCAGAACGGCGATCTGGGGCCACAGTTCCCACATGGGGACTTCTCGCCAGAAGACTTTCAGGTAGGCGTCGAGTGCCCACGCGTTAAACGTGACCAACCCGAACTGCTGCATCGTCTCGCTCATCAGGAATCTGGGGAACATGCTGCCGCCGACGGCGGACATCGCCAGAATAACGATCGTGGACAGCCCTGACAACTGCGCGCGCGACCGGCTCACCGTGGCGAGCACCAATCCGAAGCTCGCAGCCGCCGCCGCGGTGAAGAGTGTGACCACGAAGAACCCGGGCAGGTGGCTGGTCAGTGGGAGGCCAAACACCAACTGGCCCCACGCGAACATGACCGTGAGTTGCGAGATCCCCATGAGCATGAGGAACACCCACTTGCCGAACAGCACACCGCCCATCCCGGCGCGAGAACCAATCAGGCGGTCGAGCGTGCCCGACTCCTCTTCGTCGAGGAGCGTGCCGCCGGCGCCCGAGCAGGAAAACAACAGGAACATCACGCCAATGCCGGCCGCATAAAACGAGACCATGGAGGTATCGCCCTCATCCGGTTGCATGACGTTGACCACTTCCACCGGAAGGCCCACTGCGGAGTCGCTCGTGGAGCCGGACGGAATCGCCGGGCCATCCCCACGTTTCCACGCGTCGACCATGTTGCGCTGCGCGTCGGTCATGGGGCCCGTGTACTTCTCAAACATCGTCATGCCTTCGACGGCCATGGTCTGCGGAGCGGCGGTGAACGCGACCTTCTGGAGCATCCCCGACACGACCTGGGGAGCCACCGGGTCCGAGACATCAGCCAGAAGCAGTACCTTCGGGCGGACCTCGTTCGCGTCGCCTGTCGGGAACATTCCCGCGGCTCCGATTCCCTTCGGCAGAATCACCGCGACCGGCACATCGCCATTGCGCACCAGCGCTTCAGCGGCGGGACGATCGAGGGTGGCGCCGTTGTCGCCTTCCTTCGACGCGGTCAGTCGCACATCGAGCGACCCTTCGGCCATCAACGCTTTCATGAGTTGCTGCGAATAGGGAGTCTGATCCTCATCCACCACCGCGACGCGCACCTTGCTCATCGGATCAGATTGATTGCTGAAGACCGAGGCGAAGATTGAGAAGAACATGATCGGCAGCAGGAACGTGAGCGCCTGTACGACGCGGTCGCGCTTCATACCGATCCAGTGGATGCGAAGGAACGTGAGAAGAATCATTCGCGCAACTCCCGGCCCGTGAGGCCGATAAAGACGTCCTGCAGTGAGGCGCCTGCCAGCGAAAGGTCCTGCACCCGGGCACCGAGCCCGGTCACCGTGTCGATCCGTGCCGCCACGCCTCGCCCGCCATCCTCCACCGCCACCGTCACGGTGAGGCCATCAGCCGACAGACGGAATCCGTCAGGCACAGCGGCGGCGACCGGCCACGGCCCTTCCAGAACCATGGTCAACATGCGGCCTCCGGAACGCGCGGCCGCCAGCAATTCACCAAGTGTGCCCGCCGCCACGATGCGGCCGTGGTCGATGATGACGATACGCTCACAGCGGCGTTCGGCTTCTTCCAGGTGATGTGTGGTCAGGACGACGCCGACGCCGGAGGCCTGCAGGCTGGCGAGCATTTCGTAGATCCGCTCGCGGCTCTGCGGATCCACGCCCACCGTCGGCTCGTCGAGCAGCACAATGGCGGGCGAATGCATGAGGCCGATCGCGATGTTCAGACGGCGCTTCATTCCGCCCGAGAACCGCTTCACGGACTCCCTGGCGCGATCCTTCAAGTCCGACCACTCGAGCGCCCAGTCGACGCGTGCCTTCAAGTCCGCGCCCTGCACGCCGTACAACACGCCGAAGGCCTCCAGGTTTTCGCGGGCCGTGAGCAGGCTGTAGACGGCCAATTCCTGCGGCACCACCCCGATTTCAGGGCGAGGGTCGCGCGCGGTCACCGTGCGACCAAACACCTGGATGCTCCCCGAGTCCAGGGCCACGCGGCCCGCAATCGCGCGAATCATCGTGGTCTTCCCGGCGCCGTTCGGCCCGAGAAGTCCGACCAACTCCCCTCTCCGTACCTCCAGCGAAGCGCCGGCCAGCGCTTCGACGTCGCCGAACCGTTTGCGGGCATCGCGAACCAGGAGCGGTTCGCCCTGCTGTGTTGTGGTCATCGTGTCTCCCACCCCGCCCTTCAACGTCCGCGGTCTTTCTGCATCGATTTGAGCGCCTTGCCCATGACCTTGCTGGCCCGCTTCTGCTCAAGGAGCGCCCGCTCGTCGAGGCGGCGCTCAAGCGCGGCGCGTTCGTCCTGCAGCTTTACGAAGCTGTCGTACCGCAGCGCATCCAGCGTGCCGTCCGCCACGGCTCCCTTGACGGCGCACCCGGGCTCCTTCAGATGCCGGCAATCACGGAACCGGCATCGGCCGCCGATCGCCGACACGTCATCAAACGTCTCGGCCATCCCTTGATCGGTGCCCCAGAGCTGCAATTCGCGCATTCCGGGCGTATCGATCACGAGACCGCCTGTCGGCAACGCAATCAGCTGACGGTGGACGCTGGCATGGCGTCCGCGGCTGTCGGATTCCCGCACCGATCGCGTCGGTAACACGGCCTCGCCCACCAACCGATTCACGATGCTCGACTTGCCAGCGCCTGACGAGCCGAGGAGCGCCACCGTTTGTCCCACGCCGAGGTACGGCTGCAAGGCCTCAAAGCCCCTGCCGTCGGCCGCGCTGATGGCGAGCACTGGGATGCCGTTCGCCATGTCGCCGATCATCGCCACCGCCTCGGCCACGTCGTCAGCCAGATCGGCCTTGTTGAGAATGATCACCGGTCGCGCCTGGCTCTGCCGGGCGAGCAACAGATAGCGTTCGATCCGCCGTGGGTTGAAGTCGCCATCGAGGCCCGAAACCAGAAAGACGGTGTCGATGTTTGCCGCCACCACCTGTTCGTCTGTCCACTCGCCCGCACTCTTGCGCGAGAACTTGCCCAGGCGCGGCAACACGGCTTTGATGAGCGCGCGATCGCCGGCATCTTCGATGCGCAGCGCGACCCAGTCGCCCACGGCCGGCAACTCATGGCGGCCTTCCGCCAGGTGCTTCATCCGCCCGGTGGCCTCGGCCAGGCGCTCACCCGACTCGGTGATCACTCGATAGACGTGATTGTGTTCAAGCGCCACACGACCGGGCAGGACGCCTGGGCCGGCAAACGCCTCGTAGGCCCTGGCGAAATGATCGTTCCAGCCCAAATCGTGCAGCGACGGCATCGCGACATGGTGCCACGGTCAACCAACTGGCCCAAATGGCCGTCAAAGGGTCAACCGTAGTTTCGGCCCCCGGGGGGTGAACATCACCGCTTCCGGGATTCAGCTTTCCCGAAAGCGCGCCGCTTTCAGAAGAGCGGCTTGGAGGTGACAGCCGTAAGGCGATGTAACCATGGCACTTAGGGCAAGATGACCCACATGCCCCGACTCTTGCATAAGATACGGGCATGGCGATGGATGTAAAGCGCGACCCTGCGATTCTGAAACGGAAGAAACAGCGGCAGACCATTCTGGCCGTGATCGGCGTGCTGGTCCTCATCGGGATTTCAGCCTGGGTGATGAACCTGAAGCCGGCCGCGCCCACCGTGGATGCCAATGCGGCTTGGACGGGCAAGGTCGTTCGCGGCCCCCTGGTCCGCGAGGTCAAGGGGTCGGGAACATTGGTGCCCGAGGACATCCGGTGGATTACGGCAACGACGTCGGGTCGGGTGGAGCGAATCGTGCTGCAGGCCGGCTCCATCGTGAAGCCGGACTCGGTGATTCTGGAACTGAGCAACCCGGACCTGCGCGAGGCCGTCACGTCGGCGGAATTGCGATGGCGGTCGGCGGAAGCGGCCCTGAAGAACCGCAGGGCCGACCTGAGCACGCAGCGGCTCCAGCTCGAGACGCTGGTCGCGAATGCGCAGTCGGATCTGGAGCAGCAGGACCTGCAGTACGCCGCGGACCTTGAACTGAACAAACTGGGCCTGCTCGCGGCCCTGCAGTTGAAACAGAGCGAGGCGCGGGTGGTGCGCGCCAAGAATGCGCTCTCGCTCGAGACCAAGCGCCTGGCGATGAACCGGGAAAGCGAGGTCTCGCAGATTGCGCCGCAGGAAGCGGATGTCACGACCCTGAAGAACGCGTATGACCTGCAGAGCCGCAACCTCGGCGACCTGCGCGTCAGAGCGGGCATGAACGGCGTGTTGCAGGTGGTGCCGGTGGAAGTGGGTCAGCAGGTGGGCGGCGGAACGAACATCGCGCGCGTGGCGGATCCGTCACGGCTCAAGGCGCAGATTCGGGTATCCGAGACGCAGATTCGGGACGTGCGGCTGGGCCAGAAGGCGGTGGTGGATACGCGCAACGGCACGGTCACCGGGATTGTGGCGCGCATCGACCCGGCGGCGCAGAGCGGCACGGTGGGCGTGGATGTGACGATGACGGGTGAGATGCCCGCGAGCGCGCGGCCGGACCTGAGTGTGGATGGAACGATTGAACTCCAACGGCTCGATAACGTCTTGAAAGTGCAGCGCCCGTCGTTCAGTCAGGATGACGCTACGATTCAACTCTACCGGGTGGGCGCCGACAACGAAGCGATTCGGGTGCGGGTGAAACTCGGCGTGTCATCGGTCGCCGAGGTGCAGATTATCGAAGGACTGAACGAAGGCGATGAAGTGGTGTTGTCGGACATGGCCGCGTATGAGGCGTTCGACCGGGTAAGGATAGGCAGACGGTAGCGAGTTAACGAAGGCCACGAGTGGCCTCTTTGAGAGGGCAGACACATGAGTACTCCGGGACAGCCGCTGATCCAGCTTGATGGCGTGACGAAAGTCTTTTACACCGACGAAGTGGAGACCCACGCGCTTGCGGGCATCCATCTGGAAATCCAGCGCGGCGAGTACATTTCGATTGCCGGCCCGTCGGGCTGCGGCAAGTCGACGCTGCTCTCCATTCTCGGATTGCTCGACACCCCCAGCGAAGGCACCTACATTCTCAACACCCGGTCGGTGGCCGACCTGCCGCTCTCCGAACGCGCCCGCGTGCGCAATCGTGAGATCGGGTTCGTGTTCCAGAGCTTCAACCTGATCGGCGACCTCACGGTCTACGAAAACGTCGAACTGCCCCTCACCTACCGGGGCATGAAGGCGGCCGAGCGGAAGGAGCGCGTGATGGCCGCGCTCGAAAAGGTCGGCATGTCGCACCGCGCCAAACATCTGCCCAGCCAGCTCTCGGGCGGTCAGCAGCAGCGGGTCGCGGTGGCGCGCGCCGTCGGCGGCTCCCCGTCCATCCTGCTGGCGGACGAACCCACCGGTAACCTGGACTCCAAGAACGGCGAAGCCGTCATGGAACTCCTGCATGAGCTGCACAGAGAAGGCGCGACCATCTGCATGGTCACGCATGACCCCCGCTATGCCCGGAATGCGGAGCGCTCCATCCATCTCTTCGACGGTCGCGTCGTGGAGGAAGATGCCGCGCGGACAGGACAGAAGGATCTTGAAGAAAGCGGTTTCCACCTCGGTTAGTGATTTTCACGTTCGTTATTGAGGGAGTCCAGTGAGCACGATGATGCAGACCGGCGCTGTGGCTGAAACCCCGGCGTCATTCGCACCCCGCCTTCAGCCACGTGCCGCACGCCTGCGGATCCTCGTGGCTGATGACCAGCACGACGTCATCGAAGCCGTCCGCCTCCTCCTGGAGTCGGACGGGCTGACCACCGTCGGCGCCACAACACCCGCGCAGGCCCTTGAGATCGCGCGCACGCAAATCGTGCATGCGGCCCTCGTGGACCTCAACTTTGAACCGGGCCGCACGAGCGGCGAGCAGGGGCTCGACCTCGTGGCGCGGCTGCACCAACTCGACCCCGCGCTCCCCATCACCGTGATGACGGCGTGGGGTTCAATCGGCCTCGCGCTCGAGGCCATGCGTCGCGGCGCGAAAGACTTGGTGGAGAAGCCCTTCGACGATGCACGGCTGATCGTGACGTTGCGCTCACAGGCCGAACTTGGCCAGGCACTGCGGCGCGTGGCCGAGCTTGAAGCCCAGCTCGCCGCCACTGCGGCGACAGACGGGGCCGCTCCCCCATCGTTTGAAGTCATGCGCCTGCGCGAGGTGGAAGGCCAGCTCGTACGCGGCGCCATGCAACGGGCGCGCGGCAACGTCAGCCGTGCGGCGCGAGCCCTCGGCCTCAGCCGGTCGGCTCTCTATCGCCGGCTGGAACGCCACGGCCTCACCACGTCGGGCGAGCCCATCAAATAGGGTCCAGGGTCCAGGGTCCAGAGTCCAGGGTCCGACACGAACACACACGGGGCGACTGCGGAAGGCCGCTGTCGCCCCGTTTCTTTTTGACCTTCCGCTATCCTTAGGACATGGAGTTTCTGAATCGGGTGGTCGCCCAGACGCCCGCGTGGGCGGTCACGTCGCTCGGCGCGGCTGTCCGCATGCTGCTGGTCGTCCTTCTCGCGCTCCTCGTGCTCCGCTTCATGCGCGCGGCCGTCAAGCGGTTTGAGCAGTACCTGGCCGACGGACACGACTCCACCGGGAGCGAATCCGGCAAGCGCGCGAAAACACTTGGCAACCTGCTCCGCAACGTCGCCGGCGTGTTGATCGTGGCCGTCGCCACGCTGATGGTCCTCCAGGAACTGCACATCAACATCATGCCCATCCTGACCGGCGCAGGCATCCTGGGCCTGGCGGTGGGATTTGGTGCGCAGACGCTGGTGAAAGACGTCATCGGCGGGTTCTTCCTGATTCTCGAAAACCAGGTCCGCGTGGGGGACGTGGCCCAGATCAACGGGACGGGCGGGCTGGTGGAGGCCATCAACCTGCGCACCATCGTGCTGCGCGACCAGAGCGGCGCGGTACACGTGTTCCCTTGCGGCGGGGTCACCACACTTGCAAACCTGAGTAAGGACTACGCGTACGCCCTGCTCGACATCCAGGTGGCGTACAAACACGATACCGACGAAGTGGTGAAGGTGATGCGGCAGGTCTCGGAGCAGATGCGACTGTCGGCCACGTATGGGCCAGCCATGCTGGAGCCGCTCGAGGTGATTGGCATCGAGGGCTTCGGGGAATCCTCGGTGACGATTCGTGTGCGGATGAAAACGCTGCCCCTGAAGCAGTGGGAGACGGCGCGCGAGTTTCGTCGCCTGATCAAGAAGGCGTTTGAAGGCGCGGGCATCGAGATTCCGTTCCCGCACCGCGACGCTCTGGCGCGTCACCTGGCTTCGGGGGCCACCCTCACCGACAACCCTAATACGCCGACTTGAGTACCGGCACCGGGGGGGCCGGCACGGCGGGCTCGCCGCTGCGCGACTGCTGAACGATCTTGACGCCGGCGCTGGCACCCACGCGCGTGGCACCGGCCGCCACCATCGCCTTGAGCCCGTCGAGGTCTCGTACACCGCCGGCCGCCTTGACGCCCATGTCTGCGCCAACCACGCGGCGCATGAGCGCCACGTCCGCCACCGTCGCGCCCCCCGGACCGAAGCCCGTGGACGTCTTGACGAAGTCCGCGCCCGCCGCCTTTGCGAGCGTGCACGCGGTCACCTTCTCTTCATCGGTGAGGTACGCCGCTTCAATGATCACTTTGCTCACCACGCCGGCGTCGCGGCACGGCTGCGTCACCGCCTCGATGTCGCGCTCCACTGTGCGCACGTCGCCACTCTTGAGCGCGCCAATATTGATGACCATGTCCACCTCACGCGCGCCATCGAAGATCACGCGGCGCGTTTCGTAGTTCTTCACATCCGAGGTTGTCGCCCCAAGTGGAAAGCCCACGACCGTGCAGACGCCGACCGGCGTGTGCCTGAGCTGGGCGGCGCAGAACGCCACCCAGGCCGGATTCACACACACCGTCGCGAAGCGGAACTCGGCAGCTTCCCGGCACAACTTCTCCATCTCCTGCCGGGTCGCGTCGGGTTTGAGCAGCGTGTGGTCGATCAACCCCGAGACCACGTCGGGTGCGCCGCCCACCGCATGCACGCCGAAGCGCACGGCTCCGGCGTCGATCGCGCCTTGCAACCGTGTCGGGCAGCAGTCTTCATTGACCGAGTGGCAGTCGCAATTCGCCGCGGGACGCCGCGACGCGGCCAGCACCTCCTCGGCGATGATCGCAATCAGCCGCGACAGGTCGACGGTATGCGTGTCCACTAGAAGCTCTCTTCCAGGCGCCGGACCTTCATCAGGCGCCTCAGATACCGGGCTTCCTTCATCGGCGTGCTCAACCAGGTGTCCACAATCTCGAGTGCCTCGGCGCTGGTGATCAGTGTGGCGCCCAGGGCCAATACGTTGGCGCCGTTGTGTTCTCGCGCATACCGGGCCAGCGTCACCGTGAGACACATCGCCGCCCGCACGCCGCGGATCTTGTTGGCCGCCATCGCCGATCCCAGCCCGGCGCCATCAATCACGATGCCCGCGTCCGCTTCCCCACGCACAACACTCTTCCCCACCGCCGCCGCAATGTCCGGATAGTCCACGGCCTCAGGTCCATCGGTGCCGCAGTCATAGACCGCCAGGCCGGCTTTCCGCAGGTGTGCAACCAGTATCGCCTTGAGCGCCACACCCGTGTGGTCGGACCCGATGGTGACGCGGCGTACCGGCGATACCGGCGCGAGGTCCACCGGCAGCGCAGGGTCGACCGTCCCGGCCGGCACCACGGTCACGCGACGTTCCCGCAGCGTGTCGGCCGCCAGCGGCGTCACATGGCCCTTCGCGTCCAATTCGACGGTGGTCCCCGGCTCGATCTGCCGCGCATCGCCTTCCGTGATGATCGAGAACCTGCGCACGGTCATCTAGTCTCCCACCACGCCGATGAACGGCAGATTCCGATACTGCTCGTCGAAATCGAGGCCATACCCGACCACGAAGCGGTCGTCGATGGTGAATCCGACGTAGTCCACTGGCACGTCCACTTTTCGCCGCGACGGTTTGCTCAGCAGGCACGCCGTCTTGAGCGATCGCGGCGACCGCGTACGAAACACGTCCTGCAGGTACGACAGCGTGAGCCCCGTGTCCACGATGTCTTCAACGATCACCACATACCGGCCGTCAATCGATCGGTCCAGGTCCTTCAGGATCTGCACTTGTCCGGTGGACACCGTGCCTGCGTAGCTGGAGACCGCGATGAAGTCACAGGAGACCGGGCCGCCGATCTGGCGCATGAGATCGGCCATGAAGATAAACGCGCCCTTGAGCACCCCTACGAGGTGAATGGGCACGTCGGGGCCAGCGTCAGTCCGGATGGCGGCCCCTACGGCTGTGACGCGTTCGGCGATTTCGGCCTGGCCCAGGAACTGGGTCACTCGACTCACTGCCCCTCCTTGCGCGACACCGCGGCGCGAACCTTGTCCGCCATCGCGGTCGCGTCCTGGATCACAACCGAGCGGTTGAGGCTGATCACTCGCCCCTGACGCATCAACACCCGTCCGTGGACGATGGTGTTTCTGACGTCGGTGCCTCGCGTCACGTAGACGAGGTGCGACAACGGATCGAACAACGGCGTCTGCCGCGCACTCGACATCGACACGGTGATCACGTCGGCCAGTTTGCCAGTCTCCAGACTGCCAATCCTATCCCCAAGTCCGAGCGCGGCGGCGCCGCGGCGCGTGGCCAGTTCCAGCGCCTGTTTTGCCGGCATCGCCCGTGGGTCACCGGTCGCGTGTTTGTGGAGGAGGGCCGCCGTGCGGACGGCCTCGAACATGTCCAGGTCGTTGTTGCTGGCGGCCCCATCAGTGCCCAACCCCGCCGGGATCCCCGCGCTCAGCCACTGTGTCACCGGCGCTGTACCCGAGGCCAGCTTCATGTTGCTCTCGGGGTTATGCGAAAGACCGACGCCACGCGCGGCCAGCATCTTCATGTCCGCTTCATCCACCCACACCGCATGTGCCGCGAGCGAGCGACCGCCCCACAACCCCAGACTGTCGAGGAACATCGCCGGCGACATCTTGAATTGGCCGGCAATGATACCCACCTCGTCGCGAGTCTCCGCCAGGTGGATCAAAAGAGGCGCACGATACTTGTCCGCCAACGCGCGCGCGGCCTTCAGCGTCTCGGGGGTCAGCGTATACGGCGCGTGCGGCGCAACAGCCGGCACAATCAGGGGGTCGTTCGCCCACTGAGCCAGGAACGCCTCGGAACGGGCGAGCCCGTCTTCGGGGGTCGCCGCGTCTGCCACCGGAAACCTGATGATGGTCTGGCCCAGCACGCCGCGCACGCCCGCAGCCTTGGTGACTGCTGCAATCTCTTCCTCGAAGTAATACATGTCGGCATACGTCGTGGTGCCCGACTCGATCATTTCCAGGACCGCCAGCCGCGTGCCGACACGGACGAACTCGGGCGAGACCGTCGCCTTCTCCGCGGGGAAGATGTACTGGTTCAACCAATCCATCAGCGCCATGTCGTCGGCAAGTCCCCGGAACAGGACCATCGGCGCATGTGTGTGGGTGTTGATGAGGCCGGGCATGATGACCTCGCCGCGCGCATCGATGCGTTCGCGTGCCTGATACCGGGCTTCAAGGTCGGCCGCCGCTCCGACCGCGACAATCGTGGTGCCGTCGATCGCGACCGCACCGTTGGGCACAATCGTCCCCGCCGCGTCCATGGTCACCACCGTGCCACCGGTGACGAGCAGCGAAATAGACGTGCGGCCCCCAGGCTGCGTCCGCTGCCAGGCCAGGCCCGCCACAACCGTGAACAGGACCACTGCCACCCACGCCGCACGCTTCATGACAGGGATTCTATCGGCCGGAACCGCAGGTGTATAGTTTTCCGGTGTCATTCCACCTGGTCACGCATCCCGTTGCGCAGCATGCCCTGGTCGCGCTGCGTGACGCCACAACGGCGCCCGCTGAGTTTCGACAACTGGCACATCGCATCGGCCTGATCTTGGCCGCCGAAGCTACAAAGGACCTGCCGACCACCGAAGTCTCCGTCCAGACGCCGCTCGAACTGACCACCGGCCAGGCGATCGCCGGCGACGTGGTGGTGGTGGCAGTGCTGCGCGCCGGATTGTGCCTGGTTGATCCGGTGCTGAATTTCCTGCCGCAGGCACGGGTCGGTCATATCGGCCTGCGGCGCGACGAGCACACCGCTCAGGCCCACCAGTATTCAGGGCACCTGCCGGAGGGTCTCTCCAACAGCCTCATTTTGCTGGTGGACCCGATGCTGGCCACTGGCGGCTCGGCGATCATGGCCATCGACATCCTGAAGGCCGCAGGCGCCCGCGCCATCCGCCTGCTCTCGATCGTCGCGGCCCCCGAGGGCGTGGAGGCCGTGGAACGGGCCCACCCGGAAGTGGCGGTGTACTCTCCGGCGCTTGACCGCGAGCTGAACCTCCAGAAGTTCATCGCGCCGGGCCTGGGAGACTTTGGGGATCGGCTTCACGGCACAGGGGTTGTCCACAAACAGGCGTAGACTATCTGCCGAGAGGTGCTCGATGTTTCGTCCTTTACTGACTGCGAGTGTTGCCGCTGCGTTGCTGTTCTCCCAATCCCCTGTGCAGGGTCAGGCCAAGCCGGCTCCTGCTCCGGCCGGGCCCGTCGTGGTCCTCGAAACAGCCAAGGGCGTGCTTGAGATAGAAACCTATCCGGGCGAAGCGCCCAAGTCGGTGGCGCACTTCCTCGATTTGGCCAAACGTGGTTTCTACCGCGGCCAGCGTTTCCACTGGGTGCAGCCCGGACTGGTGCAGGCCGGCGACCCGCTGTCGCGCGACATCACCAAGCAGAAGGATTGGGGCACGGGTGGAAGCGGCCCCAACCGGTCCAACAAGCCGATCGGCGTGTTTGAGCCGAGCAAGCGTAAGTTCACCCGCGGCATCGTCGCGCTAGCCTACCGCCCCACGTGGAAGCCGGAAACGGCCGACAGCATGTTCTTCATCCTGCTGGGGCCCATCCCGGCGCTCGAGGGGAAGTACACGGTACTGGGCAAGGTCATCAAGGGCATCGAGGTCGCCGACAAGATCGAGATGAACGAGGTTATCAAGAACGTTACGGTCCGGTAGCGGGTGGTCATCCTTCGGGCGGCTGCGGCCTGCTTTATCTGGGTGGGCCTCGCCGGCCCGGCCTTTGCCAGTGGTCTGACAAGCGACGACACGGGCACGGTGCGCGTGCGCGTCGCGGCGGCCGCGGCGACTGGCGCTGCGCCGGTGGTGGTCACGATTGAAATCGAAGACGACCCGGCAACGCGCCGGACGGCGAACATCCCGGCAGGCGGACGCATCACATCCTTTTCCGGCCTTGCGCCCGGGACGTATGTCGTGACGGTAACCGGCTCATCGGCGCCGGCATCGACACTGACCATCACCCTGCTGTCGCGTGAAGTGCTCACGCTGCTCTCCACACTGTCGTCGCGCCCGACACTCACGGTGGTGGACCGCCAGCACGTCGGCGAAGGCGCGGACTTCGACCCACGCTGGCTGCAGGACCTCCCCGCCGGCGGCAACGTGTGGTCGTTGATTGAGACGGCCGTTCCATTTGTGATCGCCGACCGCATGGACAACGGCGGTCTGGGCACCGGACGCTCGGCGCTGCTCGGCAGTCGGGGCGCGTCGTGGACGACGACCGCGGTGACGTTCGGCAACGTAAACGTACTGGCTCCGAATCTGTTCGGCCTGATGCCTGTCGCACTGGGCCTGAATGCCATCGACTCGGTGACGGTCACGTCGGGCCTGGCGGAAATCGAGGCCGAGAGCCCAGGCGTACTCATCGGCCTCACGCCGCGCCGCGCCGGCGCCGGGCGGAGCGGCACCGTGCAGGGGTCGTTCACGGAACCTGGCATGGTGGATCTGAATCCCCTCCCTGGTGCGCCAGCCATTGGCCGGCTCGCCTCCTGGCGCGACATCGCCGCGCAATTTGGTGGCCCTGTCGGCGACCGGGCCGGCCTGCTCGTTTCGGGTGCCTACAACCGCGCCCAGCACGTCGAGCGCGATCGGCCGGGCTTGTGGACGTCCGACAGCGCCTCGCTGTTCAGCCACCTGGTCAAGAACCGTGGCGACAACGACCAGATTCGGGTGGTGGCTGCCGCGCAACGTGTGCGCTATCCGTATGACGGCCGTCGGCAGTTCAGGGACACGAACGTCTACGAACGCGGCACCTTCACTCAGTCGAGCGCCGCCTGGGAGCGGGTGGGCGCTGCGGGCAACCGCGCCGGTGTTTCACTCGCCTTTCAGCGCGGCGCGTTCACACCCGATGTCACGAACACGGAAGGCGGCACCGTAGACCGCGTGACTGAAGGGATTGTGCCGAGGCCGGCGGCCGACATGGTCTCGTCCCAGTGGGAAGCGGCGGCGCACGTGGCACCGCGATTGCTTTCGTGGCGGAACATGGCCCATGACCTGCGCGCTGGCATCACCGCGCGCCGGGCAGCCGCCACAAGCGACGTGTTGTCGCTGCCGATCGTCGCCGAGCAGGTGGGCGGGATCGCGGCCCGTGTCTGGGTGCCGTCGGCGCCAGAGTCGGCATCACAACGAAGGGTGCTTCACGGGTCGGCGTATGTGGCGGACCGGATCGCTCTGGGTGCGAGTTTCACCATGGACGCCGGCGTGCGCGTCGACGTCGCCAGTGGCTCAGCAGAGGGCGCGGCCAACGGCATCCATTGGCGCACCGTCTCTCCGCGCTTCTCGTTCCAGTGGAGCCGCGGTCCCGTGGCCCTCTTCGGAGGTGCCGGACGTTACGCCGATCCGCTGACGCTCTCGCAGCTTGCGTACGGCGACCCCGGTGAGACGGTGTCGAATGTCCACCGCTGGTTTGACCTCGACGGCGACCGCAGGTTTGATACCGGAGAACTGGGTGTGCTGGTGTCGCGCGCCGGGTGGGGCTCCTCGGTCGCGACGATTGACCCCGACCTTCGCGCGTCGCGCACGAGTGAACGGACAATCGGCATTGAGATGCGGCGCCGCCAGACATTCGTCTGGCGCGCGGCCGCCATCTGGCGCAATCAGTCGGCGATCCCCGGCTCGATCAACACCGGTGTGCCGGCGTCCAGCTACCGCGTCGTGTTCATTCCGGACGCGGCTGAGGACTGGGATGGGCCAGGCGACGACAAGCCGCTGGCCGTGTTCGACCGACTCCCTGACAGTTTCGGCAAAGATGCGTTCCTGCTGACCAACCCCGCGGATGGAAACGCGAAGTATGAAGGCATCGAAACCACATGGACACTGTCTACGCGCCGGCTACGCGTGTTGTTCGGTGTGATGGCATACCGCACCCGCAGCTGGGTGGGCCACCTCGGATTCGGCCCGCTTGAAAACGATCAGAGCGTGGTGGGTGATGTCTTCGAGCAGCCGAATGCGCGACCGCTGGTGCAGGGCAGCTACTTTTTTGACCGCTCGTATGTGGCCAAATGGTCAACCAGCTATCGAGCGCCCGGTGACATCCGCGTGGGGTTTTCGGCACGTTACCAGGACGGTCAGCCCTTCTCACGTGTGGTCATCGCCGAGAATCTGGCATCGGGCGCCCAGATGATTCACGCGTACCGTATTGGCCGCACCCGGTTCACCTATACCCTCACACTCGACATCAGGCTCGAAAAGGGATTCACAATCGCGGGCCGCCGCTCGGCACTGCAGCTCGACGTCTTTAATGCCACTCGTCACCGCAACGAGGTGGAGGAAGACGTGCTCACCACACCCAACTTCCGGCGCTCCACCGCGGTGCAGCCGCCGCTGACCTTCCGCGTCGGCTTCCGCATCGGACTCTGATGCGGCTACTGACGTTCCCATAACCGCAGTTCGTCGATCGCCCACCAGAGACGGGCGCGCCCACGTTGCCGGATCAATACGCGCGACGTGGTGTGCGACACCAGGTCGAGAGAAGCGACGGGACGCTCCGGCGACACTTTCCAGCCACGCCCCAATTGCGGCAGGAGAGATCCGCCAAAGAGCAACGTCTCGGCGCCACCGCCTCCCCGGCCGGTCGCCACGATCTCCAGCAGGCGTGGGTAATGGATGTCGCTGCGTGAGTGCATCACGAAGTCGATGCGGGCGAGGTTACGCGGCCGATCGAAGTCAATGGCCACCCATTCTGACCCGTCCTGCGACCGGCTGACCCATCGCGAGTTGGCGTCGCCATCCATCGCCAGGAGGATGCGATCGGGATTCTCGGACGCCGACAGTGAAATCGCCTCGGCGGGGATTCTCGTCAGCACCTGTTCGGCCGGTGCCGCGACGGGTCCCGGATCGATCTCCCAAATCACGACGTCCTCGAACCGGCCCCGTTCGACGAGCGAGGCGTCACGCTCGAACATCTCGTACAACCGCGCCTCGATGTCCGCATCGCGAAACGCGTGGCGCCGCATCATCACATACCGCACGCCCAGGCCCCGCAGGAACGGAACCGCCTGGGGCAACTCTTCGGGTACGACCAGCGGCGAGGCTGATCCGCTCAGCCACTGAACCAGCGGGGTGTCCGCCCGGCCAACGCCGTCCACCACCGGATGCCGGTGCTTGAGTGCTCCGTATTGCTGGTGCATCGTGAACTTGCCGCCCAGCGTGGCCATCGGCAGCACCAGCACCGGGCCGGTGGGCTGCCCTGTCAACCACTCATACACCGCGTCGTCGCCCGCGCCGCCCGCCAGGGCATTGGTCATGACGGGCAGTGGCCCCCCATTTCCTTCCCCAACGATGATGATGCCCACAATCGCCGTCACGAGCACCCGCGACCGACGGCTCATACCGCTCACGGCACGCGCCGCCCCGATGGCGGCAAGCACCGTGAACGCCAGAATCGCCAAGATGCCGAATCGGGCCGGCACGCGCATCGCGTCAAAGAGAGGCACATTCGCCGCGAGCCACGCGTACATTTTTGGAATAGGTAATGGCTCGCCCCACGCGCGCGGCTCAGGTCCAAGCGACGCGAGCACGGCCGCCACCGCCAGTGCGAGATAGGCCCAACGCCACCGTGTCACCAGCCTCCGCCGGCCCATCGGGACCAGGGCGACTGCCGCGAGGGCGAGGATGACGAAGCCGGGAAAGATGTGTCCTTCATCCTGGGCCACTCCGCCCAACCACCGGGCGGTGGGCAGGGCCGGATGCACATTCAGATAGGTGCCCAGATCGGCACTGTAGGCAACGAGATCGCCTGGTGTGGGTTCACGCGCGATCCACACGCGGTAATAGGCCACGACGGTTGAAGACAGCAGCAGGGCGGCCGCAAGGCCGGCCACGGCCATCCGACGAAGCGCCACCACACTGGCCCCGTACCGGATCGCGCCGGCTATACCAACAAGGCCGCAGGCAAGCGCCACCTGAAACGCCGAGTATCCGCTCGAAGACACCTGCAACAACACGGCCACGACACAGATGAGCCAGAACCTCCACTGCTGTGTGCGCAGCGCGCCATGCAGCGCCCACAGCACCAACGGCAGCCAGGCACTCCACAACACATGCAGGTGCGTGAGCTGTGCCCAGCGATACGGCGTGAACGCAAATCCGAGTCCGGCGATCAGGGCGGCACTGCGACTGCCAGTCACTGTGAGCGCGAGCAAGTACGCGGCGGTTCCCGCCACGACAAACGACAGCAGGAACGCACTGTTGTACGTCAGTGTCGGATTGCCGAAGATCCACTGGACGGGCGCGACGATGACCGCCACGCCGAGCAGGTTCTCCGAATAGGCCAGGGTGTTGAGATACGGATAAAAGATCGGCGGGGTCCAGAACCCGACCAGTCCATGCGGCAAGCGGTCCGCGCCCCAGGCCAGCACCCACGCGTTCAGCTTCGCATCGGACGCCGCGACCGGAAAGTGGTCCGCCATCACGCCGAACAGCGGCCACATGACGAACGCCGTGATTGCGGCAAACACCGCCGCGACCAACGCAACCTCACGAAACGTCGGGTTCCGCGGCGAAGATGTCTCCATGCAGTGTCAGCGGACCGTCCGATGCTAACACTGCCGGTACACCGACTCCTACCCCTTCCTTGTTATCGAATCGACTGGCGTTCCTTGTCGCTGATCTTGCAGCGGTACTCGCCCGCATCGGTCATGAAGACCACGACGTCCACGGTGGACGTAGGCAGCGCGCGAAACGCCGTGAGGTCAAACGTCGCGCTCATATTGGTGTCTGGAAGCGGACGATGGGTGCGGGTCTTGCTGTTCCAGTTACCATCGGCACCTGTGTAGAGTGCTGGCGCCATAGGCTTGAGCACCACTGGCTCGCGCGAACCCGACGCGCGTGTCCTCAGCACGATGTCCGCATGATAGGCGCCGCCCAAGGTCAGCTCTTCGCGCCGGCGCTCGTCCTGGGCAAACTCCGGCAACACCCACAGGCCCGGAGCGCCAGGCAGGGGCTCTGCGAAACTCGCGGTCGTCAGGGTCCGGTCGCGCCGCGCAGTGACCGTGAGGAATGGGCCGTACAGCGCCAGCGACACATCGGCCGGCGTGAAGTCCCGCCTCTGCGATTTCGCCTCGCGCGCCGCACTCATGATTCGACCTACGGGGCCCTCGACGATGATGTCGAAACCGTTTACACCTGACGCGCGGCACTTCTTCTGGAGCGTCTTGCCCGCCAGGCCCTGCTCGATAGCCGCGGCGACTTCGGCGGGCGACAGGTACACCTGTTGGGCACCGGCCGAGACCGCTCCCAACATGACGATCGCGGCGTTTAGCAGCTTGTTCATGGAAGCCCGACGATTCCCACGAGCATACCGCCAAAGTCCCCGAGGTGGTCGCGGCGTCACGTCAGCACGGCGGACAAGTCGCCGCTATGGGAGGCAACCGTCGCCTGCATTCATGAGCGAAGGTTGGTGGGCGCTACTGGACTCGAACCAGTGACCCCCGCCGTGTGAAGGCGGTGCTCTACCAACTGAGCCAAGCGCCCAACCCGATCGACGAACCTGACAAGACTATCGCACCAGGCGCCCGCCCGCCAAGTGCCACCCGCGATCTATCCAATAAACAGCGCGTCGTCGTCGTCGCGGTCGTACCTGCCGCGATCCTGGCGCGCACGAAACACCGCCAACGCGGCCTTGACGCCGGCCATCACGGCCGCGCCCTGGCGCACCGGCCTGATGAGAGTTTCCTGCACCGTCTGCATCGTCTCGTCGATCCGCAAGGCCGTGCTCTCAAACAACTGATCGAGCCGCTCGACCTGCGTCAGCGCCAAGGCACTCACCCGCCCGGCATCGTCGGCAATCTTGTGGGCCTTGGCGATGAGCGGGGTAATTTCACGCCGCAGATCGCGCGTGGCCTCCGACGCCTCGCGCGCGACCTGCGACAACCGCAGGAGCACCGCGACCTGCAGGATCGCCATCACGGCCACCGCGACCGCGATGACGCCGAGCCAGACCTCGGTCACAGAGTCTCCTTGCGCGTCTGTTCGAACGCCTCTTTCCCCCGCTCCACCGCGGCCCCAAGGTTCTCGCGCTGGCGCTTCAGGAATTCACGACCGTCGCGGGCCACCGCCTCGGCTTTGTCGCGCCCCTCGCGCGCCTTGTCCTTCAGACGCCGGCGTGTCTCTTCACCCGTGGCCGGGGCATACAGCAACGCCACCGCCGCGCCGGCCGCCGCACCCAGCACAAACGCCATCAGCACCGGAACCGCCGAGTTGTTGTCATTCGACATGCTGTTCTCCTTCGTTGGTTAGCCTCCGAAGATGCTGACCCTCACGGTCAGGTATTTCTTCGGGTCTTTCTTGATCTCTGCAATCAGCTCGTTGAGGCTGGTTGCTGCCGCATTCATGTTGTCATAAAGACGCTTGTCCTGCAGCAGCTGCCCGGCGGTTCCCTGCCCCGACGAGAGGCCGGCAACCAGGCTGTCCAGCCGGGTCGTGAGGCCGTCCAGGCGCGTGTAGAGTTCGTCCTGGTTCAGCAGCTTGCCCACGGTGCCCTCGCCGCGGTTGATCCGGCCCGCGATGGCCTCCATGCTGGCGCTGGCGGCTGTCAGGGACTGACTGAAGGCCGGGTCATTCATCAACACGCCGAGGGACCCTTCGCCGCGACGCACCTTGGCGAGCAGGCCCTCGAGTTCAGTCAGCGAGGCGCGCATCGAGTTGTACGCAGCCGGGTCATTCATCAGGGCGCCCACGGTCCCCTTGCCGGAATTAATTTGCTGAGTCACGGCATTGGCAGCCTTCGCCATGGACGTCATCTCGGCATAGAGCGCCTCATCGGTCATGAGTTTACCCATGGTGCCGCGCCCCTCGTTCAGGCCCTTCAGCAGGTCCTGAGTGGTCGCCAGTGCGCCAGTCGCCGCTGCCGCCGCCTCGGCCACCGCTCCCGCCGACTGGCTCGTCTTCAGGTACGCCCAGTCGGGCAGCGGCTGTCCCTGCGGCGCCGGGGTGATGACGACGATCGGTTCACCGAGGAGGCTCAAGGACCCGAGACTGCCGACCGATTGATCGGTGATGAGGTGCCTGACGTTCTTCGACACTTCCAGCACCACCTCGACCCGTGCGCCGGAAAACTCGACCGAGGTGACCTTGCCCACGTCGCTGCCGGCGACGCGGACGATCGCGCCGGACTTCATGCCCACGACATCATTGAACAGCGCCTTGATGGGATAACGCTGCCAGAAAAAGCCGCCCTGTCCGCCCACGGCAAGGATCAACAATGTTGCCAGCGCGAGCGCGGCAACACTGATGATCCCTATCTTCAACTGGGCCCAGGCAATGGATCGTGTTCGAGGCATATGCGGACTCTCTCTCCCTTACGACAAAAACGACTGCAGGTACGGATCGGTCGCCGCGCGCAGCTCCGGCAGCGTGCCTTCAAACAGCACCTGGCTGTCCTTGAGCATGACGAACGTCGTCTCTGCGAGTTTCTCTGGTGACGCGGGGACAAACTTGATGGTGTCTCCCTCCTTCACGGCTTCATGTGACGCCACATAAAACGCGTCCCGCAGCTGGTGTGTCACGAGCAGCGCACTGACTTCTTCCAGGTCCCGCAATTTGATGATCTCGTCATCGATGGTGACGGCGGTAATGGGATCGAGACCGGTCGTGGGTTCGTCATAGAGCAGGATCTTGGGCCGCGCCGCCAGCGCCCTGGCAATGGCCACACGCCTGCGCTGCCCGCCCGACAATTCGGACGGCATCCGGAGGAAATATTCGTCAAGGCCGACAAACCCCAGCACTTCCTTCACCCGCCCGTCAACCTGATCAATCGGGATATCCGTTTCTTCGAACAACTTGTAGCCCACGTTCTCCCGGACCGTGAGCGAGTCAAACAGCGCGCCCTCCTGAAAGACCATCCCGAGGTCGTCGCGGACGACCATGTACTCGTGTTCGTCCAGATCGTCCACGCGCCGCCCATTCACCAGGATCTGGCCGCCGTCAGGCTTGAGCAAACCAAGGATGAGTTTCAGCACGGTGGACTTGCCCACGCCGCTGCCGCCAAGAATGATCTTCATCCGACCGGCCAGGAGCTGGAAACTCACGCGGTCGAGGATGACCTTCTCGTCAAAGGCCAGAGACACTTCGTCAAAGACAATGACTGCGTCATCGGACTCGGTGATCGGCCTCGCCTCCAGCATCGCCTGTTCGCGTTCAGTCAGGGCCATGGCATTAATACATCAACGAAATGAGCAGCTTCGTCACGAGGAAATCCATGATGAGGACCGCTACCGATCCGCCCACCACGGCGTTGGTCGTCGCCCGTCCCACCCCCTGCGTGCCGCCACTGGTACGGAGGCCGACATGGCAGGCAATGGTCACCAGGACGAAGCCCAGGAAAAACGGTTTGATGATGCCCATCCACACGTCCTGGATGTAGAGCCCCATCACCACGGAGTTCCAGAACACGCTGCCCGCCACCTTCAGTTGGGTGGTCGTGATCAGCCACGCGCCGACCATGCCGACGGCATCGGCAACGATGGTCAGGACCGGCACCATGATGATGCCCGCCAGCACGCGCGGCACCACCAGCTTGCGCACGGGATCCGTCCCGAGCGCCCGCAGAGCGCTGATTTGATCCGTCACCATCATCGACCCGAGCTCGGCCGCGATGCCCGACCCGACCCGACCGGTGACCATCAGTGCGGTGAGCACCGGTCCGAGTTCCTTCACCATCGAGGCGCTCACGAGCTGGCCCACCATCGAGCGCGCGCCAAACTTGTCCAGCGTGATGCCCGACTGCAGCGCCAGCACCATCCCCGTGAACGTACCGGTCAGCAGCACTACCGTCAGCGAGCCGAGTCCAATGCTCTCGAACTGCTCGACAATGTCCCGAAAATACACGGGCCGGCTTGTGAGGCCGCGCGCAATTTGTCCGAGCAGCTTGAAGTAGTCTTGCACCTCGAGCAGGGCGGACTTGATGCCGTTCACCATAAAGGAGGGCATTCAGACCTCACCGCCCACCAGCGCACGGCCCGGATCCCGCAACCGGCGCAGGTGGTCGCGAACGCTCGCCGCGCGCTCAAACTCCAGATTCGCGGCCGCGGCCTTCATGTCGCGCTCAAGCTCCGCAATCTTCCGGTCGAGCTCGGCCCGCGACCGGAACGTCTCTCGAGGCTCTTCCACGCGCGGCACCGTCAGGTAGTCGCGCTCGTAGACGCTCGACATCACATCATCAATTTGCTTCACGATGGACGCGGGCGTAATGCCGTGCTCCAGGTTGTAGGCTTCCTGCACCCGCCGACGCCGCTCGGTCTCGTCGATGGCCTGGCGCATGGAATTGGTCATGCGATCGGCATAGAGGACCGCCCGGCCCCGCACATGCCGCGCCGCGCGCCCCATCGTCTGAATCAACGCGCCCGCCGATCGCAGGAAGCCTTCCTTGTCGGCGTCGAGGACGGCCACAAGCGACACCTCGGGCAGGTCGAGCCCCTCACGCAGGAGGTTGATGCCCACCAGCACGTCGAACGTGCCCATGCGAAGATTGCGCAGGATGTCCACGCGCTCCAGGGTGTCGATGTCCGAGTGCAGGTACCGCACGCGCACGCCCAGTTCCTGGTAGTACTGCGTCAGGTCTTCGGCCATGCGTTTGGTGAGCACCGTCACCAGGGTGCGTTCCCCGCGGCCGGCGACCTCGCGAATCTCGGCCAGCAGGTCATCGACCTGCCCAGCCACGGGCCGTACATCAATGACAGGATCAACGAGGCCCGTCGGACGGATGATTTGCTCCACCACCACTCCGGCGGCCTGACTGAGTTCATACGGCCCGGGCGTCGCGCTGACATACACCACCTGGCGACGACGCTGTTCCCATTCCTCAAAACTGAGCGGGCGATTGTCGAGCGCTGACGGCAGGCGGAATCCGTACTCCACGAGCACTTCCTTGCGCGCCCGATCGCCGTGATACATGCCCCGCACCTGGGGCACCGTCTGGTGGCTCTCGTCCACAATCAGCAGCGCGTCTTCAGGAAGGTAGTCGAGCAGGGTCGGCGGTGGTTCGCCCGCCGTGCGCCCGGAGAGGTGCCGCGAGTAGTTCTCGATTCCGTGGCAATACCCGATTTCCTTCATCATCTCGAGATCGAACATGGTGCGCTGATGCAGACGTTGCGATTCCAGGACGCGGCCCGCCCCGTCGAGCTCGGCCAGCCGCTCGGTCAATTCCGCCTTGATGCGTTCCACCGCTTGCAGTGTCTTAGATCGCGGCGTGACAAAGTGTGTCTTTGGGAACACTGACATTCGGTCGTGTGAGCGCACCACGCGGCCTGTCAGGGGATCAAATGTCACCAGATCGTCCACTTCGTCGCCGAAGTACCCCACCCGGATGCCGATGTCTTCGTATGACGGATAGACCTCGACGATGTCCCCGCGTACCCGGAATGTGCCCCTCGTGAACTCGTGGTCGTTGCGCTCGTACTGAATCTCCACCAGCTGCCTCAGGAACGCGTCGCGCCCCCGCGTGTCACCCTTGCGCACTTCGACTACCAGCCCGTAGTACGCCTCAGGCGACCCCAAGCCATAGATGCAGGACACGGAAGCGACGATGAGCACGTCGCGGCGCTCGAAGAGTGAACGCGTGGCCGAGAGCCTGAGCCGATCGATCTCTTCGTTGACGATTGATTCTTTCTCGATGTACGTGCCCGAGGCCGGCATGAACGCCTCGGGTTGGTAGTAGTCGTAGTAGCTGACGAAGTACTCCACAGCGTTTCGGGGAAAGAAGCGGCGGAACTCCTGGTACAACTGGGCCGCCAGCGTCTTGTTGTGCACCATCACCAGCGTCGGCCGATTCACGGTCGCCACCACGTGAGCCATGGTGAAGGTCTTGCCCGAGCCGGTGACGCCCAGCAACACCTGGGCTGCATCGCCGCGCTGCAAACCATCCACCAACTGCGCAATCGCGGCCGGCTGGTCGCCACGCAGTTCGAAGTCCGATTCCAGTTCGAAGCGGTCGTCAAAGGATGGCATTTCGGAGCAGTCCCAACCTCTGATAATAGCGCGGCCGGGGGGATCGTAGCTCGGCCTGGGTCTCAAGGCCGAGAAGGTCCGTTATCGGGCAGGCGCGAAGTAACCGGGGCGCGTGCGGACCTTGGCGCCCTTGCCGGCAGGCGCGGTCACGCGAACCTCTACCTTCCGCCATTTACCGTCGGCGGCCCGATTGGTGGAGATAAACCCCAGGGAGTACCGCGAGGCAATTTCTTCTTCGATCTTCGCGTAGATTTCGTCGAGTTGCTTCTTATCCATCGGGAAAAACGCTTCGCCGCCGGTCTGATGGGCCACGTCATTCAACCGCAACTGGGCAGTGCCGCGGCTCCCGCGGAGACTGTCGAGATACCCGATCGCGTACACCATTACATCGCTCAGGCGGAGCATCTCGATCATCTGGCCGTACGAGACACTGCTCGTCGAATCTTCCCCGTCGGTGTAGAGCAACAACACCTTCTGGCCCTCCTGCTGATCGGCGGCCGCCAAGTAGAGCGAGAGCGCGTCGTAGAGGGCCGTCGACCCTTCGGCCTTGTGCGACCGCATACGCTCGAACAGGTGCGCGTAACTGGGCGGCGAAAACCGCGAGACACGCACCTCGGTGGCGAAGTCCACAAAGGTGACGTCCACCGACTCGTCCACGGCGTTCACAAACCTGATGGCGGCCGACACTGCGACCGCCAGATCGCGATCCATGCTGCTCGAGGTATCAAGGAGGAGCCCCAGATGCAGCGGAAGTGCCGCACCGCCGGCGCCCTCGTTGAAAAACATCAGTTCCTGGCGCTTGCCATCCTCAAGAACCTCGAAGTCGTCCCGGGAGAGTCCGCGAATCAGGTTGTTTCCTCGGCCCACCACCGTCACAGGGAGTACGACGACGTCGGCCGAGGTGCGGAATGTCTGCTGGCGGGCGTCCAGGCCGGCCGCCACCGACAGCACCAGCACGATGACGAGACGGAAGGCGGCCATCTGGGCGCATTATAATGGGAGTCTGCATGAGAGCCTTGGCCGTCTGCCAGGACGAGTTAACTATCAGGACACTGCATCAAGTCCTGTCGGGCACCTTCGACATCGAATTTCTGGTCGAAAGCCGCCCGCTGGCTCGACGTCTCGTTGATGACCAGATCGCGGCGAGCGTGGGCGATCCCAAACGGGTGGATTCCTACCTGCGCGCCGATCTCTCGCCTTCTACCTGCGTGATCGTCGAAGACAACGGCAAACGCAGCCTGAAGCGTGTGGTCACGGCCATTCGCGATGCCGGCGGCAGCCTGCTGTACGTGCTGCACGCAGGGACACGGCCTTCAGCCAGGAAGAATCGCGATGAGCTGAAGGTGCTCGTGCCCGAGCTGACGCACCTCGACATGGCCGAGCTGCTCTCGGGCGCGCTGCTCACGGAACTGGACCGGGCCCTGACGCGCGCACGCGTCCAGCAGTATCAGCGCTACTTCGCGGACGCCGATCGCGTGTTGATCCTCCTGCACAACGAACCCGACCCCGACGCGATGGCGGCGGGCCTGGCCCTGCGTAATCTGCTGCGGCGCACGCGCGCCACAGCCATCATCGGCGCGATGCAGGGCGTCACGCGTCCGGAAAATCTGCGGATGGTGGACCTGCTCGACATTCACATTGAGACGATCACGGCCGACGAGTTCGCGTCCTTCGATCGCATTGCCACCGTCGATGTGCAACCGCACTACTTTCACGGCCTGCTGCCGCGAGTGGATCTCGTGGTCGACCATCATCCCGAGCAGGCGGGATACACGGCGGTATTCAAGGACATCCGCCCCGAATACGGATCGACCTGCACCATCCTGACCGAACACTTGCGCGCGGTGGACGTGAGCATCTCCGAACGCACGGCCACAGCGATGCTCTACGCGATCAAGTCAGACACGCTGTTTTTCGCGCGGCACACCAACCGGTCCGACCTGGATGCGTTCACGTTCCTGTTTCCGCTGGCCGACGCCGCGCTCATTCGAAAGATGGAAGGCGCGGAGATCACGTTGGAGCGCCTGGAACACGTCACGCGGGCGCTCGCGACGAGCCGTTTGAAACATCAGATTTTTTCGGCGTTCCTGGGCGAGACGACCCGCGAAGACTTCATTCCCTACACGGCCGATTTCCTGCTGCAGGTGGAAGGCGTCAAGTGGGTCATCGTCTCGGGCATCGTCGGCGGCCATTTCATCGTGAGCGTGCGCAACCTCGGGTACTCCCGCAACGCTGGAGAGTTTGTGAAGGAGTGCTTCGGCGACATCGGGTCGGCCGGTGGCCACCGGGCACTCGCCAAAGCGGTAGTGCCCGCCGACCGGTTTCGTGCGAAGTTCGGCGACCTGTCGGGCATCGGCATCGCCGCCCGCATCGGCGAACTCGCGGAAGAGTTCCTCGCCGACACCCACGGCCCTGACAAGAAACCTATCGAGAAAGCTGCGACCAAGAGCTGAGCGTTTCACACGAGTCGTGAAGGTCTGAAGGAGCCGACCTTCTGAACCTTCAGTCCTTAGTGTCTCGTGTAATTTCTAATCCAGCGCTTGGCGCAAGTCCGCGATCAGGTCGTCTGGATCTTCGAGCCCCACAGACAGGCGAACCATTCCGCGTGTGACGCCGGCTTCGGCGAGTTGATCGTCAGACAAGCCGTACTGCGACGTGAGCACGGGGAGGCTGCACAGGCTCTCCACGCCGCCGAGGCTCGCAGCACGTTGAACCAGTGCGATGCGATCGAAGAACCGAACGGCGCCGTCCTGTCCGTCACGGCACTCAAAACACACCATGCCGCCACATCCGCGCATCTGCCGGCGGGCGATGTCATGGTCGGGATGTGATTCGAGGCCCGGATAGAACACCCGTGACACACGCGGGTGCGATTCCAGCCAGCGTGCAATGGCCAGCGCGTTGGTGTTGTGCCGCGCGATGCGGACGCCCAGCGTCTTCATGCCGCGCCCCAGCGCGTAGGCCGACGCCGGCTCCAGCACTCCGCCCAGCAACTTGCGCGCCGGCATCACGCGATCGATCAGCGTCTTCGAGCCAACGAGCGCCCCTGCGGTCACATCCGAGTGGCCGTTCAGGTACTTCGTCGCGGAGTGCATCACAAGGTCGGCTCCCAGGGCCAGCGGTTGCTGGTTGACCGGGCTCGCAAACGTGTTGTCCACGATGGACACTACCCCTTTGGCGCGGCACGCCGACGCCACCACGGCAATGTCGGCGCATCGCAACGTGGGATTGGTCGGCGACTCGAACCAGACCACTTTTGTCGATGGCCCGATGAGTGACCCGAGTGCGCCCAGTTGCTCCATCGAGACAAAGCGAGCGCGCACACCAAACCGATCGAGAAACGAGGCCAACACCTGCAGGGTGCCGCCGTAGATCGCCGCGCTGCAAATCACCTCGTCCCCTGATCGCAGAAGCCCGAACAAAGCCGTGGACGTGGCGGCCATGCCCGACGACAACAGCATGGCTGCCTCGCCGCCCTCGGCAGCGGCCAGTTTGGCTTCAACCGCCATGACCGTTGGGTTGGCGTACCTCGAATAGATGAACGACTTGGACCGCCCCTGCTGGTACGCCTCGAGGTCTGCCGCCGACGCAAACCTGAACGTGCTCGACGAGTAGATGGGGGTGGTCACGGGCGTCGCAGCGCTCGTGACGCCTTCGCCTGCGTGAATCAGTTCAGTGTCCGGGTGCCTCTTCGTCATCTCAAATATCCTCGACTCGTTCGCCGGCGGCCACCACCGGCTCGATAAACTGCCGATACGCATCGTCATGGCCCAGTTGGACCAGTTCGGGCAGCGTGCGCATGCGATCCGACGCCTCGTCGTACACGCCGGCAAAATCAAACGGGCCCGTGGGATTGTGCGCCGGACGAATGGCGAACACGCCCGAGAATCGATTCGCGGCCAGTGCCCAGGCATCCTGAAACGCCGCGGTTTCCATCGAGCGCACGGTCTCACCCATTCGCGCGCGAAGGTGCAGCGCCCGGACGCGGAGGTCATGTGGCGTAGCGGCGGGCGGCGCCGGGCTGACCAGAATCACCTGTTCCACGCCGACGCGCGCCACTTCATCAATCAACCGGCCCACGAGTTCCGGCCGGTCGCACCACCGGTGCGTCTCCCCCTGCCAGTACCCCTTGTCGGGGAGCGTCACCTCGTGCGGCGCTGAGGCCACGGGCAATCGCAGCCCGCCCACCACGAAGTCCACCACAAGACCGCTGTCGTGTTCGCGCCCTTCAACCAGATTGACACTTTCCGCTTCGCGCGGGCCCGCGCCAACACGCCGCTGACCGAAGGCCTGATGCCACTGCGGCGCGAGGACGGCAGCCACAATGTCACGACGGGCGTCCAGATCGTGGACGGCGAGCATCACCTCGTGAAAGCCTGGCTGGCCGAAGTTGTCGGCCAGCAGTTCAACATACCGGCGGCCCATATCGGCGCGGGACTTGTCGGCCGCGCCTCGGGTGATTCGCCACAACGCGTCCTTGACGACACCCTCGGGCTCACCCGGATCGAGCGGATGTCCAATCAGCCGCCACCAGAACGCACCTCGAACGCGGCGCCTGGTGCGCTCGCCGCGACGAGCCCGGATGGCGGCAACAAGAAACACCCCCGCCACCACCAGCACGGCGGCCACGACGGCACGCGGCATCACGGTGGGCAGGATGGGCGGATCGAACATCGCGCCCAGTGCCTTCTGATACCAGTCCACCAGCGCGACGGCGATCGAAGGAAAATTGGCGAGCGAGGCCACGACGCTGGCCACGAACACGGCTGAGGCCAGGACCATCACGGCCAGCGGCGCAAGCAGCAGCGCGACGGCCACCAGGGCTCCCCACCCGGCCAGACGCAGGGCCGCGCGCCATCGGTAGGCCCGCCTCATGCGAACGGAGGCCCACGGACTGGTGGCCGATGACAGGTCTGCGACGCCGTCAGCAGCGCCGCTCAGGGCACCAATGCCTCCAGCGCCATGCGCGGCAAGGAGATCGATCTTCACGCCCGCGTCCACAAGCGCGCGAAGGACCCCTGCGTGATACGCCCCGGCGGTGCCCGCGCCACACAGCACCACGGCGGTGCGCAGGCGCGGAGCGTAAGAAGGCAGTGCCACTCGCGGCTACTCTTCGTCGTGAATGGTCACGAGCTTGACGATCTCGAAGTTCCGGCCACCCGAGGGGGTGGAGACCTTAATCGAATCGCCCTCTTCCTTGCCGACGAAGGCCCGGCCGATCGGCGAGGCCACGGAAATAAATCCCTTGTCCGGATCCGCATCCTCGGGCATCACCAGTTCGAAAACCATCTGTCTGCCGTGTTCAATCACCGTGACCTTCGACCCAAAGCCGGCGCGGTCGGCCGGAATCTTGTCCATGTTGAGCAACTGGAGTTCGGAGAGGCGTTTGCGCAGCATCGAAATTCGCGATTCCACGAATCGCTGACGCTCCTTGGCCGCGGAGTACTCGGCGTTTTCGCGCAGATCTCCCAGTTCGCGCGCGCGCTGAATTTCCCTCGGCAGGTCGTGTACCAACTCGCGATCGAGTACCGCGATCTCCCCCTCAAACCGCTTGATCAGACGGGCTTTCATGATGCGAAAGTTTAACCCGGATACCGGACACACGGTTAGCCCTGAGCGCCGCGTGGTCGCTCAGCCGACGGAGTACCATGTGGTGTGCCACGCATCACACGCCGCCAGGACGCCATCGTGACGCGCTTCCGCGAGGTCGCGAAAGGCGCCGACGACGACGGAGCCGTGGTGATCGACGGCGTGCACCTGCTCCTTGATGCGCTTCGCGCCGGCGTCACCGTCGAGATCGTGCTGGCCACGAGCGAACTCCTGGGGGATGCGTCACGTGACGCGGCGGAGGCCTGGCAGTTGGCGCGGGCCGCGGGCAGCCCGGTCCATGAGGCCACGACGGGCGTCATCGAAGCTGCCAGCCCCGTGCGTACACCGAGTGGCGTGGTGGCGATCGCGCGATGGTCGCCGGCGCCGCTCGCGGCGCTCTGGACGCCGGCACCGGCGCTGGTGATCGGGGTGGTTGACGTGCAGGACCCCGGCAATGCCGGAGCGGTGATTCGATCGGCCGACGGCCTGGGCGCCACGGGAGTGGCCATGATTGGCGCCACCGCCGACCCCGGGTCGGCCAAAGCCCTGCGGGGCGCGATGGGCAGCACATTCCGTGTGCCGGTCGCGCGTGCATCGATTGGCGAGAGCCTGCGCGCCGCGCGTGCCGCCGGCGCAACGATTGCGGCGACCACCGCTCCTGCTCCCGGGACCACGGACCTGCACGCCGCAGACCTGACCGGCCCGGTGTTCCTGCTACTGGGCAATGAAGGTGCGGGCCTCCCAGCGCAGGCCCTCAAGGCCGCCGAGATTCGCATCAGTATCGCGATGCGCCCCGGCATCAACTCTTTCAACGTGGCCGTCTCGTCGGCGCTGCTGTTGTACGAGGCGCGCCTTCAGCGGAACGGCCGATGACCCGATCCCTTTTCGGCGACGATCCGGCCGGCTTCGAAACGCCGACGCTTGCGGGTACACCGCTGGCCGAACGGATGCGGCCGCGCACCCTCGACGAGTACGTCGGCCAGGATCAACTCGTCGGCCCTGGCCAGCCCCTGCGACGCGCGATTGACGCCAGCGCGATGCACTCCCTGATTCTCTGGGGGCCGCCAGGCACCGGCAAGACGACTCTGGCGCGCGTGATTGCTGCGGCCAGCGGAACCGAATTCGCAGCGTTCAGTGCCGTCACGGCCGGCATCAAGGAAATCAAGGAAGTGATCGGCGTCGCCGAACACACGCGACGCCACCACGGACGGCGAACAATTTTTTTCGTGGATGAAATCCACCGCTTCAACAAAGCGCAGCAGGATGCCTTCCTGCCCCATATCGAGTCGGGCACCGTCGTGCTCATCGGCGCCACCACTGAGAATCCGTCGTTCGAGGTGAACTCGGCCCTGCTCTCGCGCTCGAAGGTGTACGTCCTGCACCCGCTGACGATCGAGCAGGTGGTGCTCATCCTGCAGCGGGCACTGACGGATGCCGAACGTGGGCTGGGTGCGCTGAATCTGGACGCGGACCTTGATGCGCTGACGGCACTGGCGCGGTACGCCAACGGCGACGCGCGCGTGGCGCTGAACCTGCTCGAGCAGGTGGCGGCCACCCTGAAGCCCAACACCCAGGGACGCCGCCGGATGGCGTTGGCGATCCTCACGGACCTGGTGGAACGCCGAGCGCTGCTCTACGACAAGGCGGGTGACGAACACTACAACATCATCTCGGCGCTGCATAAGTCCATCCGGAACAGTGATGCCGACGCCGGCCTCTACTGGCTGGCCCGCATGCTTGAGGCCGGAGAAGATCCCATGTACATCGCCCGCCGACTGGTGCGATTCGCGTCAGAAGACATCGGCAACGCCGATCCCCGTGCGCTGCAGCTGGCCATCGCCGCCAAGGACGCCACGCACTTTCTCGGCATGCCGGAGTGCAACACCGCGCTGGCGCAGCTCGTGACGTACATGGCGGCCGCTCCCAAGAGCAACGCCGTGTATCTGGCCTACGGCCGGGCGGCGAAAGACGCGTTGCGAGACGAGGCCGCGCCCGTGCCCCTGCACCTGCGCAACGCGCCAACGAGGCTCATGAAGGAGCTCGACTTCGGCAAGGACTACAAATACGCGCACGACGAGCCCGACGCCATGACCGACATGTCGTGCCTCCCCGACGCCCTTGCGCACAAGCGCTACTACGAGCCCACCGAGCGCGGACTCGAACCGAAGCTCCGCGAAGCCCTCGACCGCGCGAGGCAAAGACGCAAGTAGTCCAGGGCTTGCCCGCCGTAGCCTTGGCGTAGGCGGGTCCCAAGGTCCCAGGGTCCGTGGGTCCGTGGGTCCCAGGGTTCGTGGTGCCCGCTTACGCGGGGGTTTTTTTCAAGTACCTTTTTCGCAGCGCTGGCGGCAACCTCTCAATCGCATACCGCAGCATCGTCCTCGGCATGCGCGCGGCGTGGGTGTCGAGGAAGCGCTCCAGCACGGATCGATCACGTTTCCCGACTTCCCGTAGCATCCAGCCGACGGCTTTGTGAATGAGATCCTCCTTGTCGTCCAGCAACCGCGTGGCCAGGAGGAGGATGTCGTCGAAGTGCCCCAGCCGGATTTGGTGGGCCGTGGCGATCACGGCCACACGACGCGTCCAGAGATGCGGCGACCTCGCCATGCGCAGCAACGGGAAGCGGCCGCGGCCGGCGAGGTGGCGCCCCACAATCTGCGACGCCGATGAGTCCACGATGTCCCAGTTGTTGATGAACGTGAGAGAGTCGAGATAGAGGCGGTACACCGCCTCGCGCACCGCTGGCCCGCCCTTGTCGTGGAGTCGCACGAGCATCAACACGGCCAGCAAGCGCTCTTCGTGCCATCGCGATCTCAGCAGTCTCACCACCGTGGCAAGTGGAGGCGCCGGATACTCCCGCACGACGGCCCGAATCACGGGCACGCGAATGCCGAGGAAGCGATCGCCTTCACCGTACTCGCCCTTCCCGGTCTTGAAGTAGCGTTGGGCGACGTGGGCGTGTGCCGGATTTGCAAGATCGGCAAGCCTGCGATGAATCTCTGCGTACGTGGCCCCGCTCACGATGGGGATTCTCCAGGCACGCAGCCGAATAACGACACTGCATGCGGCTCTGCTGACAGATTCGGAAATACCACGTGCCTGGGTAACAGCCCCTCATGCCTGAAACCAGTTTTTTCCAGGACGTGTCGTGATGCCATGTGCGCAGGGTGACACACCGCCTTGAGCCGGCCAACGCCGAGGGCCGCGGCCAACTCCACCATCACCTGCGCGACCTCGGTGGCGTACCCCTGTGCCCATGCATCCCTGGCCAGTACGAACCCGGTCGAGGCCTCATGGAGCGACTCGAAACCCAATCCGGTGCTGCCGATGAGCCGGCGATCGGACTTGAGGAACGCGAGGAAGGGTCCGGCAGGCCAACGGGCCCATTCGCTGTCGCTGAACGCCAGGAAGGCTTCCGTGTCGGCGACCGAGCGATGAGTCGGCCATGCCAGGTACCGCGTCACCTCGGGATCGGCGGCATACCGGTCGAAGATCGCCTCGACGTCCGAGTGCATCGGCGGCCGCAGCATCAGCCGGGCGGTGAGGAGCACCTTCAGTCCTTCACCCTCGTGTGACACGCCTTGATCATACCCGTTCGAAGTTGCGTTCAATCTCCCGCCTTGTGAGGCGCAGCACCACGGGTCGCCCGTGTGGACACACGGATGAGTGCGAGGTGCGACGCAGTTCGTCGAGCAGGTACTGCATCTTTTCGCGGGTGAGGGGGTCGTTGGCCTTCACGGCGGCGTGACAGGCCATGGTCGCCGCCATCTGGCGCAGCGCCACATCCACGCCGGCGCCCGGCGACAAACCATCGAGGTCGGTGGCCACCGCGCGAAGGACCGCTTCGCACTTGTTCCAGTCCAGAAGCGCTGGGACGGCGGAGATGCGCAAGCTGTTTCCTCCGAAGTCCTCGAACTCGAATCCGACACGCGTCAGTTCCTGCAGATGCGAGAGCAGCGTCTGGTGCTCGCCCGACGTCAGTTCCAGCACGACAGGCGTCAATAACGCCTGCACTTCAACCCGCCCTGTAGTCAGCCGCTCGGCGATCTGTTCAAACAGAATCCGTTCGTGCGCCACATGCTGATCAATAATCGCCACCCCATCGTCGTCCACGGCGATGATGAAGGTGTTGCGGAACTGGCCCAGAGGCGCCATGGGTTTGATCAGCGTCGAGACCGTCCCATGACCGGCCACAAGGCCCATGCGTGGGTCCGGCTGCCCGGGTTGCCCAGCGGGCCATTGCGCCGCAATCCCGTGTTCTATCGCGTGCGCCAGGGCGCCTTCCACCTCGGGACGCATGCCAAACGCGCCCTGGCCGATGCCGGGCGTGGGCGAAGCGTCGAACGACCAGGGCAGCGCGGCGCTGCCAGGCTGCCCGGGCGCAGGCATGCCGGGGCGTAGCACCAGCTCGGGCGCGCTCCCCTGCCCCAGCGAATCCACCAGCGCCCGCCGAAGAATTTCGTGCACCAGACCCTGGTCAAGAAAACGGACCTCGGCTTTGGTCGGATGCACGTTCACGTCAATCCGATCTGGAGGCACTTCGAGAAACAGGTGCACCTCGGGGCTGCGCTCCTTGATCGTGGCCACGCTATAGGCCTGCTGAATGGCGTGCGCGATGGTCCGGTCCTTCACCAGGCGCCGGTTCACAAAGACATGTTGTGGTCCGCGCACCGGCCCCTGCTCCGCCAACGCGGCCGCGAAGCCGGTCACGCCCATGCCGGCGGCCTGCTTGTTCACGGGCACGAGGTCGGGGCGATCACCGTAGATCTGATAGAAGCGTTCTTCACTGGACCCAGCGGGCGGCGCTTCAATGAGCACGCGATCCTTGCTCTTGAGCGTGAACCCCACCTCGGGGTACCCGAGGGCCATCTGCGTGACCAGCCTCGATACCTGCGCCGCTTCCGCGGTGTCGGCCTTCAGGAATTTCCGGCGGGCCGGCAGGTTGTAGAACAGCTCCGATACCTCGATAAGTGTACCTTCCGGCGCGCCCACCTCGCGGTCCGAGACCGTCACGCCGGCGTCAATCCGAATCTCGGTGCCGCTCAACGCGCCTCGCTCGCGCGTGCGCAACCGGAACTTCGATACCGACGCGATCGACGGCAGCGCCTCACCGCGAAATCCCAGAGTCAGGATGGCCGCCAGATCACCGGCTGCCCGGATCTTGCTCGTGGCATGGCGCTCCACGGCCAGGTGCGCATCCTCCGCCGACATCCCCGTCCCGTCGTCCTCCACGGAAATCAGTTTCTTGCCGCCGAACTCCACGACCACTCCGATGCGCGTGGCTCCAGCGTCCAGTGCGTTTTCCACCAACTCCTTGACGACGGAGGCGGGCCGCTCGACGACCTCACCGGCCGCGATCTGGTTGGCGAGTTCCGGCGGCAGCCGATGGATGCGGTTCACAGCCAGTCCTTCCACCGGAAGACGGCGAGCATGGACACCACGATGGTCATCGACATGCCGACGACCCACCAGAACTGCAGCCCGTCCGGACCAGGCAGATGGGGAATCACCACGTTCATGCCGTAGAGCCCGGTCAACACCGTCAGCGGCAGGAAGATGGTGGACATGACGGTCAGCACCTTCATCACCTGGTTGAGCCGATTCGACTGACTCGAGAGGTACGCGTCGAGCAGCCCCGTCACGCGATCCTGGAAGAAGATCGCTTCATCCGTGATCTGCACCAGGTGATCGTAGACATCACGAAAGCGGTAGGCCATGGCGTCGGGGATCATCTCGAATTCGCGCCGGGCCAGACGGCCCACGGCATCGCGCTGGGGCAATGCCACCCGTCGCAGCGACGAGACATCGCGCTTGAGCGTCAGGATGTCGCGCACGGGATTCTCGCGGGGATTTTCAAAGACCCGATCTTCGAGCGCCTCCAACCGGTCCTCCAGCGCGTCCACTTCAGGGCGGTAGTGATCGACCATCGCGTCGATGATGCGATGCAGGAGACCAGCCGGTCCTTCACCGAGCACGTAGGTATTCCGCAGACACAACTGCTGTTCCTGGCCAATCGATCTGGACGGCGCGTGGTGCACGGTCACGAGGAACCGATCGCCCAGAAAGAAATCGATATCGTTCGTCTCAAACCCGCGCCCGCCTGCGCCCGGCAGGATGCCGTGCAGAATCAGGTAGAGGTAGTGGTCGAAGAGTTCGATCTTGGGATGATGAATCTCGCTGAGCGCATCCTCGAGCGACAGTTCGTGCAACCTGAAGGTCTGTTGCAGCAGGTCTTTGGCGTCGGCATCCGGCAACTCGATGTCCACCCACAGCTTCTCGGATGCCCCGGGAGCCAGCCACGCCGGATCGACCGCGTCGACCTGGCGCGTCTGCCCCTCCCGGTGCACGAGAATAGTAATCATGCTTGCCTACCGGGTATTCACCATGAAGTTCCATGAAGATCCATGAAGCCCCAAGGCGACCGCATGAAGCCCGAGGACGATCGTCGGTGTGTGCGCCGCCTCCGGCGGCAGGCACGATCGGGGGGAACGCCCATACGAACACACCGCCCCATTCACTCGGTGTGTTCGTATGAGCGTTCCCTCCGATCGCGCAGCCAGGCGAAGCCTGGCGCCCACACCGGCGCCTTCATGGAACTCCATGTCCTTCATGGTGGAAAAGCTCCTAATCGCTCGCCTTCTGTTTCAGCGCCGCCTGGGCCGCCGCCAGGCGCGCCACCGGCACGCGGAAGGGCGAGCAACTGACGTAGTCGAGTCCGACTGACTCGAAGAAGAAGATCGACGCCGGGTCGCCGCCGTGTTCGCCGCAGATGCCGAGCTTCAGGTCCGGCCGGGTTGCGCGCCCCTTCTTGACGGCGATCTCGACGAGCTGGCCCACGCCGGCCGCGTCGATGGTGGCAAACGGGTTCTTCGTGACGATCTCCAGTTCCTCGTAGTTGGGCAGGAATGAACCCGAGTCATCACGCGACATGCCGAGGGCGGTCTGCGTCAGGTCGTTGGTGCCGAAACTGAAGAACTCGGCCGACGTGGCGATCTCGTCGGCGGTCAACGCGCCGCGCGGGATTTCGATCATCGTGCCGACCAGGTAGTTGAGTTTCACCTTCTGCTCGGCCTGCACCGCCTTGGCCGCCTGATGGACAACCGCAATCTGGAGGTCGAGCTCTTTTTTGAAGGCGACCAGCGGAATCATGATCTCGGGACGAACCTTGACGCCTTCCTTCTGCACCTGCGCGGCGGCTTCGAAGACCGCGCGCGCTTGCATTTCGGAGATCTCGGGATACCCGATGCCAAGGCGGCACCCGCGGAAGCCGAGCATCGGATTGAATTCGTGCAGGCTTTCCACCCGTTGGTGCAGGCGCGCGAAGGGCACACCCATCTTCTGTGCCAGTTCCTCCTGCGATTCCTTGCTGTTCGGCAGGAACTCATGGAGCGGCGGATCGAGGAATCGAATGGTGGCCGGGTAACCCTTCAGGGCACGGAAGATCCCGGCAAAATCCTCCCGCTGATACGGCAGCAACTTGGCGAGGGCAGCCTTCCGATCGTCGGTTGTCTCCGCCAGAATCATTTCGCGCATCGCGTCGATGCGATCCCCTTCGAAGAACATGTGCTCCGTGCGGGTGAGTCCGATACCGACGGCGCCAAATGCGACGGCGTTTTCGGTCTGCTCCGGCGTATCGGCGTTGGTGCGCACACTCATGCGAGTGGCCTTGTCGCACCACTTCATGAGCTGCTGGAAGTTCTTGAACTTCTCCGTGCGCTGCGCGGCCTTGTCGCCATAGAGGAGGCCGGCCACGATCTCGGACGGCGCGGTCTTGACGGCATCTGCATACACCGTGCCCGCCGTGCCGTCGATCGACAGCCACTCGCCCTCGGTGAACGTTCGTCCATCCACCAGAGCGGTCCGCGCCTGATAGTCCACCTGGATGGCTGCGGCGCCGCACACGCACACCTTGCCCATCTGCCGGGCGACAAGCGCAGCGTGTGACGACACACCGCCACGCGCCGTCAGGATGCCTTCGGCCGCAATCATGCCGCGCAAATCTTCTGGCGACGTTTCCATGCGCACCAGCAGCACCTTCTCACCGCGGGCGGCCGCGTCCACCGCCCGATCGGCGTTGAGGTAAATGCGGCCCGACGCCGCACCCGGACCGGCCGGCAGGCCCGTGGCAATCACCCGCGCGTTCTTCACTTCCGAGGCGTCAAACACCGGCGCCAGCAACTGCTCGAGCTGATCGGCCGGGTTGCGGAGGATCGCCGTCTTCCAGTCGATCAGCCCCTCCTTCTCCATGTCGATGGAGAATTTGAGCGCGGCCATCGCCGTCCGCTTGCCGTTACGCGTCTGCAGCATGTACACGACGTCATCTTCGATGGTGAACTCGAAGTCCTGCACGTCCTTGAAGTGTTTTTCCAGCGTGACGCGGATGCGGTCGAGCGCGGCATACGCCTTCGGCATGACCTTCTTCAGCTCCGCCACGGGGGCCGGCGTCCGCACGCCGGCCACCACATCTTCGCCCTGCGCGTTGATGAGGAATTCTCCGTAGAACTCCTGTGTCCCGTTGGCCGGGTTGCGCGTGAACGCGACGCCCGACCCCGACCGGTCGCCCGTGTTGCCATAGACCATCGCCTGCACGTTGACGGCGGTGCCCCACTCGGTGGGAATGTGGTACTTGCGGCGATACACGATGGCGCGGTCGTTCATCCAGGAGCCGAACACGGCGCCCACGGCGCCCATCAGCTGATCCCACGGGGCGTCGGGGAAGTGGCGGCGAACGCGGGTCTTGACGAGCGCCTTGAAGCGCACCACCAGTTCCTTCAGATCGTCCACGGTCAACGTCGTGTCGTCGATGTCGGCGTGATACCGCTCGTGTTTCAGCGTGTGGATGACGGTTTCGAACGGATCGTGATCTTCATCCGGGCGCTTCTGGACGCCCAGCACAACGTCTCCGTACATCTGCACGAAGCGGCGATAGCAGTCCCAGGCAAAACGCGGGTTCCCGGTTTTCATCGCCAGCGCCTCGACCGTCTTCGCGTTGAGACCCAGGTTGAGGATGGTGTCCATCATGCCCGGCATCGAGTCGCGCGCACCCGAGCGCACCGACACGAGCAGCGGGTTCTTGAGGTCACCGAACTTCTTGCCGGTCTGCTTTTCGAGCGCGGATACGCCCGCCTCGATCTGCGCGCGCAGGGCCGGTGGATACGTGCGCCGATTGGCGTAGTAGTACGTGCAGACGTCCGTGGTAATCGTCAGGCCTGGCGGCACCGGCAGCCCGATGCGGCACATCTCGGCCAGGTTTGCGCCCTTGCCGCCCAGCAGCGGCTTCATCGATCCGTTCCCGTCGGTCTTCTTCCCAAACAGATACACGAACTTCGTCGTCTTTGTCCTGGTGGTCGTGTTCGTCTTGCTGGTCTTGGTGGTCTTGCTGGTCTTGCTCGTCTTCTTCGCCATTTGTATGTACTCCGCCTACTCCGCTGCCACGATCTCGGAGATGTCTCCGAGTTGCAGAATCAAGTGCTCCAACCGCTTCATCAATCGAAGCCGCGCCTGACGCAACGCCAGGTCGTCGGCCATCACAAATACATCGGTAAAAAACTGCGCCACCGCAGGTTCGAACTTCGAGGCCTCCAGATACGCTTCGCGGTAGCCCTGGCCGGTGCCCACCGCCTGAGCGATCACCGCCGACCGCTTGTCGAGCTCCGCCAGCAGTGCCAGTTCGGAGGATTCTGTGAGGAGCGTGCCCAACGCCGCCCCGCCCTGTTCCTGCTGATGGAACTCGGCATCCGGCAGTTCGCGCGCGATATTTTTGATGCGCTTGAAGGCCGTGGCGAGCGCTCGGAACGACGCCGAGGCCGCAAACTCCGGCAGCGCGGCCACGTTGGCCGCCAGATCGGCCACAGGCCGATCCGCCCCACTGCTCAGCACAGCCCGCACATTTCTCCGGTCCGCACCGCGGGATTCCATCACGTAAGCGAGCCGCTCGCGCAGGAACGCGTTCACCTCGACCCACGCCTCTTCGGTCATCACGTGGTCACCGGTGCTCGCGTCAACACCGCCGTACCCCTTGACGGCCTGCGTCAGCAGCGCGCGGAGGGCCGGACGAACCGTGAGCCCCGTCAGCGGCTCCAGGTCGATCAGCACGCGAATCACGCCGTGAGCGGCTCGACGCAGACCAAAAGGATCGCGTGACCCGGTCGGGCGTTCGCCGGCATGAAAGAGCCCCGCAATCGTGTCGAGCTTGTCTGCCAAGGCGACTGCCGCCCAGGTGGCACGCGCGCCGCCCAATATCGCCGTCTGCGGCGCTGCGGTCGGTTCCACAGCCGTCGGAAGGTAGTGGTAATACACGGCTTTCCAGACGGCCTCAGGCTCACCGCCTTCACGCGCGTAGATGCCGCCCATCTGACCCTGCAGCTCGGTGAACTCGCGCACCATGTCGGTGGCCAGGTCGGCTTTGGCGAGCAGGCCCGCGCGCTCGGCGTGCGCCGCGACCTCCTCGGGTTGCTTGAACACGTCGGTCGCGATCCACCGTGCGAGCGCCGCCACACGGTCTGCTTTGGCGCGATACGACCCGAGTTTCTTGTGGAACGTCAGCGTATCGAGGCGGCCCAGCCGCGCTTCGAGCCCGATCTTCCGATCCGCATCCCAGAAGAACCGCGCATCCCGCAGCCGCGCCGCCACCACGCGCCCCGCATTGGTGGCAATGCCCTTGTCGTGTCCGCCCTGCGTGTTGGTGACCGCCAGGAACGCCGGCAGCAACGCTCCGGCCGCTCCGACCACTGGGAAATAGTGCTGGTGATGGATCAGCGTGGTTGTCAGCACCTCTGCCGGCAGCGAAAGAAAGTCGGCCGAGAATGTGCCCGACACCACCGACGGGTACTCGACCAGATCGGGCACTTCGTCGAGGAGCGCCTCGGCCTGCGCCGACTCGTGCAACATCACATGGCCGCCGATCTTGCGGGCGTAGCCGTCAAGCTCACGCACGATACGGTCGCGCCGTTCGATGCGCGACAGAAACACGAAGTTTTCCGCCAGCTTCTTCTTGTATTCGTCGAAGCCACGCACCTTGATGGCACGGCCCGCCCGGCCACTCGTGGCCAGAAAGCGATGGCCGTACGTCACGGCGCCCGACGCCACATCCTGCACCTTCACGCTCGCCGCAAGCGACGTGCGGGCAATGGTGTACGGCACGACACGGCCGCCATAGAGAAACAGGAGCCAGCGGATCGGCCGGCCGAACAACAACTCGCCCTTGCCGTCGTGCAATTCCGCGTCCCAGTGCATCTGTTTCGGGAACGGCAACGTGCGCAATAACTGCGTCAGCACGTCCGGCAGCACGTCCACGGTGGCGCGACCGCGACTCTTTTTCTCGAACGCGAGATACCGACCCTTGGGCGTATCCACCTGCGTGAGAGCCGAGAATTCCACGCCCTGCTTTTTCGCAAACCCCAGTGCCGCCGGCGTGGGCTGCCCATCGGCGCCGAACGCCGCCGTCACGGGTGGGCCGGTCAGCATCTCGTCCCGGTCATCCTGCCGATCGACGAGCGACGGCACACAGGCGGCCAGCCGCCGCGGCGTGCCATGCACTTCAATGGCTTCGGTCGCAGGCAGGCCGTGCGCCTTGAGGGCCGCCCGCAACGTGTCACTGAGATGCTGCGTCAGTGGCGGCAGCCACGACGCCGGCAATTCCTCGAGCCCCAGCTCGATGAGAAGTTCACGATCCATGGTTCGACTCCCTTCGGTCGCTCACCATGGGTGGGCGCCCCCCACCGTCGCTCACCACAGGTGGATCCGGCTCCTTCGCCATCGGATCCGTGGTCCAGGCTTTGGCGATGGCCACAGCAAGTTGCCGGACGCGCAGGATGTAAGACGTCCGTTCCGTCACGCCGATGCTGCCGCTCGAATCGAGCAGGTTGAACGCGTGGGAACACTTGAGGCAGTAGTCGAGGGCCGGCAGCGCCAGCCCCGACTTCAAGAGGTCCCAGGCAAAATCGTAGTACTGCGTGAACAAGTCGCGGTGAAACTGCCCGAACTTGCCCTCAGGCATCGTGACGTGCGCGAAGGCGTACTTGGACTGCTCCACTTCGTCACGCATCCGCACGGTGCCGTACTTCACACCCCGCGCCCACTCCAAGTCGAACAGGTTATCCACGCCTTGCAACGACATCGCAAACCGTTCCAACCCGTACGTGAGTTCCACCGCGACGGGCGCCAAGTCAATGCCGCCGGCCTGCTGGAAATACGTGAACTGGGTGATCTCGAGTCCGTCGTACAACACCTGCCAGCCAATGCCCCACGCCCCCAGGGTCGGTGACTCCCAGTTGTCTTCTTCAAAGCGCACGTCATGCGCCCGCAAATCAATGCCGCACGCCTCCAGGCTCTGTAGGTACAGGTCCTGCACGTCGTCTGGCGCGGGTTTGAGGATGACCTGGAACTGATGGTGCTTGAGCAGGCGGTTGGGATTTTCGCCGAAGCGGCCATCGGCCGGCCGCCGGCACGGCTGAACGTACGCCACATTCCATGCGGCGGGGCCAAGCACGCGCAGGAACGTCTCTGGGTGCATGGTGCCAGCCCCCATCTCGGTATCCATCGGCTGCTGAATCAGGCAGCCCTGCGCCGACCAATAGTCTGAAAGTTTGGAGATCAGATCTTGAAACGTCACAACTGCGGCCTCAGTTCCCTTACCACTCGCGCCGATCGCAAGTCTTTTTCCAGGTGCATCGCGATCAATCGCGCGTGCACCGCTTCGAGTTCACGCAACGTGCCGGCATCCGCCCCGGCGTCGGTCACGGCGGCGGGCGTCGCCGTCGCCGCGCGCCGCAACAAGCCCATCGCCTCGCGCGAGACTCTCAGCGACCCGGTGCCGCACTGGCCACACACCATGTGCCACTCCCCGGTCACCAGCACCGCCCCGTCGTCGAGCGATCGGCCGCAACGCGCACAGCGATCGAGCGACGGATAGACCCCTTCGAGCCGCAGGAGCCAATACTCGAAGTACCGCGCAAGGCTTTCAACCGACCCGCCTCTGCACAATGCTTCTCCGACCGACGCGCCTAGACGGAACAATCGTTCGTTCGCCATGGCGTCGGGGGCCCATTCGTCGAGGAGTTCGGCAAAGTAGCTGGCGTGGCCCAACACCTGCGCCGCTTGGTCGTCGGCCCGGCCTTCAGCCGCCCGCATCGGGCCATCGATGGGTTCGATCCGATCGAGCCGTACCAACTCGCGTCCTTCACGCTCCACATACGACACCCGGCCGCGCGTAAACGGCTCAAGCGCCCCGCCAAACCGCCGGCGCGACTTCGTGGCGTTTTTCGCCACACCGCGCTTCTTGCCCCGGTCCTCGGTCAGGAACACCACAATTCGGTCCGCCTCACCGTATCGGTAGGTGCGCAACACGATGGCCTCGGCCACATGAGTGCGCATCTCTACGACCGCAACCGATCGATCATACCGCGTTGGTCTCCATCGGCGTTTCTCATGGCACCGGCGCGATATTGAGGAACCTGAGGAAGACCGTGGCGAGACCCAGGAACGCGAGGAACCCGAATACGTCAGTCAACGTGGTGATGAACACCGATGACGCGAGGGCAGGGTCGACCTTGGCGGCGCGCAACCCCAGCGGAATCAGCGTGCCCGCCGTGGCCGCGATGAACATGTTGATGACCATGGCCAGGCCCAGGATGGCGCCGAGCGCCCAGTCGCCGGTCAGAGCCCACGCGCCGAGCGTGGCCACCAGTCCAAGGGCAATGCCGTTGCCCAGGCCGACAAGGGCTTCCTTCATCAGCGCCTGGCGCGCGTTGCTCCAGGTGAGTTCACCGAGCGCGATACCACGCACGATGACGGCCAGCGTCTGCGTCGCCGCGTTGCCCCCCATACCGGCAACGATCGGCATCAGGAAGCTCAGTGCCACCACTTGTGTGATCGTCGCTTCGAACCGACTGACGACCCACGCGGCGCCAAACGCCGTCAACAGATTCACGAGCAGCCAGGGCATCCGGCGCTTCAGCGATTCAAACGGCGCTGAGAGCACGCCGTCAAACGTGGAAACGCCGGCGAGCCGGAAGACGTCTTCAGTGGCTTCGTCCTTCAAAATGTCAATTACGTCGTCTACCGTAATGACGCCGACGAGTTTGTTCTCGGGATCGACAACGGGAATCGCCAGGAGGTTGTACGACGCGACGCGGCGCGCCACCTCTTCCTGGTCCGTGTCCACGCGCGCGCTGTAGACGTCCGAGGTCATGATGCGCTTGAGCGGCGTGTCGGGCGACACAAGGATGAGCCGCCGCAACGACGTGACCCCCACCAGGTGACGCCGTTCGTCGACAACGTAGAGGTAGAACACCATCTCGACGTCGCGGCCGGTCTGGATGGCCGTGATCGCTTCGCCCGCGGTCAGGTCTTCCGGCAGCGCGAACACGTTCGGGTTCATCAACCGGCCGGCAGTCTGCTCCTCGTAGTCGAGCAACTCGGAAGGGCCACCACCCGGTTTCGGCCGGATCAGTTCGAGGACGACTGCCGACAACTCTTCGGGCAGGTGATCAATCAGCGCTGCGGCGTCGTCGGACGGAATCTCCTGGACCAAGCGGGCGATTTCTTCGGCCGGGCGGTCGGCGAGGAGCAGGGAGCCCTTTTCGGGGCCATATTCGCTGAGCGCCTCAACGGCCAGCTTCCCGTTGCGTTCGACAAGAACGTTGAAGACCGCGTGGCAATCCCGCTCGCTCAGTTCGGCGAACACCTGGGCCAGATCGGCCGGGTGCTGCTTCTGGAGCAGGTTCAGGAGGTTGGCCGTGGCCCCCATGCGGAGCAGTCGCCGGACCGACTCCAGCACGAGATCATTCCTGCGCGGCACCGCCATCCGACCATTTTAG
>JBKJQX010000092.1:0-40996 GCA_046594875.1 Vicinamibacterales bacterium
CCAAGAGGCGATCGCGATTCTTGGTGAAGGGCGTCGGATGCCACACCGCATCATCCATGCTCAGCCCCACGAACCACCGGAAGAGCAGGTTGTCGTCCAACTGCTCGATCAGCATCCGCTCACTGCGGACGGTGTACAGCACCTGCAGTAACAGGGCGCGCAGCAATGGCTCGGGCGGAATCGAGGGCCGCCCGGTCGCGGCGTACAACCGATCGAAATCGGACGCCAGCGAACGGAGGGCTTCATCGGTCATCCGCCGAATGGCTCGTAATGGATGGCCGGCCCGTTTGCTGATCATCACCGCGCATGCCCGCATCGTAGTACAGGCCCGATCCACGATCGATCCCCTTCATGCCTCGTGTGCGTGCCTCTTTTCAGCACCCTGCAAAAAGGTCAGCTGCCCTTGATCTCGGCCACGCGCTTCTTGGCGCGCTCGATAAAGATGCTCTTCTCGAATTCCACCATCAGCCGCTCGTACCACGGCAGGGCTTCAGCCGGGGTGCCCATCTTGAGCAGGCACTCGCCCATATGGAAGTAGACGCCGTCGCGCCCCGAGAATGCCGGGTCGGCCACGAGGACGGCGCGGAAGCGATCCACGGCGCCGGCGCAGAGGTTATAGCGGGCGTAGAAGTAGCCAATCTCGTACTCCGACTGCGACAACCGGTCGCGCGCAGTGCGCTCCAGCGCTTCGACCTCCGGCTTGTACTTGCTGTCCGGGTACCGCTGCAGGAACACTTCGAGCTCGCGAAGGGCTTCTTTGGTGGCCGTCTGATCGCGCTGCGGCGATAACATCTGGCGCGAGTACGCCAGCCCGATGCGGTACTGCGCGTAGTCGGCTCTGGGCGAGACCGGGAAAAACGTCAGGAACTCGCGGAACTCATTGATCGCGAGAATGTTCGATTCGATCGAGTTTTCCCCGATGTACGTATCACCCACACCCAGCTTGGCGGCTTCACGATGCTGGCTCTGGGGATACCCGTCCACGAGGCGCCGAAAATACTCGCGCGAGGCAAACCACTTCTTTTCGGTGAGGGCCTCGGTGGCCCGCTCGAACAGCCACTGGTCGGCCGACATGAGGCCGGCCGGGGGCAGCGCCTGCGACGTGCCGCAGGCCAGTGACGACACCGCGACTGCCAGAAGCAGCACAACGGCCGGGGAAACGAGACGGGCGACGGCGGCGCGGATGAACATGCAGGGAATCAATCTTACCTGAGCGGCGTGCCCAGCAGGGCCGCGAGCCACTCGGCCTCGGCCTGGAGACCTCGCTCCAGAGTGGTAGACGGCACAAAGCCCAATTCAGCCTTGGCCCGGGACGTATCGGCGAAGGTGTCGCGCATGTCGCCCTTCTGGCTCGGCTCGCGACGGATATCGAGCGTTCGTCCGGTAATGGCTTGGATCAGCAACAGGACCTCGTTAATCGACACCCGGCTGCCACCGCCGATGTTGTAGACACTGCCGGGCAGGCCGCGCTCTCCGGCGGCAATCAGGGCCGTCACGATATCGTCCACATACGTGAAATCGCGCGTCTGCTCGCCGTCGCCGTACAGCGTGATGGGCTGACCGGTGAGCGCAGCCCGAATGAAGCGGTGAAACCCCATGTCGGGGCGCTGCTTCGGCCCGTACACGGTGAAGAACCGCAGCGATGAGGTCGGAACCCCATAGTTGGCGTTGTAGAGCAGACACAGGTGTTCGGCCGCGAGCTTGGTCACGCCGTACGGCGAGACGGGCTGCACCATGGCGTCCTCGCGCATGGGAATAGGGGCCTTGTCACCGTAGACCGACGAACTCGACGCGTAGACGAACTTGTCGAGGCGCCGGTCCTTGACCGCTTCCAGCAGGCGCTGCGTGGCGTCCACGTTGTTCGTGGTGTACGTCAGGAAATCGCGTCCCCAGCTCTTGCGCACACCGGCCTGCGCCGCCAGGTGAAACACATGGGTCACGCCGTCGAGGAGCGGATCGATCGGAACGGTCTGAAGGGGACCTTCCACAAACTGGAAGTTCGGTCGCGCGCGCAGGGGCGCGAGATTCCCCTCCTTGATGTCGCGGGCGTAGTAGTCGGTGAAACAGTCCAGGCCCCGCACGTCCACCCCGCGCGTGGTCAGCGCGTCGGCGAGTGTCGATCCAATGAATCCGGCGGCGCCGGTCACAAGTGCCTTCACAACAAAGCCTCTCGAATACGCTCGGGCAGGCGACACGGCCGGCCATCCACATTTAACGCCGCATGCCGGGTCACGCCCACGGCCGAAGAAATGCCCCCCGGCGTCACCACCGCTTCGTACGTGAACTCCACGCGCACACCCGACAACAGCCGTCCCGTGGTGCGCACCTCAATCTCATCATCGTAACGCGCCGGACTGCGGTACGTGCACTGCACCTCGATCACGGGCAGCCGTACGCCCGACTGTTCCATCTCCCGATAGGTCCATCCCAGGTGCCGCAGCAGGTCTGTCCGCGCGACCTCGAACCACACCAGATAATTGGCGTGGTAGACCACGCCCATTTGATCGGTTTCAGCGTATCGGACGCGCAGCGTGGTCGTGGACGTGCGCATCAGGCGGAGGCAGCTCCGGCCTGCGCGGCTTTCAGCAGCGCCTGGGTCGCGATGGCCGGGTCGGGCGTGCCGAAGACCGAAGCCCCCGCCACTAGAATGGTGGCGCCCGCCTGGGCGACGCCCGCGGCATTCGTCAGGTCCACCCCTCCGTCCACCTCAATATCCACGACGTGTCCGGCGCCGGCGACAAGGTCGCGCACCGCGCGTATCTTGTCCAGACTGCCCGGGATGAAGGCCTGTCCGCCGAACCCTGGATGCACGGACATCACGATGACGTGATCGAGTACGTCCACCACTCCGCTGAGCGTGTGGACCGGCGTGTCGGGATTGATGGCCGCACCGGCCCGTATGCCGAGTTCCCGGAGGCGACTCAGGGTCTTCCGCAGGTCGGGCGCGGCTTCTACATGCACCGTGATGGTCGTGGCGCCGGCCCGCGCAAACGCGTCGAGATACCGATCGGGGTCGGTGATCATCAGGTGAACGTCGAGCGGCAGGGCCGTGACCCGCTTCACCGCCGCGACCACGAGTGGGCCCATGGTGATGTTCGGGACGAAGTGGCCGTCCATGACGTCGATGTGAATCAGGCCCGCGCCGCCACTGATCGCCGACAGCACCTGTTCACCCAGGCGCGCAAAATCGGCCGCCAGAATTGAGGGGGCGATTCGGACGCTCATCGGCTGATCTCAAGCGTGATGGGGTCGCCCGGCGCGAGTTGAAACCCCGCTTGCGGTGACTGGCGCACGACCGTGCCCGACGGCAGGTCCGGGTACGGCACCTCACCGACGATGGTCACGCGAAAGAGCCGGCGCCTGAGGATCTCGGCCACGCGGGCGCCGGACGTGCCAATCAGATCCGGCATGACGTATGTGAGGCCATCTTCCCCGCGGTTCACCAGCAGTGCCACGCCGGGCGCCCGGCTCTTCGCCGGCGGGTCTTGCGCCACGACCACGCCCGGCGCGTAGTCAGCGCTGTTGATGTCTGATGTCTGCGTCAGCGTAATGCGATCCTGCGCAAGCAGGATCTGCGCCGACCGCTCGGATTCACCGGTCACCGCCGGCACGGCCGCGGCTTGCATGCCGTCGCTGACACGAATCCGCACCGGGCGTTGGCGCCGGATGACCGTACCCGCCACTGGATCCTGCGCCCAAATATGGTCGGCCGGCACCACCGCGTCCGGCCGGCGCAGCGGGTCGAGTACCACGGTCAGCCCCAGCGCCTCCAGCGTCTGCGAGGCCGCGTCCACAGCCTGCCCGCGCACATCGGGTACCGTGACTTCGCGGACCTTGATGGCAATCCGCATCGAGGTGAGCAGGAACACTCCGTAGGTTGCGGCCAGCCCGGCCAGCAGCAACGTCCACCGGCCGGCGGTCCAGACGCGCGATCGCAGGGAACCGTGAGGGGTTGGCTGGTGTCGTGAGGGAGTGGGCACGAGAAAAAAGTGTACTACGCGCGTTCGTGCCGGACCAACCGCGCCGCGAAAAAGGCGTCGAGGCCATGGCGGGTCGGCGTGGTGCGCAGGCGGCCGCGGTCGTCGGCCAGTTCCCCGCTGAGCGCCTGTTCGTGGAACGTCGGAGTCGACGCCAGAAACTCGCCCACCACGTCGTCGTTTTCGTCGGGTTCGCTCGAGCACGTGGCGTACACGAGGGTGCCCCCAGGGCGCACCGTGGCGGCGGCCTGTGCCAGAATCCGGCGCTGGGTCGCGGCGAAACCGGGCAGGGACTCGAGCGTCACCGCCCATTTCACGTCCGGGTCGCGACGCAACGTGCCGAGCCCGGAGCACGGCACATCCACAAACACACGGTCGAACACCTCTCCAAACGGCAGCGGACTCGTGGCATCCACCACGGCAATCCGTTCCGGCACGGCGGCCTCCTGCAGCACCTGCCGCAGCACCTGCACGCGTGCCGCCCGCGCGTCAGTGGCGACGAGGCAGCCCTGATGCGCCATGTCGTTCCACAAAATCACCGTTTTGCCGCCGGGCGCCGCACACACGTCGAGCACCCGTTCACCAGGCCGCGCCCCAACCGCGTGGGCCACCGCGATCGACCCCTCATCCTGCACCACGAGCTCCTTGCGCAGGTCAGGTGCGAGCGAACCGAGAAGCCCCGGCCCGAGCCGCGCGACTTCAGGGGCATAGTGTCCTCTCGTGGCCGGGACGCCCGCATCCTGCACCAATGTCAGGGCATCCACGTCGGACAGACGCGCGCGAACGGTCACGTCCGGGGCAGCGTTGTTGAACTGGCACCAGCGCTCGGTGTCATCGAACCCGTAGCGGTCGAGCCATCGTGCCACCAGCCACCTGGGATGCGAAAGCGTGGTGCTCAAATACGCCAGATGTTGCCGCCGCGTAGACTCGGCCTCTGGGCGCGGGGGTAACACGACGGTGTCGGCCGCGCGCAGGTAGGCGCGGAGAATGCCGTTGACGAACCCTGCCGCACGCGGATTGCCAAGCGTACGGGCGGCTTCGACGGATTCATGGACCACGGCGTGCGCCGGGACGCGGTCGAGGTGCCGAAGTTGATACATCGCCACGCGCAGCGTGGCCAGGAGCGGCGGGTCGATGGTGTCGAGGGGCCGCTGGCTGAAGGGCTCAAGGCACGCGTCCAGTTCGGCGCGCCAGCGGCACACGCCGGCCGTCAGCTCGAGGAGCAGGCCGCGATCGCGTTCGTCCAACAGACTGCGCCGGGCCCGATCGATCTCGGTCGAGAGCGTGGATCGGCCGTGGTGTACGCCAAGCAACACGCGTGCGGCGAGCACGCGGACGTTGGTCACCGGGTATCGTCCTGCAGGGGCCACATCGGCAGGGTCGCGACCATCGTCCCCACCTTCACCGGTGCGCCGCGGAGGAACGCGGATGCCGGCATTGCGCGACGTCCTTCGGGGAGCACGTCGGTCAGGCGAACAGCGCCGGTTCCGCAGGCGATCACCAGGCCGTGGTCGCCGGCCTCCAGAATCTCGCCAGGCGTGGCGCCGGGTGAGGCGGCATCCACCACCGAGGATTTCAGGAACGCGATCCGCCGGCCTTCCACGATGGCCGCTGCCAGCGGCCACGGCTGCAACCCACGTATCTGCCGGTCGATCTCCACGGCGGGCCGGTTCCAGTCGATCTGGCTCTCGCGCCGCTCGAGCCTGGCGGCGTAGGTCACGCCCGACTCATCCTGCGGTGTTTCAGAGACCGCACCGCTTGCCATGCGGGCGATGGTCGCCACCAGCAACTCGGCGCCCATGGCGGCCAGCCGTGTTTCGAGCACTTCGCTGGTATCTTTCGGGCCGATCGGCGTTGCCGCCGAGGCGAACGCGGGACCGGCATCGAGAGCGAGGACCACACGCATGATGGTGATACCGGTCTGGGTATCACCCGCGAGCACGGCGCGGTGAATAGGCGCGGCGCCCCGCCATCGAGGCAACAGCGAGGCGTGCACGTTGATGAATCCGAGTCGCGGTAGATCGAGCAAACGCTGGGGCAGCAGGCGACCGTAGGCCACCACGACCGCGAGGTCTGCGCCAAGCGCTTCGATCTGCGCCAGCCACTCCGGGTCGTCGAGCCGCGTCGGCTGCAAGACGGGGATGCCGCGCGCGGTGGCCAGGGCCTTGACGGGATTGGGGCTGACTTTCTGCCCACGGCCGTGTGGTCGATCGGGGCGCGTGATCACCGCCGCCACGTCATGTGTATCGAGCAGGGCCGCCAGTGTCGGGACCGCGAACTGGGGCGTGCCGAAGAGCATCACGCGCATCGGGCTTACCACTTTCCGATGCGCCGCAACTTGCGGATCTTCTTCACGATGAGGTCGCGCTGGAGGGCGCGAAGGCGATCGAGAAAGAGTCGGCCATCGAGATGGTCGAGTTCGTGCTGAAGGGCGCGCGCCAACAGTCCTGTCCCTTCCACTACGACCTCGTGCCCGTGGACGTCCTGCCCCTTGACGACCACGCGGGAAGGCCGCGGCACGGTGGCCTGAAAGCCGGGCACGCTCAGGCAGCCTTCTTCTTCCAGTTGCAGCCCCGCGCGCTCGACGAATACGGGATTGACCAGTGTGATGACCTCGCCGCCGCGTTTACCCACGGTGAGGTCGATCACGCACACCCGCAGAGGCACGTCGATCTGGGGCGCGGCCAGGCCGATACCGGGTGCGGCGTACATCGTCTGCAACATGTCGTCCACGAGGGTGTGCAGCGATTCGTCAAACTGTGTCACCGGCAGCGCAGGCGTCTGGAGCACGCGCTCGCCGTGTTTCACGATCGGGCGCAACATCAGCGCGGCGCCTTCGACAGCCGCGCCGCGATCGCCCGCTCCCAGGCGCGCGCCGCGCCGATGATCTCGTCCATGGTGTCGCCGCCGAACTTCTCGACCACGGCATTGGCAAGCACCAGGCAGACCATGGCTTCGCCCACCACGGCGGCGGCCGGCACTGCACAGACGTCGCTGCGTTCAATGGTCGCCGGCTCTTCCAGCATCGAGTCGAGGTCCACCGAACGCAGTGGCTCCATCAAGGTGGAGATGGGTTTCATCCAGGCCGAGAGCCGCAGGTCTTCCCCGTTGGTGATGCCGCCCTCGAGGCCCCCGGCCCGGTTGGTCGGCCGGCGCAAGGTCGGCAGCGTCCCGGATGGCGCGCCGTGCGCCAGGAGGATTTCGTCGTGGACCTCCGAGCCTGGAAGGTGCGCAGAATCCGGGCCGCGGCCGATTCCCACGCCCTTGATGGCCTGAATCGACATGAGCGCCTGAGCCAACAAACCGTCGAGTTTGCGGTCCCACTGCGCGTGACTGCCCAGCCCGGCTGGGACGCCGTGCGCGACGACTTCAAATGCGCCTCCAACGGTGTCGCCCTTGGCCCGCGCCGCATCCACACGGGCGCGCATCTCAACACCCACCGCCGTGTCCGCACACCGCACTCCGTCGTCGTCTGTGAGCGCAGCGATGGTGGCGAAGTCGTAGGCGAGCGGATCGGCGACAGCCGCGCCACCAATTGCGGTGACGTGACTGGCCACCCGGATTCCCGTGGCGGCCAGAAGAGTGCGCGCCACGGCGCCGGCGGCCACGCGCGCGGCGGTTTCACGCGCGCTGGCGCGCTCCAGAATGTCGCGCATGTCCACGCGCTGATACTTCAGCCCACCGGCAAGGTCGGCGTGGCCGGGTCGAGGCCGGGTGACCGCAGCGCGTCGGGCACCGGGCAACGCGGCGTCGGGTTCGAGCGCCGGGCTCATCGTGAACTGCCAGTTGACCCAGTCCCGATTGCGAATCTGCAGGGCGATAGGGCTGCCGATGGTGAATCCGCCCCGCACGCCCGAGAGGATCTCGACCTGATCCTGTTCGATGACCATGCGGCGGCCCCGGCCGTAGCCGAGTTGTCGGCGGGCCAGGTCGGCGTTGATCGTGGCAGCCGACAACGCGAGGCCGGCGGGTACGCCGTCGAGCACTACGACCAGGGCCTGGCCGTGTGATTCACCTGCTGTCAAAAAACGAATCATCGCCGCGTCATTCTATCGAAATTCCTGCAATGTCCCGTGCGCGAAGCCTGCCAGTGGGCCGAGTTTCGACCGGGCCTGTTTCTTGCACAGTCAAACGCCGCATGGCCGTTCCAGAGGTTGACTGGCTGCAGTGGTGCGCCGCGATCGAGCACGCAAGCGGTGCCGGGATCCGGATCGTGGCTCGGATGCCCGCCGATGGGTCAGAGGATGTGATGGAGGAGGTCGCCGCTCGTGTCGTCCGTTTTGGGTACATCGTCGTCGACGCCAAGGCGGACCTTCCGCTCGAGCAGCGGCGGACGTTCTGGCATCGGCATGTGGTGCTGATTCACCGGGGTGAGGTGACGCCCGTCAGCGCACGGTGGATTCGCGAACTGGCGCACGCGAGTCCACGCGCACACGCGGTGGTGGCGGTGGCCGGTCAGCCGGATCGCGCGCGTGAAGGCGCGGGCGTCGACGTGAGGGCCTTCGGGGCGCTGGCGCACGTGGCCACCGGCGTGCTGGCCGAGCGTGGGCTGCGGTTCCAGCGCCGCGGCCGCCGGCTGGCGGCGCGGCGATGGACATGTGCCGCGGTGGAACGGGCCCGCCGGTCGGAGGACGAGTGGGGGGCAGTGGGGGCGTTTGTACAACTCGCCGAACTGTCGACAGCGGGACCCGCCGAGACGTTGATCGCGCGTGGGCGCCGGCTGTTGGCAGCCCTGCCCGGGCTGGAAGCAAGGAGTCACGTGGTCGCCGTGCTTGCTGATGCCTGGCTGACGATTGGCGAGTTCGAGGCAGCGGCGGCCCATCTGTCTGCCGTGGACGTGGAATGCAGCCTGGCGGGCATTGAGGTGCCGCCCTGGATTCGCACCGTCCAGAGCGAGCTGGCGTGTTGGCAGGGCCGGTGGGGGGATGCGGACCTGTGGGCGCGTGCCGCGGCGCATCCAGGGTGGCGGGCGGTCGCGGCGCTGGGGCGGCGGGACTGGCCTGCGGTTCATCTGGCCGCCTCGGTCGCAGGCGAATCGCACACCGAGTGGCGGGCGGTGCTTGCTCTGTTATCTCGCGGCATCGCCGGGGACCGCACCGGAGTGGTTGACGCCATCGGGGCCGTCAGCGCAGGCCCGGGACCTCATCGCTGGCGCGACACGCTTGTGCTCGAGGGCCTGCGGCTGGCGGGCGCAGACGAGGACGCGAAGCGCTGGGTGGAAACAGTGCAGGCTCGCCCGCGGGGACCAACCGAACAGTTGCTGTGGCGATGGGCGAGTGGCAGGACCGGCGCCATGCGGATGCAGCCGGTGCTCGCGGAGATTCGCAGGTGTGGGGCTGAGGGCATTCGACGATGGGGGATGGGGAGGCAGGACATGCAGGCATGGGCGGGGGTGTCATCGCTGTTGGAGCAAATACACGAGGCCGACGACCCGGCGACCGCGTTGCGGCGTGGCTGTCGATGGGCGCGCGAGTACACCGGGCTCGACGTGGTCGCGATCGTCCATCACGATGGCGCCACGGTGCTGGCCTGCGATCCCGACGACCGGCGCAGCACCATGCCCCTGGCTGCTGGCAGCAGTGTGACGGCCGTTCGATACGGTGGCGTCCGCATCGGCAGCGTCGTGCTGCGGGGACAGGCGAGAGATGAGGGCGAAGTTCACGCGATAGCGAGCGCGCTGGCCACAGCGTGCGCGCCTGCGCTGCGGGCGCGGCTCGACGATCTCCTGCTGTGTGGAGCGGGCGAGGCGCTGGCTGCAGACCTGCTTGGTGCCAGCCCGGTCATGCGCGCGTTGCGCGATGCGGTGGCCCGCGCCGCCAGCTCCACCTTCCCCGTGCTGATCGAAGGCGAGAGCGGTACCGGCAAGGAACTGGTGGCCCGCGCCGTCCATCGGTTGAGCCCCAGGCGCGACCGGCGTTGGGCGGCCATCAATTGTGCAGCGCTCACCGATGAACTGCTGGAGGCCGAGTTGTTCGGCCACGTGCGCGGCGCGTTCACCGGCGCCATGGGGCCGCGCGTGGGCCTTCTCGAGGACGCGCACGAGGGCACGTTGTTCCTGGACGAAGTGGCGGAGTTGTCCCCTCGCGCCCAGGCCAAGTTGCTACGGGTGCTGCAGGAGGGCGAGATTCGGCGCGTCGGCGAAAACGCGTCGCGGCGCGTGGATGTGAGACTGGTGACCGCCACCAACCGTCCCCTCGCAGCGGCCGCCCGGCAGGGCACCTACCGCGAAGACCTGGTCTTTCGTCTGGCCGTCATCCGTCTGAAAGTGCCGCCGCTCCGCGACCGCATCGAGGACATTCCCCTATTGGCCCATTCCTTCTGGCGCGCCGCCGCCGCTCGGGTCTCCACGGGCGCGATCCTCGCGCCCGATGCCATTGCCGCACTGTGCCGGTATGGGTGGCCTGGCAATGTCAGGGAATTGCAGAACGTCATTGCCATGCTTGCGGTGTCAGGGCCGACCCGCGGCCGTATCGGCGCACGTCACGTGGCGGCAGTGCTGGCGGACCGTGCTGTGGACGGCCCCTTGGATCCTCCGCTGTCGCTCGCCGCCGCGCGTGGGCTCAGCGATCGCCGCGTGGTGGCCTCGTCGCTCGCGCGGAACGCCGGCCACTGCGCGGCGGCGGCTCGCGAGCTCGGCGTCTCGCGGCAAGGGCTCGCGAAACTGATCGCGCGCCTCGACCTGGCGAGAGGCGCGTAGACCGCGCTCGGCGTAATGGCGAAATGTCACAAATGTCCGAAATGGCGAAGTGTCTGCAGTGCGCGAGTGCCCAAATGGCTGAATGTCTCTGGCGCGCAGTGCTCTGGTGACCTTGGAGCAGTAGATTCCTCCATTGGAGGGCAAAGACACTCCGACATTCTTCCCTGCATTGGTTTGTCCTGCATTTCGCCATTTCGGACATTTGTGACATTTCGCCATTACGCCGATATCATCGCCTCGACGTGCTGCGCTTCACGATCCGTCGTCTGCTGCTGACCCTGCCGGTCCTGTTTGGCGTGGCGACGCTGGTGTTCTCCTTGTTGCACCTCGTGCCTGGTGACCCCGCGCTTGCGATGCTCGGCGAGTCGGCGTCGGCGAGTGATGTGGGTGAACTGCGGGAGCGTCTGGGCCTGGACCGGCCGTTGCCGGCCCAGTACGCGGCGTTTGTTGCGGGCCTCGCGCGCGGCGACCTCGGTACGTCGTTTCGTTACGGCACGCCGGTGGCGCGGGAGATTGGGCAGCGACTGCCGCGCACGATGGAACTGGCAGCCGCCGCCATTGTGGTGGCGGTGTGCCTCGCCATTCCTCTGGGGGTGATCGGCGCGTTGTTCCGGGGCACCGCCATCGACCAGGCGGCCATGACCGTGTCGTTGATGGGCATTTCAATGCCCAACTTCTGGCTCGGTCCGGTCCTGGCCATCGTCTTTGCCGTTTCTCTAGGGTGGCTGCCGGTGTCGGGCACCGGTACCTGGAGGCATCTTGTCCTGCCGTCGGTCACGCTGGGTGCTGCGCTGGCGGCGGTGTTGGCCCGCATGACGCGCGCGAGCCTCATTGAAGAACTGCGTGAACTCTACGTGCTCGCCGCCCGTGCGCGGGGCCTGTCGAAGTCGCGGGCGGTGATCGCTCACGCACTGCGCAACAGCATGATTCCGGTCGTGACTATCCTTGGATTGCAGTGTGGCGCCGTCCTCACCGGTACCATCATCACCGAGACTATTTTTGCGTGGCCTGGCGTCGGTCGCCTGCTGATCCAGGCGATTAACTTCCGCGACTACCCCCTGGTGCAGGGGTGCATTCTCTTTATTGCGTTGACGTATGTGATGGTCAATCTGCTGGTGGACCTCGCCTATGGATGGCTTGATCCGAGGATTCGGTACGAATGACCCATCGCCTCGGTCTGTGGATCATCGGTCTGACGGCGTTCGGCGCTGTGGCCGGCCCGTGGCTTGTGCCGCACGATCCAAACGTGCAACTCCTGGCGCAACGGTTGGCCGGCCCGACGTGGACCCATCCGCTTGGCCTCGATGAATTGGGCCGCGATGTGTTTGCCCGACTGCTCATGGGGGCGCGCATTTCCCTGTTCGTCGGCCTCTCGGTCGTGACGGTGTCCGCCGCGCTCGGGATTGCGATCGGCGCGACGGCCGGATATGCCGGGGGGCGCGTGGACAATATCGTTGGCCGGGTGATGGACGTCCTCATGGCATTCCCCGGTATTCTGCTGGCGATTGCGCTGGTGGCGGTACTCGGCCCGAGCCTGACGAATGTGGTCCTCGCACTGACAGTCATCGGGTGGGTGGGCTACGCGCGGCTGGTGCGGGGACAGGTGCTGAAGATTCGCGAGTTGGAATACGTGCAGGCCGCCCGCGCGCTGGGCGCTCCGGTGTGGCGCGTGTTGTGGCGCCACGTTGTTCCCGCCACGCTGCCGGCTGTGACGGTGCAGGCCACCATCGGCATGGCCGGGTCGATCATCGCTGAAGCCTCGCTGAGTTTCCTGGGCCTCGGCGTGCAGCCGCCGGCCCCCAGTTGGGGGACGATGCTGGATGCAGGGAGGGCGCATTTGTACGATGCGCCGCATTTGACCCTGTTCCCCGGCATTGCGATCGCGTTGCTCGTGTTGGGCTTCAACTTCGTCGGCGATGGCCTGCGCGATCGCATCGACCAGCGGGCTACCTGACCAGCGGGCTACCTGATCGATTGGCGGAGCCGCCGCAGCACCGGGTCGTTGGGTGTCAGCGCCAGAGCCTGGGAGAGGGCGTCCTTCGCGCCCGCCGCGTTGCCCGTCCTCCAACGCGCATCCGCGAGCCAGCCGAGCATGGTCGCATCGCGCAGTCCCCGCTTGTAGGCGTCTTCCAGCGCGGCGACGGCGCCAGGTGCATCGCCCCCGGCGAGCGCGAGTCCGCCCAGCCTTCGCAGGCGGGCCGTCCGGACCGCGGCCGTGGCCGTGTCGCCCTCAAGCGCGTCGAAGCGTGACAGCCAGTCACGCGCGTCGGCGTAGTGTCCCAGTTGCTCGGCGGCGTCGGCCAGGTACGCAAACGCGGCGCGATCAAACGGCGTGGTGGCCACGGCTTCCTTGAGCAGGCGTTCCGCTTCACCCGCGTTGCCGGTGAGGTGGACCGCGCGGCCGTATAACGTCAGGCCCTCGCTGCGGCGAGCACTGCCGCCCAGGGCGGCTTCAAGAGGCGGCAGAGCCAGTCGTGCCGAGGCGGTGCGCCGCGCAGGGTCTGTGGCGGCCTCGGCCTGCATCAGATACACGCGGCCGCGCGCCAGTGCCACGGTCGAATCGGCCGGGTCCAGTGCCTGGGCCTTGGTCAGCGTAGCTAGCGCGCTCTCGAAGTTCCCCTGGCGGGCCTCGGCCAGCGCGATCGCGACGGCACGGACACCCCGGTTGTCGGCGGCCGCGATTGCCGTGAGCTGACCCATCTCGTCGGCGAATCGCCGCCGGGCGCGGTAGACCTCGGCCAGTTCCTCGCGCGCTGCCATGAAGGCGGGGTTCCCTGCGATCGCGCGCTCAAGCGACGCCGTCGCGCCGTCAAGGTCGTGCGCATCGTGCAGGAGCACTCCGAGCAGATAGTGGGCCTCGTCGAATCCGGGGTCGAGGGCAAGGGCGCGGCGCACGGGATCAATCGCCGTGGCTGCCTGGCCCCCACGGTAACGAGCCAGGGCGAGTTGGTAGAGCAGGGCGGGGTTTTGAGGGTCCACGATCGCGGCCCGGCCATACCACTCGGCGGCGTGCGCCATGTCGCCCTGCGCGGCGTACAGGCCGGCCAGGGCCAGGAGAGGGTCGGCGGCGCCGGGCTGCAGACGTGCGGCCTCGAGGTAGTCGCGGACGGCTTCTTCCTGCCGCCGTTGCGCCTCATAGGCCTGGCCGCGCCGCAGGTGCGACACCATGGAGCCGGATCGCAGGGCCATGGCTCCGCTGTAGGCGGCCACGGCCGCGTAGCTGTTCCCGGCTCCAAGCGCTTCGTCTCCCGAGGCCATCAGGACACGGAACTGCTCACCACGGTTCAGCTGCTGCACTCCGTAGGCCGACATCACTGCCAGGCCGACGAGGCCGGTTACGGCCAGGGCCAGTTTCATCGCGTCAATATTACCGAGGAAGCCGGCCACCACAGACGGGAACGTTCGCGCCGCGGCGGGGTCTAACGCGAATACACGCCGGTGCTACGATAGATCGAGAGTCGATTGTGAAACCCATCCGAGCCATCGCATGGTCGCAGACGTCCCCGACCGCCCAGGGGCAGGCCGAGTGGGCCTCCGACTGGGCCCGCGTCCAGGAATGCGTGGCTGGCGATGAGGCCGCGTGCACGCGCCTTGTGACCGACCACCAGCGCATGGTCTATCAGCTCTCGCTGCACCTCCTTGGCGATCAGCAGGAAGCGCTGGATCTCTCCCAGGAAGTCTTCCTGAGGGTGTTCCGCACACTCGGCCAGTTCCGAGGCCAGTCCACCCTTCGCACCTGGATCTACCGCGTGGTGGTGACCCAGGCGTCCAACCGGCGCCGCTGGTGGCGGCGGCGCCATCAGTCACAGCAGGTCGCGCTCGACCAGCACGTCGCCCAGCATGGCGACCTGGCTGACGCCCGGCCGTTCGCAAAACCTGACCAGGTGGCAGAGCAGCGGGAAACCGCCCAACAGGTGTGGGCAGCCCTCGACCGGCTGCCGTTCGACCAGCGGACCATTCTGGTGCTTCGCGAGATCGATGGCCTCAGTTACGACGAAATTGCGGGCTCGTTGAATGTGGCAGTGGGCACGGTCAAGTCGCGCCTGGCCCGGGCGCGCGAGCACCTGCGCGAGGAACTGAGGGCCTCGTCATGATGGCCGGCACGTGCAGGGAGGTTGTGCGGGCTCTTGGGCCGTATGCCGATGACGAGTTGCCGGGTGCCGCGCGTCTGGTGATCTCCCTGCACCTGGAGGCGTGCCGCGAGTGCACGGCAGAACTCAGCAGTCTGCGCGGGTTCGGAGAGGCCCTGCGGTTTGGGTCAAGTCGCGCGCTCAATCCGGCCCTGGCCGGACTCGCCAGCGGCGTGACGAGCCGCATTCGCGCAGAGCAGGCTCAGTCGTGGCGGGCCCTGTGGAATCGGATGTTCGAGGATTGGCATTGGGTGGCGGTGGGATTGGGCTCGATGGCCGGCGCCCTGATTTCGCTCGTACTCGCGTCAACCATGGTGGTGTCCTCGATTACCCAGCTCGCGCACATGAATGCGCGGGCCGGCACGCTGTACATCATCTCGCTGCCGGAGAGCGGCCGGGGCGTGCCCATCATGCTGGAGTTTGAGCAGAGCCTGGGGTCGGCGCGGGCCGACGCGCGACGGGCGGTGCCTGCCTCAATTGGCTGGCAGGCCGAACGCGCCCTGGTGTCGGCGCTTGATGAGGCGCTGGTGCGCAATGGGCGACCGGCGAGTCTGGTCGGACTCGCGAGTGCGGATCAAAAAGAGATTCTGGCCCTCCTGCAGGAGATCGCAGAGTTTCGTTACCTGGAACCGGTGCGACGGCCTGGCGGGGTGACCAACGTCACCGGCATTCATCTCGACGTCCGGACGTCGGTGACCGCGTCCGGTATCTGACGTCAGCGGCCGGCCACGGCCGACGTCACGTTCTGCATCACATCACTGGCGCGCAACACCAGGCGCGCGGCGTCGCCTGCGGTTGGCAGGGTCACTTCAAACTGTTCGTCGCGCGAATCCGCCAGGCCGTCCAGCGGACGCAGCAGTTGCCACGTCTGACCACCGAGCGAGTAGTCCACACGGTGCACGCCGCTGTGCGCATCGGTCACGCGGATCGCCACGCGCGTGCCGATGACCGTAACGGTGATGACCGGCGGCGTATTGTCGATGTCGATCGTCGCGCTCTCCCGATCGCCGGTGAGTACCCGCTCGGGGGTATTGGACAAGGCGTCGGAAGCGGTGACGCGCATGAGATACCGGCCGTCGGGCACCGACGTGGTGTCCCACACAAAGAGCGGGTCGGCCAGGCCCTCGCGCAGCAACGACCACGCCGCCTCGCCCTCGCGCCGATAGTGCAACGCGAACAGCAGCCGATCCGTATCGGGATCGTCAGCCTTCCACCCGAGCGTCTGCAGGCCCCGGCTGAACATGCGCCGCCCTGCGACCGACGTCCCCGGAGCCGCAGGGTCGCCGCCCGGCGGGCGCCGCGCATCAGCCACGGCTTCGTCAAGGCCGGCGATGGCGCCTTCGTCACTTGAAAACGGTCGCTGAAATACGACCCCAGGTGGATGCACCGTGATCTCGGAGACGACCGGGCGCAAGTTTCTGGGCAGGTACGCCACCGTCACCGAGGTCACGACCGGCGCGACCGCCCCTGGCGTCAACGTCGCCCGCCATTGCAGGAAGCGGGCAGAAGGGCTGGTGATCGCGAAGCCGCTTGCCTGAGGCGTGGGTGCCGTCCAGGCACTCCACGAATCGTCAGGGAGCTGCGTATTTCCGGAGCGGGTCTGCAGCGCGACCGAGCCAAGGCCTTCCCAGCGGATGGAACCCCATTGCGCGGTAGTCTTCGCATCACGCACTGCTGAGGTGTACGACGACGTCTGAGCGGGGGCCGTGGCAATTGCGACCACACGGCCGGGATTGGCGGTCACGGCCAGCGTCCGCGTGCCGTCAGCGGCGAGTCGTGTGATCTGTCTGGCATCGACGGTGTTGACGAGCGTGGCAGCACCCCACGTAGCTGCGGCTGTTGACACCTGGTACAGCCGGCCTTCTGGACCGGTGGCCACGAGCAGCGAGTTGGCGTCACGCACCGCCAGGTCGTACGCCGCATCCGCGGTCTCCCACAGCGCGTCCCATGTGCCATCCGCAGTCACGCGATAGATGATCGATCGGCGGCCTGGTGCCGCAGGGGTGGTGGTGGACGCCGTGCCAGTGGGGGTGCCGCCCACGGTGATCGTGACGCTGCCCGTGACGCCGGCGTCGGGCGCTGCCTCACCGCCCGCTGTGAGCGCCGCGACATACAAGGTGCCGTTTGCGGCCGGCACAATGGCGCGCAGTTCCGACAGCCCCGGCTCAAAGACGACGAACGGCCGGTCGGCATCGCCGAATCGGTACAGCCGCGCCGGCGTCTCGGTGCCGGCGTACATGCGCCCCGCAGTGTCCATCGCCAGGCTCACCACGTGGCGTGCCGCCGGCCGGTAGACCACTTGCGATGTGCCCGCCGCGTCCACGCGATAGATCACCGCCGGATGTCCGGCGCCGACCCAGAGCCGGCCCTGTTGGTCTGCGGCCAGGGCCCAGATGTACGACTCGGCCGGATCGAAGAACACACGGGACGACCCATCGGACTCGATGACATGCACGCGGCCATCAGGGGAACTTGCGGCGAAGACACGCCCGTTCACCACGGCCAGCGCATGGATCGCCGACGGCTCCACGTTCAGAATGGTGTCCACCTGCGCACTCCGGCCCCGCAGCACGCGGCCCGTGCCGCCGGTGCCGGCGAACCAGGTGCCGTCGGCCGCGCGCGCCAGGCTCCATGACTGCGGCGCCGAAAGGTCGGCGACAACGCTCACGAGCGGCGCGACCACCAGGCGGCCCGCGTCGTCAATGGAGACGCCCGTGGGAGTGCCTTCGAGAAACCCCGCCTGCGATGCGACAGTCCAGAACGACGGGCCAGCCGCTTCGATGTGAGCGCGTCCGCCGGTCAGCAGGACAACAGCGGCGAGGAGAGACAGGGCTGACGTCCGGGATCGAATGGTCATGGGTGTGAAGGTGGCTGTAATGGGCGCAAGGTCAGCGTCAGTTCTCGGGAGCCGCGAATGACGCGCGGGAGCCGGCGGTCCCACGCGCCAACGACGGCTCGCGTGAGTTCAGCGGAGCCGACGGACTTGTCGGTGTCGAGCGCGGCGAGCACCGACGCAGGGAGTGAAGGCAGCGCTTCTCCGGCGACCGCGGTGCCGGTCGATGCCGTCAGCAGGCGCACGTAGAGGCGGTTGCCCGTGGGGGCCTGCTGCAATCGTGCGAACAGAGCCTCGAGCGTTCGAGGTGGTGTGGGGCGGATGTCCTTCTGCTCGAGCGCCGACAGTGTGGCGCCGTCCGCCACCATGAGCGTCACCGGACCAGTCGCCTGCGCGGGCATCGTCACGGGAAGTGACACCACTTCGGAGCCGCCGCGGTAGTGCCGCAGCATCACGTGCAGCGTGTGCGTGCCCCCAAGTGTCGGTCGCGTGGTGTCGAGCCAGATCCGGTCAATCGTGGAGTAGGCCTCGGTCTCGGACACGCGCACGGTCAGGTCGAGGGCGCTGGGCAGAGTGGGGCGGAAGGTGTTGCCTGCGATGGCGCCGATGGGGTTCATCGCGGCTGCGCCAGCCTGCGCAATCGCCTGTTCGCCCGAGAACGCATCGTCAATCTGCAGCGTACCGAGTGCGCCGAACGTGACTGAACCCTGGGCGGTCACGGCGGTGGCGCCGGCTTGGCGCACATAGGTCGTCAGGGAATTGAGGATGGCGACGTAGGCAAAGAGGGGAGTGAGGCTCTGGTCATGGAGTACGTTGAACCTGAGGCGGCGCGCCGGGGCGCGTCCCGATTCGATGTTCAGCGTCACGGCGAGTTCGTCCGGCCCAGGGCCGAGCAGGCCACCGACCGCAGTGGTCCGGTCCTGAGTCATGCGGCCGATGACGGGTCCCATCGCCGCAATCTTCATCGACGAGTCGAGGCTGGGCAGCACGGTCAGGACTTGCGCGCGCGTCATCGCCATCGACGTTGGACCGAGGTTCAGGAAGGAGTGACCGAACGCATACACGCGCGGGCCGTCGATGTGGGTGACGGTGCCGGTCGCGCCCATCTCCATGTCGCCCCGCAGCATGCTCATGCCGACCGGGTCTCCCGGCCTGAGCGGGGTTGCGTCTGTCAGGGGGGCCTGCGACAGGTCGAGACCGCCCAAAGATGAGCCGCCGGCGGCAAACGCCTCCCGCAGCCTGGATTCCACGTCAGGGGCCAGGCCTGATGCCACCATCGCCGCGCCGATGGGACGCAGGCGCGGCGCCCAGTCGGCGATGGACGGCGCGCCGACGAGATCGGAGGCCAGCAGGGAAGAGCGAAGGGGAGCCGACGCGCGCTGTGCCACACGCGCGAGCGATGCGAAGACCCGCTCGGGTGTGGCGGGCCAACTCATGTCGAATTCGCCGAGCGCCGGGCGAGGTTCGCTGCCGTCGACCGCCGTCAGCATCTCGGCAATAGGCGTGATGCCGGCGATGGGCTCGCGTGGGAAGGTGCCAAGGGAATACGAGACCGCGCCGATGAGCCGGCCGTCCACGTACACCGGACTGCCGCTCATGCCCTGCATGACACCGGTTGTGGCCAGCGGACCGCCTTCGAGTTTGGCCAGGATGAGGTCACGGCCGGGCGCCACCACGTTCTTGAGCACGCCGATGATGTGCGCGCGGAATTCGTCGAGTTGGGTCCCCGCATACACCGTCTTGCCGATGCCAACCAGACCGGGCCGGATTTCAGATACCGGCATGAACGAGGACTGCGCACCGGGGGAAGCCAGGGCGAGTATCGCCAGGGCCGGGACCACAAGGGTGCGAATCAGGCGGCGTGATGAAGGTTGTTGCACGGGTGTCTTGATTGGTTATAACACGCGCCAAGTTGACGCATTGGACGGTCGTTTGGTACGCTCTGGGCTTTACGAGTCATGGCGCACCTGTCAGTCTCCTTCATCGGCTCCTCGCCCGCGACCGTCCGGTCGTATTGGTGGTGGCACGCCTCAGGAGCTGTGGAGGTCGACGCGCGCCGATAGTTGTCAGACTCGACGCGATTCCGGAAGGCCTCTTCAGTGAAGTTTCCTGAAGAGGTTTTTTTTTGCCTGTGAGGCAGGAGCGATGCAAGTGCCAGGGAAGTCCCAGATCGTCCAGACCGTGACCGCCCGCGATATGCGGACGCTGCGCCTGGGTCGCGATGCGGCCACTGACGCCGATCTGGTCGAACTGCGCCTGGACGGGGTCGTCGACCTGGATGTGGCCGGAGCCCTGCGCGATCGGCGGCACAAAGTGATCGTCACGTGCCGGCCCAGATGGGAGGGCGGGGCGTTTGACGGGGATGAGCCGACCAGGCAGCGGATCATCAACGACGCCGTAGCACTCGGTGCGGAGTTCGTGGATGTGGAATGGCGGGCGCAGTGGCGGCCCGAGCGGCGGGGCACGGTAGCCCAACTGGTCTTGTCGGACCATGACTTCACGGCGGTTCCCACTGATGCCGCCGCGCGCGTCGCCGCCATGCGACAGGAAGGCGCTGACGTCGTCAAACTTGCGGCGACCCCGCAGTCGGCTGGCGAGTGCCTGACATTGCGCGATGCGGCGGGTGGCCATCCGGCAACCGTCGTGATCGGCATGGGCGGATTTGGCCGCATCACGCGTGTGTTGCCAGCCCACTTCGGTTCGTGTTGGACCTATGGCGGGACCGCGGCCCAGGGCCAGTACTCGGTCTCGGATCTCGTCCGGCAGTTTCGAGTGCGCGAGGTCACCAACGCCACAGAGATCTATGCCGTCACCGGGCGGCCACTCGAACATTCCGCGTCGCCAGAGATGCACAACGGGGCGTTCCAGGCCATTGGGCGAGATGCGGTCTACGTGCCGTTGCAGGCCGCCAGCGTCGAGGACGCGGCCGCGGTGGCGAACGCGCTTGGCATCCGAGGCCTGAGTGTGACGGCGCCGTTCAAGCGCGGGTGGGACGTGACACTTGATGACGAGGCGTCTCGCGCCCTGGGATCCGTGAATACCCTGAAAGCCCATGAAGGGCAATGGCTGGGCCGAAACGTTGATGGCGAGGGCTTCCTTGACGCGTGTGATCGGCGTCGTATCGATCTGAACGGTTCGCGCGCCCTCGTCCTCGGCGCGGGCGGGGCGGCCCGAGCCGTGGGGCGGGCGCTGATGGGCCGAGGCAGCGTGGTGGCTATCTGCGCGCGCCGGACTGGTGAAGCGGCGGAATTGGCGTCCGCGATCGGTGCCACCTCCGTCCCCTGGCCGGCGGGAGGAGACTGGGACTTGATCGTCAACGCCACACCCGTGGGAACGTGGCCGGATTTGTCTGGGAATCCGCTCGCGGGGGCCACGGCACGGGCGGCTGTAGTGTACGACCTGGTGTACAACCCGGAAGATACGGCGCTCCTGCAGGCGTCGCGCGCCGCCGGCGCCCAGGTGATCGGTGGACTCGAAATGCTGGCGGGCCAGGCGGCGCGGCAGTTCTCGTGGTGGACGGGGCAGGCCCCGTCCGTGGCGCTGATGGCCGACGCGGCCCGGGCGTGGATAGCGGCCGGCAACCATTCAAGGTGAGTGATGAAACAGACATCGTTTGAGGCATTTGTCGAGTTGGCGCAGCGAGGCACGTTTGTGCCCGTGTGGCGCGAGATCATGGCTGACCTGCTCACGCCGGTTTCGGCATTCCTGAAGATCGCCGAGCACTCGGACTACGCGTTCCTGCTTGAAAGCGTAGAAGGCGGCGAACACGTTGGGCGGTACTCGTTTCTCGGCAAGGACCCGTTCCTCGTGGTGCGGGGCCGAGCGGGGCAGACCACGATCGAACAGGCGGGCGCCACCACAACGCGAGACGAGCCGCTTGTGGCCACGCTGCGCGAACTGATGGCGGAGTTTTCGTCGCCCAAGGTGGCGGATTTGCCACGTTTCACCGGCGGAGCGGTGGGCTACTTTGATTACGACACGGCGGAGTGGTTTGAGCCGAGTGTGGCAAGGCCCCCGCGGGCCGAAGATCCAGACCGCGATGCGGCAGGGTTCATGGTGTTCGACACGGTGCTGGCCTTCGACCACGTGAAACACCGCATCCTGGCGATCTCAAATGCGCGGGTGCGCCCGGGTGAAGATCTGCGGTCTCTCTACGACTTCGCCGTTGCGAAGATCGATTTTCTTGAACGCGAACTCGATCGCAACCTGTCGCGGGGTGCGCGCCGCGACGGATCACCGCTCGCACTCGAAGCCAACCAGACGCAGGCCGCCTTCGAAGCGTCCGTGCGGACGATCCAGGAGCACATCGCTGCCGGGGACGTCTACCAGGCGGTGATCTCGCAGCGCTTTGACGCGCGCACGAGTGCGTCGCCGTTTGACGTGTATCGCGCGCTCCGGCATGTCAATCCATCGCCCTACATGTTCTTCATCCGCATGGGCGGCCAGTCAATCATCGGGGCCTCACCAGAGATGTTGGTGCGTGTAGAAGGTACACATGTCGAGACCCACCCGATCGCGGGCACCCGGCGCCGCGGAGCGACGCCGGAAGAAGACCAACTGCTGGCCGAGGAACTGCGGCGCAGTGAGAAAGAACGCGCCGAGCATGTCATGCTCGTGGACCTGGGCCGCAACGATCTCGGCCGCGTCTGCCAGGTCGGCAGTGTCCGTGTGCCGCAATACATGGCGCTTGAGCGCTACTCCCACGTGATGCATCTGGTATCGCGGGTGGATGGCCAACTGGATGCCGGTTGCGATCGGCTCGACGCGTTGGTCGCCACGTTCCCGGCCGGCACGGTGACCGGGGCGCCCAAGATCCGCGCGATGCAGATTCTGGGCGGCCTCGAGCCAACACGGCGCGGGTTGTACGGTGGAGCCGTGGGGTACCTGGATTTCGCGGGCAACCTCGATTTCTGCATCGCCATTCGCACGATCGCGATGAGTGATGGTGTGGCGCACGTGCAGGCCGGCGCCGGCATCGTGGCCGATTCGGATCCGGCGGCCGAATACCAGGAGACGCGCGACAAAGCCCGCGCGCTCATCCAGGCCCTGGAAATGGCCGACACGGGGCTCTAGGTCACCCACATGGTCTTGCTGCTCGACAACTACGACTCATTCACGTGGAACCTCGCGCATCGCCTGGGGGAACTCGGCGCTGAAGTAGAGGTGGTCCGCAATGACGCGATCACCGTTGATGAGATTGCGGCACGTCGGCCCACACACCTCGTGATCTCACCGGGGCCGGGGCGGCCCGAGACTGCGGGAATCTCGGTAGACGCGCTTCGGCGATTCGCGGGCCAGATGCCGGTGCTGGGCGTGTGCCTTGGGCACCAGGCGCTCTCGAGCGCGTTTGGCGGTCGTGTGGAACGCGCCGGCGCGCCGATGCACGGCAAGACGTCGATGGTGCAACACGACGGCCTCGGCGTGTTTGCCGGCATGGCGTCGCCATTCGAAGCGGGCCGGTATCACTCGCTCGTGGTGCCGAAAGACGGTATGCCGTCTGGGTTCGTTGTGTCGGCGTGGGTCGAGGGCGAAGACACCGTGATGGGGTTGCGACACGCCTCGTGGCCGGTGCACGGCGTGCAGTTTCACCCCGAGTCGGTGCTTACGCCGGCCGGACATCAGCTGCTCCGAAACTTTCTGGAGGACCGGTAATGTTTGTCGACCTGCTCGAAAAGTTGCGCCGGCATGAAGACCTGACGCCCGATGAAGCCGCCCGCGCGATGGACGTGATCATGTCCGGGCAGGCGCAGCCGGCGCACATCGCGGGCCTTTTGATGGCGCTGGCGCTCAAAGGCGAACGGCCTGCGGAGATGGTCGGGTTCGCGCGCGTCATGCGCGACCGCGCCGTCGCTCTGCCGGCGCCGGTCGGGGCCGTCTTTGACACCTGCGGCACCGGTGGAGACGGAGCTCACACGTTCAACGTCTCCACGGCGGCGGCCGTTGTGCTGGCGTCGTGCGGAGTGCGCGTGGCGAAACACGGAAACCGCGCGGTGTCGAGCCGCTGCGGCAGCGCCGACGTCTTCGAAGCGCTCGGGGTCTCTCTCGAGGCCTCACCCGATCGTGTGGTTGAGACGCTCGTGTCTGTCGGACTCGCGTTTTTTTTCGCACCGGCATGGCACCCGTCGATGAAACACGCCGGGCCCACCCGTCGGGAGCTCGGCGTCCGGACGGCATTCAACCTGCTGGGCCCCCTGACGAACCCAGCCGGCGCCCTGCGTCAGCTGGTGGGTGTCTCGCGTCCCGAACACACCGAGCTGATGGCGCGGACGCTCGGGCACCTCGGCGCCGAACGCGCCTGGGTGGTGCATGGTGCCGACGGGTTGGACGAATTGTCCACCACCGGCTTCACGAAGGTTTCGGAGTATCGCCGCGGCATGGTGCACACGTTCTACCTGCACCCGGCTGACGTCGGCCTGCCTGTGGCCGACAAGGCGGCACTGGCCGGCGGAACGGCGGCAGAAAACGCCACGATGATCGAAGACCTGTGCGCGGGTGCGACAGGCCCGCGCCGCGACATCGTGTGCCTGAATGCCGGCGCCGGGTTGCTGATCGCGGGCATCGCCTCGTCGGTGCAGGAGGGCCTCGCCATCGCCGGCGAGGCACTCAGCTCAGGGCAGTCGGCGCGCACACTCGTCGCGCTGCGGGAGGCGTACGCGCGATGAGCCAGGTGATCAGTGGCGTGCTTGGCGCGATCACGGCCGCAGCGAAGCGCTCGGCCGGCGTTCGCGAGCGCATCGGCGGTCAGGCCGTCGAGGCGGCTGCGGCCACGCGCCACCCACGGGGCGCCGAGTTTCGTGCGCGCCTCCAGGCGCCGCGGGTCTGTGTGATTGCCGAATGCAAACGCCGGTCGCCCTCACGCGGCATCCTTCGCGATCCGTATGACCCGGCGTCGATTGCCCAGCGCTACGCCGCCGCCGGTGCCGCAGCGATCTCCGTGATCACCGAGGACACCTTCTTCGACGGATCGCTTGATCACCTTTCGGCGGTGCGGCAGCGCGTGGAGATCCCCGTGCTCCGCAAGGACTTCATTTCGACCCCGTTTCAAATCCTCGAAGCTCGCGCGGCCGGCGCCGACGCCATCCTCCTCATCGTCGCCGCGCTCGGTCGGGCCAGCCTGGCGGCACTTATGGCAGAGGCGGCGCGGCAGGGGCTGGCCGCGCTGGTGGAAGTGCATGCGGTGCCGGAGTTGGAAGACGCGCTGGCGGCGGGTGCGACCCTCGTGGGCGTCAACAGTCGGAATCTCAAGACCCTCGACGTGGATGTGCGGGTCTTCGACGAGGTGCGCCGCGAGATTCCCGATGGCGTCGTGACAGTGGCTGAAAGTGGACTGCGATCGACGGACGACATCCGGCGCCTCAGGGCAACCGGGTACAACGCGTTTCTTATCGGTGAGCACTTCATGACCGCGCCGGATCCCGGCGAGGCCCTCGCCGCGCTCGTCGCTGCGACTGAAGGAGGCGCCTGATGGCCGGTGTCACGCGCGTGAAGATCTGTGGCCTGACGCGAAAAGATGACGTGGCCGCTGCCGTGGCCGCGGGCGCGTGGGCCGTGGGCTTCGTGTGTTGGTCTGGCAGTCCGCGCGCGGTCACGCGGACGCAACTCCGGGAGTTGACGGCCGACATCCCGCCCAACGTCAGGCGCGTGGCTGTGGTGGTCAATGCATCTGTGGACGAGGTCGCGCGGTTGCGCGATGAGGCCGGTTTCACGGCCGTCCAACTGCATGGCGATGATGATCCACTCGTGTTCCTGTCGCTGGGGCTCGATGTGATCAAGGCCGTGTCGCTCGACAGCGACGCGGCTCTCGAATTCGCCGCGGCATTGCCGGAAGAGGTGATCGTCCTCGTGGATGCGCACGATCCGCTGCGTCGAGGCGGCACCGGCGAACGCGCCGACTGGGAGCGGGCTGGCGACCTCGCCGCGCGCCGTCCCATTATTCTGGCGGGTGGCCTGCGGCCCGACAACATCAGGCAGGCGATCGCCCAGGTGGCGCCGTGGGCCGTCGATGTCTCGTCAGGTGTGGAATCCTCTCCTGGTATCAAAGACGCGGCACTTATCCGGGCATTGGTTGCCAGTGCCGACTGAAAGAACCTTCATGCCTTCAAGCCTTCATGTGAATCCCTCTCCATCGTTCGGCAAACGCGATCCCGATAGCCGGGGGTACTTCGGCGAGTTCGGCGGCCGTTTCGTTCCTGAGACGCTGGTGGCGCCGGTCGAGGCACTGACGACGGCCTATTTCGAGGCACGACGTGATCCGGCATTCGTTGGTGAGCTCGAGCATCTGCTGGCGACGTTTGTCGGCAGGCCGACGCCCCTCTACGAGGCGCGGAATGCGGCCGCCGGCACCGGGGTGCGCCTGTTCCTGAAGCGTGAAGACCTGGCGCATACCGGCGCACACAAGATCAACAACGCCATCGGGCAGGCCTTGTTGGCCAGGCGGATGGGCAAGACGCGCGTGGTGGCCGAGACCGGCGCGGGTCAACACGGCGTGGCAACGGCCACCGCGTGCGCGCTCCTTGGCCTGGAGTGTGTCGTCTACATGGGCGCACAGGACATGGCGCGACAGGCACTCAACGTGTTTCGGATGCAGATGCTCGGCGCCACGGTGGCGTCGGTGGACGCCGGGAGCCAGACGCTCAAGGACGCGATCAACGAGAGCATGCGCGATTGGGTGGCCAACGTGGCCACCACCTCGTACGTGTTGGGTTCCGTGCTCGGGCCGCACCCGTATCCGCTGATGGTCCGGGAGTTCCAGTCCGTGATTGGCGCCGAGGCGCGCGCACAAATCCTCGACGCCGTCGGACGCCTGCCCGACATGGTCGTGGCCTGCGTCGGCGGTGGCAGCAACGCGATGGGCATCTTCGACGCATTCATCGATGACCCAGGCGTGCAATTGCTCGGCGTGGAGGCCGGAGGGCGCGCGATTGCCGATGGCGAACATGCGGCTCGATTTGCCGGAGGAGCACCCGGCGTCCTGCACGGCACGCGCAGCCTGCTCCTGCAGGATGCCCACGGCAACGTGCTGTCGACACACTCGATCTCTGCCGGACTCGACTACCCGTCTGTGGGACCCGAGCACGCATGGCTCGCGTCGACCGGACGCACACGCTACGACTGGATCGATGACGAGGCGGCGCTCGAGGGGTTTGGGTGGCTTGCGCGCCTCGAAGGCATCCTGCCGGCGCTGGAATCCTCACATGCGATCGCCTGGATACAGCGGAACCTGCAGGCGTTTACTGCCGGCGATGTCGTGCTCGTGAATGTGTCCGGCCGGGGAGACAAAGATGTGGACTCCATACGTGCGCGCCTTGGGTCGGCCGCACCTGGGAGGCCGACATGAGCCGTCTTGCAGGAGCCTTTGCCCGTCTTCGTAACCCACTCGCGAACAACGGAGAGCCCGGCCTTGTGGCGTACATCACGGCCGGCGACCCGGACTTCGACACATCGTGTGACATCGTGCGCGCGATCGCGCGCGGCGGCGCGGACGTCATCGAAATTGGGGTCCCGTTCTCCGATCCCATCGCCGACGGACCGGTGATTCAGCGGGCGTCGGAGCGCGCGCTCGCGGCAGGCGGGTCGCTCGCGTCGGCCCTGGACCTGGTGCGGCGCGTCAGGGCCGACATCGATACGCCAATCGTCCTGTTCACGTACGTCAATCCGGTACTGCGGATGGGCGTTAGTGCGTTCGTGGCCGCAGCCGCCGATGCCGGCGTGGACGGCGCGTTGATGCTGGACTTGCCGATCGAGGAGTCCGATGAGATGCACGACGCGCTCGATCGTGCCGGGCTCGATCAGATTTTCCTCATCAGTCCAACGACCGCTGAGCCGCGGCTGCGTCGTGCGGCAGACCTCGGGCGCGGCTTCCTGTATGCCATCTCGCGGCTTGGGGTCACTGGCACCCGCGACGCGGTGTCGCACACGGCGCGGCCCGTCGTGGAGGCGATTCGAGCGATCACGAGCCTGCCGGTGGCGCTGGGATTTGGCATCGGGCGGCCGGAGCACGTGCGCGAGGCGTGTCAGTACGCCGATGCCGCAGTGGTGGGGAGCGCGCTGGTCCAGGTCATTGCAGACGCCGGTCCCGGACAGGCGCCCGCCGATGCCGAACGGTTCGTGGGCTGGCTCAAGGGTAGAATGCCATGAAGGTTGTGTTGCCGAAGGCAGAGGTAAGGGACATGGTTGTCGTCATGAAGGAAGGGGCCACCGAAGCGCAGGTGGAAGCCGTCGTGGCGCAGCTGCATGAAATGGGCTTTGACGTGCACCGCGCGGCCGGTGCCAATCGCACCGTGATTGGCGCTGTGGGCGCGGGACACGGAGACCCGGCGCTCATCGGCGTGCGCGACGGCGTACACGAAGTGTTACGCATCAGCGAGCCCTACAAGCTCGCGAGCCGCTCGTTCCAACGCGAAAACACGGTGATTACGATCGGCGATGTCCGCATCGGCGGTGACGAAGTGGTGGTCATGGCTGGCCCCTGTTCGGCAGAATCGCCCGAGCAGGTCGAGGCGACGGCGGTGGCCGTCAAGCGCGCGGGCGCAAAGGTTCTCCGGGGTGGCGCATTCAAGCCGCGCAGCTCGCCGTACAGTTTCCAGGGCCTCGGTGAAACGGGGCTGCGCATGCTGCGCGAAGCCGCCGATCGTCACGACCTCAAACTCATCACTGAGGTGATGGAGATTGCCCAGATTCCGGTGGTCGAACAGTTTGCGCACATCCTGCAGGTGGGCGCGCGCAACATGCAGAACTACTCACTGCTGCGCGAGTTGGGCCGCGTGCGCACGCCGGTGCTGCTCAAGCGCGGCATGTCGGCGACAATTGAAGAGTGGCTGATGTCGGCCGAGTACATCCTCTCGGGCGGCAACATGAACGTGATGTTGTGCGAGCGGGGCATTCGGACGTTCGAAAGCTACACCCGCAATACGCTGGATATCTCCGCGATTCCCGTGGTGCAGCAGTTGAGCCACCTGCCCGTCATTTCAGATCCGAGTCACGGGACTGGTCGCCGCGATAAAGTGGCGGCGATGGCCCGGGCGTCCGTGGCGGCCGGCGCCGACGGTCTCCTCGTGGAGGTCCACTGCGATCCCGATCACGCCGTCTCTGACGGCGCGCAGTCCCTGTTCCCCAAACAGTTCGAACAGTTGATGGGCGAGCTACGCATTATCGCCCCGGCGATCGGTCGCAGCATCTGCGTGGAACCCGTGGCCCGCAGGGGCTGGGGGCGTTGACACCGCGTGGATTTGTCTCCCTTTGAGCGAGTCGGCCTTGTCGGCCTTGGAGCAATCGGTGGTTCGGTCGCGCTGGCGGCGAAGCGGCGCTGGCCATCGGTGAGAATCACTGCGTGTGACCCTGCGCCGATTAGCCAGGAGGCGGTCACGCAGGGATTGGTGGCCTCGCTGGCCTCGTCGTCAGCGGAACTTGGGGCGTGCGACCTCATCATCATTGCGACACCCATCCCGGCAGTGTCCGGCGTGCTCGGGCAACTGTCTCACGCCGGCCTTGGCGCTCTGGTGATGGACGTGGCCAGCACCAAGCGTGTGGTGATGGATGCCGCGAGTGGATCGCGGCTGGCATTTGTTGGGGGCCATCCGGTCGTCGGGTCCAAGGGCGCCGGCCTTGGAGCTGCGCGTGCCGATTTATTTGACGGCCGCCCCTGGTTGCTCGTGTCGTCAGGCCGGCCCGACGAGGCGCGTGAAGCCATGCTCGCCACGTTCATTGTGGGGCTCGGCGCCCGGCCCGAATGGACCGATGCCGCGACGCACGATCGCGTGATGGCGCATGTGAGTCACGCGCCGCATGTGGTATCGACCGCCCTCAAGACCGCCACCGGCTCGTCTTTGCCCGAGTCATCCGCTGACTGGGACGGGATTGTTGAGACGAATGCCGACTGTATTGCCGATGCCCTGACTGCGCTTACGGCAAAACTCCCGGCGTCTGCGGACACGCTCATGAGCACTCCGATGGTGCGCGATATCTTCGATCGCGCCGCGACGCTCAGGTTGCGGAAGTGACGCTGGGCCCTTCGTGGATTCCCTCGGCCGAGCGCGTCGCTGCCTCGAATCTGACGGCGTTTGTGCAGTGGCTTGAACCGCGCGAAGGCCGCGAATTCCGCTCCTATGCGGCGCTGCATGCCTGGTCGGTGACCGAGCGCGGTGCCTTCTGGTCGGCGGTGTGGGACTACTGCGAAGTTGTGGGCGACAAGGGTGAGACCACTGTCACCGATGCCGACAAGATGCCGGGCGCGCGATTTTTTCCTGACGCCCGCCTGAACTTCGCAGAAAATCTGCTGCGCCGGCGTGACGATCGTCTCGGCCTTGTGGCGGTGACCGAGCCCGGCGCCGAGCGACGCATCACCACCCGTGAACTGTACGACGATGTGTCGCGATGTGCCCAGGCGTTGAGGCAGGCCGGTGTGACGAGGGGCGACCGCGTTGCGGCGGTCGTGGCGAATGTGCCTGAGGCCATGGTGGCGGCGCTCGCTGCGGCGTCGATCGGCGCGGTCTGGTCATCGTGTTCGCCTGATTTCGGTGTGCAGGGTGTGATTGATCGCTTTGGCCAGATTGAACCGCGGATCCTGTTTGCTGTGTCTGGTTACCACTACGGCGGCAGACATCACGATATTCGTTCGCGCCTGAAGGAGATTGTCTCCAGGCTTCCGAGCGTGACGAAGGTGGTGCTCATCCCCGATGAGTGGGACGCCTTTCTTGCGCCATTCGAGGCGTCGGACATCACGTTCGAACAGGTGCCGTTCAACCACCCGCTGTATGTTCTGTATTCATCCGGAACGACCGGAGTGCCAAAGTGCATCGTGCATGGGCACGGCGGCACGTTGCTGCAGCATCTGAAAGAGCATCAGCTGCAGACAGACATCAAGCCGGGCGACCGCGTGTTTTACTTCACCACCTGTGGCTGGATGATGTGGAACTGGTTGATCACGGCCCTCGCGTCGGATGCCACGCTCGTGCTTTATGACGGGTCGCCGTTTTTTCCCGACAGCCGGCGGCTGTTCGACCTGGCCGATGCCACGGGCATGACGCTCTTCGGGACATCGGCGAAGTTCATTGATGCCGTTCGGAAGAGCGGGCTGCGTCCGATTGAGACGCACGCCCTGACGACGGTGCGGACGATTACGTCCACCGGATCGCCCTTGTCGGCCGAGAGTTTCGATTTCGTCTATTCGTCGATCAAGCAGGATGTGCACCTGGCGTCGATCTCCGGTGGTACCGACATCGTCAGTTGTTTTGTCGGCGGGGAGCCGAATGCGCCGGTGTGGCGTGGAGAAATCCAGGTGGCGGCGCTGGGCATGGCGGTTGATGTCTGGCGTGCAGACGGGCAGCCCCTGCGGAGTGAGCCTGGCGAGCTCGTGTGCGTGGCGAGTTTTCCCTCGATGCCGGTCGGCTTCTGGAATGACGCCGATGGGGCGAAGTACCACGCCGCCTATTTCGATCGCTTCCCCGGGGTGTGGTGTCATGGTGACTGGGCCGAGCGCACCGTCCACGACGGATTCATCATCCACGGACGGTCGGACGCCACACTGAACCCCGGAGGCGTGCGCATCGGCACGGCCGAGATCTACCGCCAGGTGGAGGGGATGCCCGAGGTGATCGAGAGCCTTGCGGTGGGCCAGCACTGGGACGGCGACGAGCGCATTGTCCTCTTCGTGCGTCTGCGGGAAGGGATGGTGCTTGATGAGGCACTGCAGAAGCGAATCGCGCTACAGATTCGGGCGAACACCTCGCCGCGCCACGTGCCCGCAAAGATTGTGCAGGTGACGGACCTTCCCCGCACCAAGAGCGGCAAACTGGTGGAACTCGCCGTCAGACACGTGATCCACGGTCGCGAAGTCACCAACCGCGAGGCCCTCGCCAACCCCGAAGCACTCGAGCTGTTCAAGAACCTGCCGGAGCTGAAGACGTAAAAGCCGCGGCGTTTGAGATCTCTCGGCCTTGAGACCCAGGCCGAGCTGCGAGGAACTTCCTCAGCTCCCAACTTCCTAACTTCCCAACTACTGTCCCTGCACTTTAATCGTCTGCCGAAGGCTCAGGACGATCTTGGAGCCTTGTTTCATCCGGAAGATAACCTCGTAGCTGCCGGGACCGCCTGACATGGGGTCGCTCCGGAAGTTGTGGTCGGCCGTGTAGCGCCGGCGGATTTCGCTCTTGCCGGCCTCAAAGGGATCACAGTCTTCCCCCGACTCCGACTGGGTGCCGTCGCCCCAGATCCACTCGATCTTCGGGCAGTAGTAGTCCTGGTAGTCGTTGGCGCCCTCGGTCAGTTCGGCCGTGGCCACGATGCGGGCCGGCGGGAACACAAGGGTAGGGTTGACCCGGAGGGCCGCCTTGGGGCGGCCCTTGCCCTGGTCCGCCCACATGCCGGGCTGGATCAGGAGGATCGTGGTACAAAGCAGCGCCAGGGCGCCCGTCCGACGGGATATCATGCTCAATCTTCCTCTCACAGTAGGGGTTCAGTCTAGAGCAGTTTTCAGGTGTACGTATAGCAGAGAGGCGTTGGGAGACACGTGAACGGAACGCCAGAGTTTGTCAGTGCAGTGACCAGGCCGGATGCGGTCGAGGTCGACATGTTGTTCGTCCCGGTGTTCGACGGCGAGGACCGGCTTGAGGATGTGCCAGGCCTTGACGAGGCGACGCAGGGCGATATCGGACGGGCTCGCGCCGGCGGCGAGTTCCGCGGCGGTGCGTACGAGTGCTTCATGACCCGGGTGATGGCTGGTGCCTCGTATCGGGCCACTCGAGTGGTCTTGGTTGGCGCGGGACGCCGCAGTGACGCGGCCCCGGAGCGGTTGCGGCGGGTGGCCGCGGCGTGCAGCTATACGGCGCGACTGCGCTCGGTGCGAAGCGTGGGGCTGGTCGTGCGGGCGGGACTCGATGTGCTGCCTGCCGCACAGTTCAGCGCTGACGGGCTTTCTGCCTCTGAGTTCGATGGCGGCACCAGAAAGACGGCCGATCGGTCGGCCGGAGCGTTCCCCGAACGGGTGGTCATTGTTGCACCAGGAGCGGACCCCGCCGCGCTCTCGGACGCGGTGTTTCGAGGCCGGACCATCGGGCACTCGGCGAACCTCGCGCGCGCACTGGGGAATGAGCCGGCCAATGTGCTGACGCCGACCGAGTTTGCGAACCGCGTGGCGGAGATGTCGCGTGGCGTCGGCCTGTCGGTTGACGTGCTCGACGAGCATCGCATCCGTGAACTCAAGATGGGCCTTCTGCTGGGCGTGGCGCAGGGGAGTGCCGAGCCGCCGCGGCTGGTCGTCATTCGTCATGACCCGCCTGGCGCGCCAGAGACACCTGTGCTCGGGTTTGTCGGCAAGGGCATTACGTTTGATACCGGTGGCGTCTCGATCAAGCCGGCCGACGGCATGGACCGGATGAAGCTGGACATGTCGGGCGGTGCGGCAGTGGCCGCCGCCATGCGCGCGTTGGCGGTACTGAAGGCGCCGCGGCGTATTGTGGCCGTGATCCCGATGGCCGAGAATGCGGTGGGTGGACGCGCCATTCGGCCCGGCGACGTGCTGGTGGCGGCAAACGGCACGACCGTGGAGATCATCAACACCGATGCCGAAGGGCGACTGATTCTTGGCGATGCGTTGTGGTACGCGCAGCAATTGGGAGCTACACACCTCGTGGATGCCGCAACGTTGACGGGAGCCTGCGTGGTGGCTCTGGGCCGGGTCGCGTCGGGCTTGTTCGGAACGCCGGCGGCGTGGACCGATCACGTGTTGAGCGCTGGTCAGCGCGCTGGCGATCGCTTGTGGCCGATGCCTCTGTACGATGACTATCGTGAGATGCTGCGCAGCGATATTGCCGACATCGCGAATTCGGCCGGACGATGGGCGGGTGCCAACACGGCGGCGATGTTTCTGCGCGAGTTCGTCAAGGATGTGCCGTGGGCGCACCTCGACATTGCCGGCACCGCGTGGCTCGACGAGCGGCGTCCCTTTCAGCCCAAAGGGGCGACGGGTGCGGCCGTCCGCACGTTCATCGAACTGGGCCTGGCTCCGGTGGGGTAGGGTCCGTACTCTGCTGGGAGCTCTGGAGCGACGGACTGATGTGGGGCATGTGGCTTGATTCCGGCCGTCGCCGGCGGTTCCACTGAATCAGGAGGTAGCCTGCGGCGATCCCCAGCGGTACCGCGGCGATGGCGAATACCCCGGCCAGGCTGAGCGCGCCGACCAGGACGTCCACAACCGTCAGTTCCTCCGTCGGCGGACGGATGATTTCGACGATGAACGGCTTGGCTTCCTGGGGAAGAAACACGGTGATCCCAGTGTAGATCAACGACCCGTGGCGGCCGCCGTCGTGATGACCTTCTTGAGCGACGCCTGGTATTTCATGACCGCGTCGGCCAGGGCCTGCGCGATACGTTGCTTGTACGCGTCGCTCTTGAGCAACGACGCCTCCGGCTTGTTCGTGAGGAAGGAAATTTCCGCCAGCACGCTGGGCATCTGCGCGCCAATCAGCACCACAAACGGCGCCTGCTTGACCCCCAGATCCACCACCGCCTTGTTCTGGGCGCGCATCGCGCGGACCATGTTGGTCTGAACGAGTTGCGCGAATTCTCGCGACTCCTTCATCTTGTTGTGGAGTGTGATCTGCTGCACCAACTGTGGCAGCCGGCCCATCGACGTGCTGCTGCCGGCGTTCTCGCGCGCGGCCACCTCTTCGGCGTCGGCGTTGGTCGCGAAGTTGAGAAAGTATGTTTCCACACCCTTCGCCGCGACGCGCCGGGCGGCGTTCGCGTGAATAGAGAGAAAGAGGTCCGCGCCCTCGCGATTGGCAATGGCTGTCCGTTCCTCGAGCGGAATGAAGTGATTTGTGCGCCGCGTCAGGATCACATCGATCCCGGGCTGCCTCTTGAGCAGTTTCTCAACGCGCAGCGCAATGTCGAGTACCAGGGCCGACTCCACCAGTCCGTTGGCCTGCGCCCCCGGGTCGTGTCCGCCATGCCCGGGGTCGATGACAATTCGCGAAATGCCAAGCCCGAGTTGCCGCGCAAGCGAATAGTCGCCGCCCGACGTGGCTGACGGTGGCGCGGGCGGCAGAATGGGGATCGGCACTGGCACGCTGTTGACCGTGGTCGGTGGCGGCGGTGCAGGCGCTGCGGGTGAGGCGGTGGGCCCGGCTGCGCTGGTCACTGGTGGGTGAGACACCAGCGCGGCTGAGGCAGGTGCGGGTGTGGTCACCGGCGTGCCACTTTCACCCTCAAGGTCGATCACGATGCGGTAGGGGTGATAGACCCAGAACACGCTGTGACGCGGTGCGCCGGCCAGCCCCAGAACGACGCGAACAGTGCGAGCGTCCTGGCGTCCCATGCGGGCCGACGCCAGGACCGAGCCTGCCATGGCTTCGAGCTGTGTCGCAGTTCCAGCGTCAAACTGGGTGTCGCGCAGGTCGAAGAACAAGCGCTCCGGGCCGGCGATGCGCTCGGGCGCCACCAGGACCTCTCGGTCGAATTCAAACGTCAGTCGAGTCCCGCTCGGCAGAGGAGTGCGCGTCACACTGCGAAGCGTCGCCGGTGTTGAGGGAGGCGGCGTGATCAACGGAGGCGGCGTTGCCACACCAGGCATTGCAGCTCGGCCTGCGGACGATGGCGCCGGTTTCGAAAGGGCTCCCAATTGAGCCTGAACCTGCGCACTCCACTTGCTCGTGGGGTACTCGCGGCGCAGCGTGGTGAAGAGCCGCGTGGCCGTGGCCAGATCGGCCTGCTGCCGAAACCGTTCCCATGCGAACCGCGCCGTCAGCGCACCGTTCCACAACGCGTCGTCGCTGAAACCGCTCCGCGGGTAACGGGCGACGACCTGCTCGTAGGCGCTTGTGGCGGCGCGCAGGCCGACGACCGTCGGCGACTTGCGAGCGGTGGTTTCACGGGCCTGCGCGCGCTCGTACAACACACCGGCCGTCTGCGCGCTGGCGGTCTGAGGCGCGCCAAGGCCCGCCCACGCAGTCAGCAGCAATCCCATCACGCGCGGCGCGAGGGTTGTCACGATGCGGCGGCCTCGGGGCAGTGTGGTCATACTTCTCTCAGCTGCGCGTCCACTTCCTCAAAGTAGTTGGACTCGACGAGGACTTCACGCTTGCCGTTGACGGCCGGCGACACCACGCCGTCCATCTCCATCATGTCCACCAGGCGCGCGGCACGGCTGAATCCGATACGCAGGCGTCGTTGCAGATATGAAATCGACGCCTGCCCGCTTGAGACGATGATGCGGGCCGCCTCGTCGTACAGGTCGTCTTTCTCAAATTCCAGGTGCTGGGTGGTCTTTTCCTCTGCGGTAATCGAGGTGTCGTACACGGGCTTGCCCTGTTTGCGCAGGAAGCTGCACACACGCGCGGTTTCCTGCTCGGAGATGTAGGGGCCGTGCACGCGCACAAACCGCGAGGATGCGGGCGCCAGATACAGCATGTCGCCTTTACCGAGCAGTTGCTCGGCGCCGTTGCCGTCCAGGATGGTGCGCGAGTCGATCTTCGACGCCACCCTAAACGCGATGCGCGCCGGCAGGTTGGCTTTGATGAGGCCGGTAATGACATCCACGGAGGGCCGCTGGGTGGCCAGAATCAGGTGGATGCCGACGGCGCGCGCCATCTGCGCGAGTCGCGCGATCGACTCTTCCACTTCCTTGCTGGCCACCATCATCAGGTCTGCCAATTCGTCGATGATGACGACGATAAAGGGGAGGATCTTGAGGGGTTCCCCCGCTTCCTGCTCAGCCTGATCCTTCTGCGACTCCTTCAACTCGGTCAGCATGGCCTTGATGTTCCGGTTGTACTGCTCAATGTTGCGCACGCCCGACTTGGCGAGCGTCTTGTATCGCTCTTCCATTTCGCGCACGGCCCAGCGCAGGGCATTGGCGGCCTGCTTGGGATCCACCACCACCGGGGTCATCAGGTGGGGGATGTCCTCATACATGCCCAGCTCAAGTCGCTTGGGGTCGATCATGATGAGGCGGACTTCGTCGGGCGTCGCGCGATACAGGATGCTGGTGAGCATTGCGTTGACGCTGACCGACTTGCCCGCGCCGGTGGACCCGGCAATCAGCAGATGCGGCATCGACGCCAGGTCGGTCATCATCGGCTCACCATGAATGGTCTTCCCCATCGCCATCGTCAAGCGCGAGGCAGAGCGCGTGTAGCCGTCTGATTCGAGCAACTCACGCAGCGAAATCGGTTCACGCGTGGCATTCGGGATCTGGATACCGACGGTGGACTTGCCGGGGATGCGATCGATGAGTATCGACTCGGCGCGCATCGCCAGGCACAGGTCTTCGGCCAGGCTGGTGATGCGGTTGTATTTGACGCCCGCGTCGGGCTTGAATTCAAAGGTGGTCACAACCGGGCCTGGGTGAATCTGCACGACGGTGCCTTCAACGGAAAACTCGCGACACTTGTCTTCGAGCAACCGCGCCGATTCCATCAGTTCCCGCTCGTCGAATTTGTGCGCGGCCTTCGCGCTGTCAAGCAGTGTCAGCGGCGGCATCACGTATTCGCCCTTGCGCCGTTCGGGCAGCGGCCGCACCTCGCGGTTCTCAAGCGGCAGGCTGGGCGTGGTGGGCAGGGCTCGCTTGATCGCGGGAGGCTTCGCGGCTGGACGGCCGCCAGGGCCCGGTGCGACGAAGAGTTCCTCCTCCCCCTCAGCAGGGCCGCGTGACGTTTGCCGCGCGGCCTTCAGCACCGCCGCCGACTCAGCCGCCTTGATGGCAATCTCGGGCGCCTTGTCACGCCCGGCCTGCTTCACATGTTTGTCAACAATTTGCTGGCGTTCCTTCACGCGGCGCCGTTCGGCTTGCCGCGCCTGAAAGCCGGCCCAGAGTCCCGTGGAGCGTTCGCGCACGGCACCGGCAGCGGCTTCAGACGCCCGGCCAAATGAAAACTGCGTGGCGAGGATCACGGACAGCGCCATGAGCGCCATGAGCAACACGACGGCTCCGGTTCGCGCGAGGTACGCCACCAAAACCGACGACAGCAGTTCGCCGACGACGCCCCCCGCCGCGAAGGGACGCTCACTGGTCGCGAACACGTCGAAGGCGAGCGACAGCAGCGCCGCGGTGCACAGAAAGAAGAGGCCACCGCCGACGAGCTTGGTGTACGCCGCATCGATTGTGTGGCACCAGAACGCGCGCCAACCCACGATGCACAGCGCGGCAGGAATCAGGTAGGCCGCGTAGCCGAGAAGCTGGAATGAGAGTTCCGCGACGAACGCGCCGATGCGACCGGCGAAGTTGACCGCGTCCGTGCCGGTGCCGTTGTTGAAAAACCACGTGGGGTCGGTGGGTGTGTAACTCATCAGGGCGATGAGCCAGATGATCATCACCGCGAAGAGGGCGACCCCCGTGATTTCGCTTATGCGTCGAGAACCTGCAGTATCAGCCACCGGTAGCGCTCCTCACATCTCCATCACGACCGGCAGCACCATCGGGCGCCGGCCGGCTCGCCTGCGGAACATCCGCTGCACTTCGAGCCGAATGCGTTCTTTCACCAACCCCGGGTCGGTGCGCTCTTCCCGTGGCGCTTCCGCCAACGCCGACGTGAGCAGCGCCGGAGCGTCCCGCAGCAGGTCGTCCAGCCGGGGATCGGTGGCCATGCCTCGTGCAATGACCTCGGGGGCGCGTTCGAGCGCCCCGGTCTGGCCGTTGATGGCCACCACTGCCACAATCAATCCGTCGCCGGCGAGGTGGCGCCGGTCGCGCAACACCTCGTCACCGACTTCGCCCATTCGGGTGCCGTCCACAAGGACCCGACCGGTCTGAATCCGTCCCACGACCTTCGCCTCGGTCCCGTCAAATCGCAGAACATCGCCGTCCTCCAGCATCTGCACCGAGGTCGCCGGGCACACCGCCCTGGCCAGGCGGGCGTGCTGGGCGAGCTGGCGGTACTCCCCGTGTATCGGCACGAAAACCCGGGGCTGCACCAGGGAAAGGACCAGTTTCAGCTCTTCGGCAGACCCGTGGCCGGAAACGTGCACGTGTTTCATGCCGTCAGTGATGATCTCGGCGCCGCGTTTGGCCAGATGGTTCATCACCCGGCCGATGGCCTTTTCGTTGCCCGGAATGGCCCTGGCCGAAAACACCACCACGTCATCGTCTTCAATCTTGACGTGACGATGGTCGTCGATGGCGATGCGCGGCAGGGCGGCCATCGGCTCGCCTTGTGACCCGGTGCAGAGGCAGAGAATATCCTGCGGATGGTAGTCGCGGATATCGCTGTCGGCGATTTGCAGCCCGCCGGGCATGCGCAGGGCGCCCAACCGCAGGGCCGTTTCAGAGTTGCGGACCATCCCGCGGCCGACGAACGCCACCTTGCGTTCAAACTGATCGGCCAGGTCCACCAGGACCTGCATCCGGAAGATGGACGTGGAGAAGGACGCCACGATGATCTTGCCTGGCGCGCTGCTGAAGATCTCTTCGAACCCGGGGATGACATCGCGATCGGAGCCCGTGACGCCCGGTGTCTCGGCGTTGGTGCTGTCGCCAAAAAGGGCGAGCACGCCCTGTGCGCCAAGCTCGGCGAGGCGATGAAGATCGAAGCGCTGTCCATCGAGCGGCGTCTGATCGATCTTGAAGTCGCCCGTGTGGATGATGATCCCCTGTGGGGTGTGGATGGCGAGCGCCATCGCGTCGGGAATGCTGTGGGTGACGCGCAGAAACTCGATGGTGAAGGGCCCGATCTCGATGCGCTGTCGTGGCGCGACCGGTATCAAACGGCCGTCGTAGTCCACGCCATGTTCGTCGAGCTTGGGCGTGACCATGGCGAGTGTGAACGGCGACCCGTAGACCGGGCCGTCGAAGTGGGGCATCACATACGGCACGGCGCCGATGTGGTCCTCGTGACCGTGCGTGAGAATGAGGGCCGCGATGCGGCCTTTGTACATATCGAGCGTTGCAACATCCGGGATCACCAGATCGACCCCGAAGAGTTCAGGTTCTGGGAACATGACACCGGCGTCCACCAGCAAGGCCGTATCCCCGCAGGAGACAAGCATCATGTTCATGCCGAACTCACCGAGGCCCCCGATAGGGATGACCTCGACGGCAGGCGCGCCGACAGCAGTACTCTGAGCCGTCATCATCGACAGCGACCTTCAATCTCTCGCTCGGACACCAGCCCCTTGACGAGCGGCAGCTCGCGCAGAAAAAGGCAGGACCACGGCGCGGGTGCGCCGGTCAAACGGTCAATGTGCCCGACCTGTGGGTCGCTGGGAAGACCCGGAAAACAGGCAGGAAGACAGGCGAACTATAACACAGGGGGCGCAGCGGTACCAGTGGCGCGGACGGCGGCAAAAACCTCGGTGAGCCGCGCAAATTCCTGCAGCGTGAGGGTCTCGGCGCGGCGTCGGCTTTCAATGCCCGCCAGCGCGAGTACGGCGGGCGCCGTGTGGTCGAATGCCTTCAGCGCGTTGGCCAGCGTCTTGCGTCGTTGCATGAACGCCGTCTTCACGATCTTCGCAAAGAGCTGTTCGTCCACGATTCGCACCGGGCTGCGCCGGAACGTCAGCCGAATCACGCTCGACCGCACCTTGGGCGCGGGTGAGAACGCCGTGGGTGGCAGGTCGAGTTTACGCTCGATGTCTGCGTAGATTTGCGCGAAGACGCTGAGGACGCCGTAGGCCTTGGTGCTCGGCTTGGCCACCAGCCGGTCCGCCACCTCGCGCTGCACCATCAGCGTCGCATCGGTAAAAAGGGCATGCGCGCGAGAGAGTTCGATCAGGCGAAACAGAATGGGCGACGAGATGTTGTACGGCAGGTTGCCAACCACCCGAAAGCGCCGAGACGCCCCAGAGAGGCCTTCGTCGGACGGCGGCCGGCTGGGCTGCAACGCGGTCAGGAACGGCACGACGTCGGTGCGAAGGAAGTCCGCGGTCATGAGGCTGACGTTCGAGGGCACCCGTCCGGCGAGATCGCTGGCCAGGTCGCGGTCAATTTCCACCGCGAGGATGGGCGCGCCCGTAGCGGCCAGCGGAATGGTGATCGCGCCGGCGCCCGGGCCGATTTCCAGAATCACATCCTGCGGCTGGACGTCGATGGTTTTGACCACTTTCGCCGCCCACGTATCTGCCAGAAAGTGCTGGCCAAAACGCCGACGTGGTCGATGGCCAGTGGGGGGACGAGTGGAATGGGGGAAGGACACGGTGTCGATGCGCTCAGGACGCGTCGCCGCGCCAGTACTTCTCTTCGATCTCCATGATCTCGTCTTCCGAGAGACCGAAGTAGTGGCCCACTTCGTGAATCAGCGTCTCGCCGATGCCGACGACGATGTCGTCTTCGTCAACGCTGTCTTCGAGGATGGGCAGGCGGAAGATTGAGATCTTGTCCGGCAGCACGTTGCCGTGTGCCCACTGGCGCTCGGGCAGGGGGATGCCCTCG
>JBKJQX010000096.1:0-7044 GCA_046594875.1 Vicinamibacterales bacterium
GGCATCGTGAAGCCCTGATCAGGACGCCGACCGGGCTGATCGAACACAGGACTCGTAGACAGCCAGCGTCACGCCGGCCATCTCGTCCGCGTCAAACATTCGTGCGTGGGCCTGGCCGGCTGCGGCCAGCCGCCCTGCCAACTGGGGGTCTTGACGGAGCCGCAGGATGGCAGCCGCCAAGCCAGCTGCGTCGCCGGGTGGTACCAGGAGTCCGGTGACACCGTGTTCCACCGCTTCCGGAATGGCGTTGACGGGCGTCGACACCACCGGCACGCCGAGCGCCATGGCTTCCACCAGCGCAAGCGGCAGACCCTCCTCGAGACTGGGCAGCACGAACCCGTCGGCCGCCGCCACAGCCTTCAGGTACGAACGTCGCCCGTCTGCCAATGCCGCCTGCGGCAGATAACGAACCACGCCCTCGAGCGCGCGCAGTTCGTCGAGAGCGCGCCCTGTGACGAGCGCCGGGCCGATCCAGACGAAGTCCACGTCGTCCGCCTGCGCGCGCACGCGACGAGCGGCGTCGAGCCAGACCCAGCATCCCTTGCGCTCGATGAACTGGGCGCCGGTCACGACCAGAAAGCGGCCGTCGCCGATCCCCAGTTGCCGGCGTATCTCAGCACGCGATGTCCCTGCGCTGGCAGCGCCAACTTCCGCGCGTTCGACCGGGGAGTATGCCAGCGGCACCTTCGCGATGTCGTCCGCAGACAGAAACGGCCGCAGGCTCTCTCTCACGTGGCGGTTCGCCGCCACGAGGCGAAAGCCCGGCCGGCGCGTCAGGGCTCGCATCCGGCGCCGCCACGAGTGCGCTCGCATCCCGCCGATGGGCAGCAGCGACGTGTGGAGTGTCACCACCACACCATGGTGGCCGGCCAGCGCCCACAAGGCGCCGGTGAACACCGTCAGCGAGACGTCACAATGAAAGACCGTACCGGGGCCGGCCACACGCCTGCAGGCCCGCCACAAGCCGTACTGCGCGTGCCAGGCGCGCACGTGGGCGCCGACGCGGTGCGCCAGTGTGGTTTGCGGCGTCACGTCCAGGCGGCCGCGCATCCGTTCGACCGTCACGCCGAGGGCTTCAAGTTCGGCGACCAGATCGTCGGCCGATCCGGCGGGGATGATCGCGATCACGCGCGTCCGTTCAACGGCGCGGCGCATGAGCGCGATGAAGTACCGCTGTGCGCCCCCCCACTCGACGTACGGCCACACGTACACAATGCGAGTCACGGCCGTCTCGTGCTCCCGTGCTTCGTTGACACCCTGCATTGTGGGTGACCATAATACCCCTCACACGTGCACCGCATGAGCACCCGAAGTTGTACGACGCAGGTGTGCACATGACGGCACCGCTCCTCGTCCTTGGCGGCAACGGCATGCTGGGCCACAAAGTGACACAAGTCGCAGCCCGGCACCTTGAGGTGTACGCCACCGTCCGTGACACGCGGCCCGGTCTGGCACCCCTGCTCGGCCTCGACGCCGACCACCTCCTCGTGCACGCGGACGTGACCGTCGGCATCGACGCCCTGCTCGACCGCGTGCGCCCCGGCGCCATCGTCAACTGCGTCGGCGTACTCCCGGCGGTGACCGGAACGCTCGATCCCGAGGAAGCGATGGGCGTCAATGGCCTGGCGCCACACCGCATCGCGACCGCAGCACGGCTACGCGGAATGCGACTGATCCATGTGAGCACGGACGCGGTATTCGACGGGACACGTGGCGACTACACCGAAGACGATGCCCCCGACGCGACCGACGTGTATGGCCGCTCGAAAGCGTTGGGAGAGGTGAACGATGACTGCCACCTCACGATTCGAACGTCGCTGGTCGGACGACAACTCCAGGGCTCGCGCGGACTCCTCGAGTGGTTCCTGTCACAGCGTGGGCAAACCGTGCAGGGCTACCGGGCGATGCGTTTCTCGGGCCTGTCGACCCTGGCGCTTGGTCGTACCATCGTGAAACTGATCACCGAGCATCCGACGCTGACGGGTCGGTTCCACGTGGGTGGCGACGCGATCAGTAAACATGATTTGCTGCACCTCATGAACGAGACGTTCAGCGCCGGGATCACCATTGTCCCCTCCGATGGCCTCCGGATCGATCGTTCGCTCGACTCCAAACGGTTCGCCGCCGTGGGTGTCGCGGCCCCGTCGTGGCAGCGGATGCTCGAAGAACTCGCCCAGGATGACACCCCGTACGACGAATGGAGGCAGCGTGCCCCATGACCCCGAATCCTTCGGCTCCACCCGATAGTGCCGGGCTGCTGAACCACGCCGCGCAGGGGATGCTGGGTTGGGCCGTGCCGGTCATGGTCACTTTCGTCACCACGCCGCTGATTGTCCATGGGCTGGGCCCGGACGGCTTTGCGGTGTACGCGTGGGCGGCGGCGTTTACCGCGGGCATCGCTGCGGCCGGCCCCGCGCGCGGTGTGCTGCACCTGGTGTCGCGAAGCGCTGTGGCCCGACTGCGACAGGAAGCCGTCGCCGCTGGCCTCTGGTCGGCGGTTGCTCTGGGTGTGTTGGCGGCGGCGCTGCTTTGGGTGCTGGCGCCTGCGGCCGTTTCGGTCGCGCAGTTGCCGGCGGTGGTCGCCATGCCGGCTCTGCGCATCGCGGTACTCGGCGCCATTCCGGCGGCCATTATCGCCGTCTGCGTAGGGGCCCTGCAGGGGATGCGGCAATTCGGCGCCGCAGCCACTGTGACGAGCACGGCGGCCATCGTCACCGCGGCCGGCGCGGCCTGGGTCGCGACCAGCGCCTGGGGTGTCGTCGCACTGGTGACGTGGCAGGCCGCCGCGTCACTCGTCATCAGTGTGGCAAGTCTTCTCGTGCTCCGCCGCGGCGTCGGACCGGTGTGGGCCCAACCGACCAGGACCGCCGCCTCGGGCGTCGCCAGATTCGGCGTGGCCACAATTGGCACCCAGTTGGCGTTCGCCGCGTGGGTCATTGTCGAGCGAACACTCGTTGGCCGATATCTGGGCGCAGAGGTGCTGACGGCGCTGGTCATCGGGCTGCTTCTGTGGATGCACGCCACCGCCGCGCTGGGCAGCGCGGTGCAAGTAGTGGCCTCGCTGGCCCCTGCCGGCGACGGCAGCGTTGATGACCGCCTGACACGAGCCTATCCCAGCGCGACCGTCATGACCGCTGTCGTGGCGGTGGCGTTTGCAGCCTTCATCGCCAGTCTCGGGGCACCAGCATTGACGTTGTGGATCGGCCCGGAGATCGCGACGGTCGCCGAACCCATGTTGCTGCCGCTGGCCCTCGGTGTCGGACTCAACGGCCTTGGAACGGCCGCGTGGTTCGCCAATGAGGCGGAAGGTCGCCCGGCACGTAATGCCATCTGGGCTGTGACGGGCCTCGTCGTCACCACGATCACGTTGCTGGCGCTGGCACCCGCCGGACATATCGCTTCAGCGGGAATCGCGCGCCTGGTGGCCGTGTCGCCAGGCCCTCTGTTCATCGCCTGGACCGAGTGGGGCTCGGGCGGACGCCTTCGCGCACCCTGGCTCAGAATCCTCACGTATGTCGTGCCCTGCGGCATTGTCTTGTTCGCGGGCCTGCGGACGGTCGCGATCACGGCCGCCTCGTCGTGGCTGGTGCTCGTCGCGGCGGCAGCGGTGGGCCTGGCGCTGTACGCGGCGGCGGTCTGGTTCCTCCCGGTGCTGACGGCTCGCGACCGCCAGGCCGTAGGGACGTGGCTCACATCTGCGTCAAGGCCTCGGCCTTGAGACCCAGGCCGAGCTACGTTCCGGATCACACCGGGCGGCGCGCGACTGCGTCCAGCGCGGCTTCGTACTGCGGCACCACGCAGTCCTTGGCGAAGGTGTCGTCAAATCGCGCACGACCCCGAGCGCCCATCGCGGCGCGCGTTCCCTCATCGAGGCAGGCGAGCTCGTCGAGCGCGGCCGCCAATCGCACAGGATCGCCGGGCGCGACCACCACACCAGTCCCGGTGCTCTGCACCAGGTCGGCGGCCGCTCCGCGCACAGCCATGACGATGGGACGGCCGGCTGCCAGATACGCAACGGTCTTTGTGGGCACCACGGCTTCGAAGACGGTGGAGTCTGCAAGATGCACGAGCAGCGCGTCGGCGGCAGCCATCCACGCCGGCATTTCGTGATGCGGACGCCAGCCAAGAAACACGGTGCGATCCGCAACACCGGTCTCGTGCGCCAGTTGTTCCAGATCACGCCGGGCCGTCCCTTCACCGGCAAACACCAGCAGCACGCGAGGGTCGGCAAGGAGCGCGGCGGCCTTCACAACCGACACCAGGTCCTGGGCAATGCCGAGGTTGCCGGCGAAGAGCACCACGAACCGGTCCTGCCAGCCCCGCGCCTCGCGCGTCGCGCTTCGCTCGGCACTTGTGCCTTGCCGTGCCAGATCGCCTTCCACCCAGTGATGCGTGACGGACAGCCGTTCGGGAGAGGCACCTTTGGCAATGAGCACGTCGCGTGCACGCTCATTCGGTACAAGGATCTTGTCTGCGCGGCGGTAGATGAACCGCTCCAGCGCTTCGAGCGCGCGAATCGCGCGAGGGTTGCTGATCAGTCCGGCCGCCACGATGACATCGGGCCAGATGTCCTGGACGTCGTACACAAACGGCACTCGCATGATTCGCGCCAGCATCCAGCCAGCGACGCCGATTGACAGCGGCGGATGCCAGACATAGATCACCTGAGGCCGTTTCAGCAGCGGCCGGGCCAGCACCGCCGCAAGCGCGAACGCGCCAAAATTCGCGCAGCGACGCAGGACCGATCGTCCGTGATACGCGTACCCCGCCATCCGCAGCACCGGGACGGCCCCAAGCCTGTCCCATTGCCAGGGCCGCAACGCATAGCCGGGATATCGCGCACCGTTCGGATACTGAGGCAAGCCCGTCAACACGGTGACGTCATGGCCGCGCTCGTGCAGGGCCTGAGCGAGATCGCCGGGTTTGGTGATGGGCTCTGGCGTGAAGTACTGCGCCAGCACGAGGACGCGCAGGGGTAAGACCGGGGCGGACGTCATCGTGGCGGCTGGCCGAACTGCTTCGTCCAGAATGGCGCGACTATCGCGCCATTCTGGACGAACGAAAGGGTCACACGCAGTCGATCATTTGACGCGCCAATTATTTACCGGGTAGTCGCCAGATGTGCCCCAGGAGACAACGGCCACACCAGACGTAGAGCGATTGAGCCAGAACTGCCCAGTGCTGTCACGCCAGATGGCCACGTCGGTCTTGCCGTCGCCGTCCCAGTCACCCTGCGTGATGAAATCTGTGGCAGAAGCACCCCAGGTGCGGAAACTGACGATGTTGGTCGTGCTGCCGACCGTCCAGTACTGGAGGGATCCACCAACTGCGCGGCCGACCGTGATGTCCTCGGTCAAGTCTCCGTCCCAATTACCCATCACGAGCGCGTCGTTCGACAAGCCGAAGTTACGCACGACGGTCGCACCGTTCGACGACTGGAGAATCCAGATCGCGCCTGAACGCTGCACCATCGGGTCGTGCTTGCCGTCGCCGTCGTAGTCAAACGGCGAGGTGAAGTCGCCGGTCTTCCCCCAGGGGACGTACGTCACTGCGCCGCCTTGTGAGGTGCGGAAGTAGGTGATGGAGGGAGAACCGGCCCGATATACGGCAAAATCATCGCGACCGTCGCCGTTGTAATCGCCGACCACCCTGGCATCGTCCCCGGTCTGCCCGAAGGGCTCAAAAAGCGCGGTGCCGTTCGACGACCGCAGCACCCAGAATCCCGCAGCGCCGGCCGCCCCCGGTCTCCAGACCGTCACGTCCGACTTGCCGTCGAGATCGTAGTCGCCGCAGAGGCTGGTATCGCCGAGGCTCCCCCAACTGGTGAACTGCACGCCACCGGCTGACTTCAGAATCCACCAATTCAACTGACCGCCCACGTTCCTGACAATGACGGGGTCGGTTTTGCCGTCGCCATCGAAGTCGCAGGTATTGGGGATCTGCGCTTGGGCCAGCGCCGGCAGCCCTGTCAGCACCAATACGCACAAGGCTGCTTTCCTGAGGTGGTTAGTCATCGCGCAGTTCTCCTTCGTGGCTTTCGTTACGGTTGCGGGTTGAGTCGGATCTTCTGGTCCAGGCGTCGCCGCATCTCAAGGACCGTTTGTTTCGCGTTGGCGATCTCTCCATCGAGCTGGGAGATCTGGTTGTCGAGCTGAAGTCTCGCGTTGGCCTTCTGTTCGAGTTGTTCGGCCGTCCTCAACTTCTCCTGCTCCATCATCGCCTGCGCCTTGCCGGTGGGGTCCCCGGCCGCCATCTGGGTGTAGACGTCCGCCGAACCACGCATCTGCGCCATCTCTTTGTCGAGGGCGGCCCGGCTCTGCTCGAGTCCATCCATTCGCACCTGCATCTGTGTGATGCGACGTTCGTCCATGTCGATCAACTGCGCCAGCACCAGAGAGGTGTCTCGGTCGGCCGACTGCTGCGCCACCAGCTTGATGACCTCAACCAGTTGGTCGACCGACCTGCGCAGGGCCGTCAGTTCCGCCACCACAGCCGTTTCTGTCGCCTGTGTAAACGCCGGAGGATTCTGGGCGAACACGAGACTCACCGCGAGCAGGGACGATAACGTCAGGGTGATCATGGACAAGCGTGATTATCCAGCCCCGTACGGGAGCGTGTCAAACGCTAACAGGGCGCTGAAAAAGGGGTACGCACACAAGGCATGAAGGGGATCGGGCGGGTACTACGATGCGGGCATGCGCGGTGATGATCAGCAGACGGGCCACTTGTTCAGTTATCTCTCGCCGGAGGCACGCGTCCCGGCCGACCATCCATTACGATCCATTCGGCGGATGACCGATGAAGCCCTCCGTTCGCTGGCGTCCGATTGCGATCGGTTGTACGCCGCGACCGGGCGGCCCTCGATTCCGCCCGAGCCATTGCTGCGCGCCCTGTTACTGCAGGTGCTGTACACCGTCCGCAGTGAGGGGATGCTGATCGAGCAGTTGGACGACAACCTGCTCTTCCGGTGGTTCGTGGGGCTGAGCATGGATGATGCGGTGTGGCATCCGACGCCCTTCACCAAGAATCGCGATCGCCTCTTGG
>JBKJQX010000063.1:0-24775 GCA_046594875.1 Vicinamibacterales bacterium
TCTCCTGCTTCCGTGTCGAGTGTCGTGAGGGCCACGGGTTCTCCGCCGGCCTGACTGACGCTCTGCAGCGGCCCGCCCCGCATGCCGAACACGATGGTGCCGTCAGTCATCCATGCCGCCCCATGCACGCCTGCGGCGAGGCGCGTCACCGGCACCGCCGGCCCTCCAAGAATCGAGACTTTCTTCACCGCTGCCCGATCGCTCGAGTCGACGAATCCGACCCACTGATTATCGGATGACACAAACGGACCGCCGGCGCCCTCGGCGCCCCGTAGCGGCGCCCCGGCAAGCTGGTCGAGCCGTCGCACCCACAATTCGGGTGACCCGGACCGCTCCTGAACGGCATACACAATCACTTTTCCATCCGGCGACACGGCGAGATCGCGCAGATCTCCGGACACCCACATCGGCGAAGCAGGTGGGAGCTCGTGTTGGAATCTGACCGGTGTCGGAGAGGCCGCCGGCGGCGGCGCCAGCCATGCCGTGATGCCGGCGTAAGCGCCGGCGGTCAGCACGACCGCCGCGGCAACAGGCATCATCCGCCGCCACAGAGGCGCCGGCGTCTTCACCGCACCCGACGCGCTCGGATCACCAACGGCGGGCATCATGATCGACGACGTGGATCCGGTGGCGAGGCCCTCCTCCAACTGCAACATGCCTTCGCCGACGTCACGCAGCCGTTTTTTTGGGTCCTTCTCGAGACAGCGTCTGAGCAACCGCCTGACAGGCCCAGGCAAGTCTGCCGGCAACGCACTCCAGTCCGGTTCCGTCTTCAGCACCGACGCCAGCACCTCCGACACATCGTCTCCCTCGAAGGCGCGACGGCCCGCAAGCATCTCGAAGAACACGACGCCGAAGGCCCAGACGTCGGCGCGTCGGTCGACGGGGCGGCCCTTCGCCTGCTCGGGTGCCATGTAGGCGGCCGTGCCGAGAATCATCCCCATCTGCGTGGAGCGCGCCGTGAGCGTCGGGGAGTTTGAGACAGAAGCCGCACTCTCCGCATCGGCCGCAAAGGCCTTCGCCAACCCGAAGTCCAACACCTTCACGGTGCCGTCTTCACGCACTTTCACATTGGCCGGCTTCAGGTCGCGATGGATGATGCCCTGGTCGTGCGCCGCTTCAAGCGCAGTCGCGATCTGCCGCATGATCGGCAGCACGCGGTCGAGGGGAAGCCCCGCGGACTCAGGACCCTGGACTCTGGACGCCGGATTAGCTCTTCGAGCGTCTCCCCATCGACCAGTTCCATCGCGATGGCGTTGCTTTCGAACCCGTACACCTGCGCAATGTTCGGGTGATTGAGGGACGCCAGCACTTTGGCTTCACGTTCGAAGCGCGCGAGTCGATCGGGATCGCTCGTGAAGAGTTCCGGAAGGACTTTCAGCGCGACGTCGCGGTCGAGCCTGGTGTCGCGCGCGACGTACACCTCGCCCATGCCGCCTTCGCCAAGCTTCGAGACAATCGCGTAGATGCCGATTCTTGTGCCGGACGACAGGGACATGCGTGCGCGGATTATACCTGCCACACCAAGCCCAGGCCTCGGCCTTTAAACCCAGGCCGAGCTACGGACGTGAAACCGCACGCTACCGCCGGGGCGCCGGCAGTGGGACCCGTTTCGAAGCGTCCCAAATCCCCCGTGCTGCTGAGGACGGAAAAAACCGGTCTTCTGTCGTGTCACTCAGGAAGCGCTGGAACCAGAGGCCGGCGGCGGTCGCCACGGCCTCCAGCGGTCCGGGTGCATCGAAGAGGTGCAACGCTCCTGGCACAACCTGCAACAACGCTCTGCACTGCATCCGGGACATGCCCTCGCGGTTCAAAGCGATCAACGCCCCGTCATCACTCCCGACCAGCAGCAGGGTTGGGGCCATCACGCCAGACAGGGCGGCCCCGGCCAGGTCCGGCCGGCCGCCGCGCGACACGACCGCTGCCACCTGGTGAGGATGTTCAGCCGCCGCCACCAGCGCGGCGCTGCCAGCGGTGCTCGCGCCGAACAGGCCGACGGGCAGCGGGCCCAGGTCCGGGTCCGACGACACCCAATCCATGATGGCCACCAGGCGCAATGCCAGCCGGGCGATGTCGAATCGCAGGTAACCGGTGCACGCGTCGTCGGCCCCTTCATCCTCGGTCAGCAGGTCGATCAGCAGCGTGGCGAATCCGCATCGCGCGAGATACCGGGCGACGTACTGGCTTCGCGAACTGTCGCGGCTGGTGCCGCTCGCATGTGCAAAAATGACCACTCCTCGAGGACTTCGGGGCATGGTCACATCGCCCCGCAGCGTGGTGCGGCCAACGGGAATCAACACGCCGACTGGTTGATCGCTCATGACGTCTGGACGCAGCAAAATTCTTGCCGCTCGGATCTGCCCGCAACATGGGGCCCCAGCTCATGGGATCGGCCCACCGGCAGATTTGACCGCGTAGGAACTACCCGGCCTCGGGAAGTTTTTGCTCTCCTCAGCGCCTGGGCGTTCCTGTGAACTTGGGCGCAGCCTCAGCGAACCGCGGCAGCAAACGCAGGCGACTGGTAGGTGCGACGGCCCCCCATCATCGTCAGCAGGACGGTGACACCGCTCAACCTGGCCGGAGGAATCACAAAGATGTCGTCGGACAACACGACGAAGTCGGCGAGTCTGCCCACCTCCAACGTGCCTTTGTCCGCTTCGTCGAAGCTGGCAAAGGCCGCATCCTTCGTGAAGTGCTGCACCGCCGCCGCCACCGAGATCCGATGCTGGGCATACCACCCGCCCGCCGGCGTGCCATCAGGCAATTCGCGCGTCACGGCGGCATGCACTCCGCGCATCACCTCCATTGTGAACACGGGATAGTCGCTCCCAAACGCCTGCACCGCCCCCGCATCGTCAAACAACTTGAACGCGTTGGAGTGGGAGGCGCGGGCCGGCCCCAGCGCAGGCGCGTAGTTGGTCAGGGTAATGGCGTCGGGACTCGCGAACATTGCCTGAGTGGACGCGATGACGCCCAGGGCCTTGAACCGCGGCAGGTCCGCAAGTGCCGGCACTTCGATGTGCTCCACTCGATGGCGGCGGCCGGTGGTGCCGTTGTCCTTCGCGGCCTGCTCGAACGCATCGAGGGCCATGCGGATGGCGCGGTCACCAATCGCGTGGAGTTGCACCTGAAGTCCGGCCTTGTCGTACGCGGCGACCACGCGATTGAGATCGCCCTGCATCCACATCGGCAAACCAGTGTCAGTGCTTTCAGCGTAGGGCTCCAGCATGGCCGCCGTGTGGGCATCGACAGTGCCGTCGAGCATCCCCTTCGCGACGCCGTATGTCAGCAGGCCGCCACGGTGCCGATCGCGGAGCGCGACGAATTCCGTCAACTGGGCAGCAGTCACATCGCGCCCAAACGGCACCGCCACTCGAAAGCGCACCTTGAGGGTCCCTTCGCGCAACGCGCGCTGATACGCCTCGTACTCAATGCCGGAAGCTCCGCTTCCTGAAGCCACCTGGAGCGACGTCAGTCCGAAGGCGGCCGCCTTGTCCATTTCAGCCAGGAGCGCGCGATAGACCTGGTCGGCGTTCACAGGTGGAATCAACCTGCGGACAAGCGACGATGCAGACTCTTTCAGGAGACCGGTTGGCTCACCCGCCGCATCCCGATCAATGCGACCGTTCGCAGGGTCACTGGTGGCGCGAGTGACCTTGGCCAAGGCAAGGGCACGGCTGTTAGCCAACGTCTGATGGCCGTCGCGATCGGTCAAGAGCACCGGACGGTCAGGAAACACTTCATCGAGATAGCGGCGATGGGCCTGATTGTCTGGAAAATCAGACGGCCCCCACCCGCGGCCGGTGACCCACTCGTCCGGGCCCAGCGTGGCCGCGAACTCTTGGAGGCGCCGCTGTATCTCCTTCACCTGCCCGGCATCAACCAGATCCGCCGTGCGCCGAGTGGGCAGATGCCAATGCGCATCGTTGAACCCTGGTACCACGCGCCGGCCGGCCAAATCGATTTCCTCTGTGGCGTCGCCCGCAAGCGCCCGGATACTTTGGTTCAGCCCAATCGCGACGATGCGGTCGCCCCGCGTCGCAATCGCCTGCGCCTCGGGCATCCGAGCGGCGCCGGTCCAGATTCGGCCGTTGATGAACACGCGGTCGGGCGGCGGCTCTGACGGTTGCCCGTTACATCCGGCCAGAAGCGCGCCGGCGACGAGCAGTGCCTGGGCGACGAACCATGCCTTTCTCATCGCTGGCCCCCTCTCGGGAATTTCGGCGCCCGGCGTGCCTGGGTGGCCTGCTCAAACGTATAGGCGAAACTGATGAGGTCGGCCTCGCTCCACGCGCGGCCCATCCACGTGACGCCCACCGGCAGGCCGGCCACATCACCGGCAGGCACTGTCAGGCTCGGCGTGCCGGCGACGGCCGCCACGCCATAGCCCGCTCCAACGAAGTGATCGCCCAGCACGTGGTCGGTGGTCCACGCGGGCGACATGCTCGGCGCAATGACGGCGTCGAGCGTCAACTGATCCATCACCGCGATGAGGCCCTCTTTCCCGGCAAGCCTGCGGGCATCGTCTCGAGCCCTTTGATAGGCCGCGTCGGTCAGCGGCCCCTTGGCCTGCGCCTGCGCGAAGATCTCCTGGCCGAAGATCGGCATCGCCTCGGCGGCGTGCGCCGTGTTCCACGCCATCAACGCCTCGAGCGAGGCGACCGGCGCGCCGGATGACTTCAAGTACGTATTGAGGCCGTCTTTGAACTCGTACAAAAGCACCTCGAACTCCGGGTCGTTCCACTTGTTGTAGGTCGCCATCTCCACGTCGATCACCTCAGCGCCCAACTTCCGCACGGCATCAATCGCGCGCGCCATGACGGCATCCACATCGGGGTGATACCCCATCGCCTGGCGAAGCACTCCGATGCGCTTGCCGCGCAACGCGTCTGACAACAGGAATGCGGTGTAGTCGGACGGTCGATGATCGGCAGACGCCGGTCCTGCCGGGTCCGCATCATCCACAACCGCAATGGCACTGAGCAGCATGGCCACGTCAGACACTGTCCGTCCCATCGGCCCCGCCGTGTCCTGGGAAATGGAAATGGGGATGATGCCGCCGCGGCTGATGAGGCCAACCGTTGGCTTCAAGCCGACCAGGCCGCTCACCGACGCCGGGCAAATGATGCTGCCGTCGGTTTCTGTGCCCACACCAATCGCGCCGAGGCTGGCGGCGATGGCCGCGCCCGTGCCCGAGCTTGACCCGCAGGGATTGCGATCGAGCGCGTAGGGGTTCTTCGTCTGCCCCCCGCGGGAACTCCAGCCCGACGATGAGCGGGTGGAGCGGAAGTTGGCCCACTCGCTGAGGTTGGTCTTGCCCAGAATGACGGCGCCGGCCTCGCGCAGTTGCATCACCAGGAACGCGTCCTTCGCAGGACGATGGGTGGCCATCGCGAGGGAGCCTGCGGAGTTCACGAGCCCGGCCACATCGATGTTGTCTTTCAGGAGCACGGGGATGCCGTGCAGTGGGCCGCGCACGTGGCCCGCGGCCCGTTCGGCGTCCCGCGCGTCGGCCTCGGCGAGCGCCGCCGGATTGAGCTCGATGACGGCGTTGAGCATCGGCCCCGCGTCGTCTACCCTCGCAATGCGGTCGAGGTATGACTGGGTCAGCGTCCTCGACAACAGCGTACCGGCAGCCATGGCCACTTGGGCATCCTGGGCGCTCAGTTCCACGACGTCGACCGGCCCTGAAGACGTGCAGGCCGACAGACACAACAGGGACGGCAATAAATGGCGGCGAATCACGCGCCCATTATGCGTACAATGCCCGCGACGCCGCTATGGAAACCCTGCCCACCAATTCGCTCTCCACCCCTGCTCTTGTCGCCATCGGCGTGGCGGTGTTCCTGGTGCTTCTGGTCTGGTACATCCTCTGGAAGGGCCGCGCGTTGCCGGGCGAGCACGTATTTCGCGCCAGCCGCCTGAGCCAGGGCAACCGGCTGTTCCCCACCCAGGTGGTCATCTCGCCGTCGAGTGTGACGCATTACACGCCGCAGTGGATTGGCAAGCTGGAAGCGTCGATCCACCTGTCGCACGTGTCATCCATCAAGATCGACACGAACATCATGTTCTCGGACGTGTTCATCGAAACCACAGGCGGCCACAACCCCGTGGTGTGCCACGGGCACAGCAAAGGTGACGCGATCGAGATGAAGCGCCTGATTGAGCAGTTCCAGTCGGCGTTTTATAAGAAGGGGTCACACGAGGCGTGAAGGACCTCAGGTACGGAGGTCCTACGCCCCTTTGCGTTTCTTGAAATAGGCGGCGCGGAGCGCGTCGATGAAGCGGGCGTCGACCAGGCCGGGCGCGTTACCCTGGTAGGTCAGGGCGTTGTCGGCGCGGAACTTGTCCACGGCGGCAATCGTTTCTTCGTCGAATACGCCGTACTCGCGGGCCGGCGCGGGTTCAGGAAACGCCGCCAGCAGGGGACGCCAGTAGCCGAGCGCGTGCAACATCCGCTTGAGTTCGATGACGTCGGCGCCTTCCACGCGCGAAAACTCGCGGTAGCCCAGGCGGCGCGCAGTGGTCATGTAGATGCGCTTCATCTCGCCCACGGGATTCGCGTGTTCGCCCACTTCGATGGCGAGCGCGATGTGGTCGCCGCCGCGGCCTGGATTGTTCGGGTCGGCGATCTTGATCGCCGCCGACTGCAACGAGCCCCATCGTCTATCTCCGCCCTTGGCGTAGCCTGCCTCGAGCGCCAGAATCATGCGCTCGGCCAGCGGCATGCCCACGCCATCCGTGGCCTCGAACGTGGCTGCGACGGCCTCGATGACTTCAGGGCCCACCATGATGTTGGCCTGCACCGTGTAGTTGAGGCCCTGCTTGCTGCCCGCCCACACACCGTTCTGCTTGCCGGTGTGCGCCGCCGATCGCCCCTTCATGTCGATCACACCCACCTGTCGTGACTCGCGCCGTTCATCGGCAGCCAGCAATTGGGTGATGATGTCCTTCGGCTCCACGCCCTTTTCGATCAGGTCGAGCCCACGCGCGCCAAACTCCACTGCGGTGGACGCCTGCGTGCAGACGGCCCCGACCCCCTTGTCGGGACGCGCGCGCACATGCGGCACGGCGCGGCCCACAAATGGCACGCGTGTGGTCACCGCCGCGCCCGATTGCCCCGTGGCCGGGTCAATCGCGCACAGCGAGAACGTGGAGTACTGCGGGTCCCCAGCCGCGTTCACGGGTACGCCGTCCGCGGCAGACACCTGGGCACTCGCGGAGGCACTACCGCAGAGCAGGACCGTCCCGGCCAGCGTCAACCTCAGAACATTCATGAATTTAGCCATTCACCACCTGCAGACATTTCGCCATTTCGGTCATTTCTGTCATTTCGCCATTACGATGACGCGCGCCGAAGTATCGCGTACGCGGGTAGCCCCACCGCGCCAAGGCGTTTCATGATCGCCGCCGTGGCCGGGTCGTCGAGATTCTCCGCCTGAACTTTGATCTTCACGTATCCTGACAACGCCGCCGTCACTGCCGGATCCTTCAAGGTCGTCTTATCCATCGTCAGGCAGTTCTTGCACCAGGTGGCCCAGAGGTCCAGCAGCACCGGCTTGTTGTCGCGCTCCGCTTCGGCAAGCCCGGCGGCCAGTGACGAATGCCAGCCGCTGGCCAGCATCTCGCTGACAGAGGACGACACTTCAGTGGCGTCAGCGGATCGATCGTCGAATAGCGTGTACGCGAGGTAGCCGTAGTAGGCAGCCGTCAGCAGAATGACGACGCCAAACACTTGCTTGACGCGCACCATCCACGCGCCCGGTTTCGGTAGTGCCGCCATACCCGCACCGGCGATCGGCCAGGGCAAGGCCATGCCAAGCCCGAGCACAAACGGCAATGCCAGCGCCACGCCGTTGCCCTTGGCATAGAGGTCGCTGGCAAAGAGCACGACTTGAATCACCACGGGCGCCACGCAGGCGCCCGCCAGCAACGCCGCGACGCTGCCCATCGTGAAGGCCAGGGCCACGCTCCCCTGCTGCGTGGACGTGGGCTGGAACGCCGTGGAGAACTTCGAAAAATCAATCATCAGCACGTCGAACATCGCCAGGCCAAGCGCCACAAACAACACGGCGATACTCAAGTTGAACCAGGGCGATGAGTTGATCGAACCGAATGTGCCGGCGGTGAGAATCACCACGAGCCCGAGCACGCCGTAGACCACCGCCATGGCGGCGCCGTAACTGGCGCCGAGCACAAACCCGCGACTGCGCGAGCCCGCCTTGGCTCCGGCACCGATGATGGCCAGGTTGATCGGGATCATGGGCAACACGCATGGCGTGAGGTTCAATGCGAGGCCACCCACGAGCACGATCAGCAGAATCGCCAGCGGGCCGCGATTGTCGAAGAGCCCGGACGGCTTCGTTCCCGACTCGGCATCTTTGATGAAGGTGAGGAAGTCGTCGGTGCCGAGGTAGCCGCCGGTGGCCAGTTGCAGCGTGAATTTGTCGAGGGCCGCCACACCGTCATCGCCGGCACCGGCAGATGCCTGCGTGGGAGCCACTGGAGCGGCTTCTTTGGTGCGCGCCGGAGGCTTGATGCCTTTCCCAAATGCGATGCCCTTAAAAACGTCCTGGTGCTGCCGTGTCACCGCGGCGCCGGCGGGCACAACTTCGACGATCCACGGCACGGCCTCGGTGAGTGGACGGAAGCAGACGGTGTCGTTGCAGGCCTGATACCGCAGGCGCGCACTGATCACGAGGGTGCCAGGAGCCACATTGGGCGCCAGGGTCACCTGCACACCAATGACGAAGTCGTGGCCGTACACCGACAACGGCTCGGGCTGACCAAACTGCCTCAGCGCGGTGGCCGCCGGATACACCAACTCGTCCACTGTGACGCCCGCAGGGGGGTCCACGGTGAGCACGGTGGCAATGAACCCCGGGTCACTCGGCGTGTTGGACTGCACGTGCAGTGCCTTGTCGAGCACCACACGCATGGCGAGCCGTGTGGTGGCCCCCGCGCGAATGACGTTGGTCTCGGTGAGCGCGGTCAGCGACGCGTCGAGCGGAGGGGGCTGCTGGGCCGTCGCCACGGCCCCGGCCACCAGGCAGACGGACAAGAAGAACACGCGGGAAAGGAATCGCATGTTGAGCACGACCCGTGTAGAAACGACCTCTGAGGTCTGACCTCAGAGGTCGTGAGGTCGTCTGCGTGCTTACTTGGCGGCCGCGATCACGATGGAGTCAGCGGCGATCGAGAGCTTGCCGTCCTTGTCCTTCGACACTTCGCCCGTCACCGTGACCTGCTTGGTCATGAACTCGATGAGCTTGGCGTTTTTCTCCTCCGTGAGCTTGCCGGTGATCACGTACATGCCGTCTTTCGCGAACACCGCCACCGGCTCGCCGCGCTTCGCGCAACTGTCGGCGCAGGCCTTGTGATCGGGCCCCTTCTTGGTGGCGCCACACATGACATCAATCAGCTCGCCGGTGACTTTCACCGGGTCCGCCGCGTACGCCGGAAGCGCCATGGCCATCGCCAACATCACTCCACCCACACCGAGAGACAGTTTCTTCATGCATCCTCCACAAAAAACAGGTTGTTGCCGAACCACCATTCTAGCGTTTTTCGTTTCCGGGGGGCCTCACCGAACTTCCACTGTGGTCGTCACGGTCTGCCCGCCCACGGTCAGGCGGGCCTGATAGGTGCCGGGCGCCACAAGCGCCCCGCGCCCGCCGCCGCGCCCGGTGCCCGGCGCTCCACCGACCCCGGCCCCAGCACCCCGGCCCCCGCCCGCGGCCACGACCGCCTCGCCCCTCATGTCCCACACCACGCGCCGCAGTGTGACGCCCGGATCGGCGGGCACCGAGAGCGTGCGAACAAGCTGCCCATCCGCACCATGAATGGTGAGGGTGCCGTCGCCCGCACCTGTAAACAGCCGGTAGTCGATGTAGACGCCGTCGTCAGGGTTCGGCGCGCGGAAGTACGTCTGGCCAATCGAATCGCGTCCACGCTGGAATCTTGTCCACTGCGTGCCTGGCCTCGCCGCCACGATCACGGCCGATGATGAGGGCGCGGTGCCGGTCAGCGCTTCAAGACCTCGAATCGAATCCAGGATCCAGATACCGCGGCCGTGCGTACCAATGACCAGATCGCGCTCGCGCGGATGAATCACCATGTCGTGCACCGGCACCGTGGGCAGGCCCGCCGCCACCGGTCGCCACGTCTGGCCCCCATCGAGGGTGCCAAACACGCCGGTATACGTGCCCGCGAACAGCAACTTCGGATTCGCCGAATCCTCGACAAACGACAACACGGGGCTGTCTTGCGGCAGGTCGCCCGCCACCGACGTCCACGTCACGCCAAGGTTCGTGCTCTTCAGCACATACGGCTCGAAGTTATCGTCTTCATGCCCCGCCGGCACCACATACATCGTGTTGTCTTCGTGCGCAGAGAAGAACACGCGCAGCACCTGCGTGCCGATGGGCACACCAGGAAAGGTCTCGATCTTCCTCCACGTCGCGCCGCCATCCTCACTCACCTGTACCAATCCATCGTCTGTCGCAACGGCAATGAGGCCTGCACGGCGGGGCGACTCATGGATGAATCGCAGGGTGCCGTAATCCGAGATGCGACTAGCCGGATCGATCGCGACTTGTTTCGTCAGATCCGGACTGACCGTCTCCCAGGTCTCGCCGCGGTTCCGGCTGCGATGCAAGAACTGCGACCCGAAGTACACCGTGGTTCCGTCATGCGCGGAGATGTGAATGGGCGCGTTCCAATTCCATCGATACGTCGTGCCCGCAGGCGCCTGCGGCACAATCCGGCGCCGCTCTCCCGTCGACGGATTGAACCGCACCAGGCCGCCGTACTGCGACTCGGTGTAGACCACATTCGGATTCGCGGGCTCCACCTGCACCGAGAATCCGTCACCGCCCACCGTGACATACCAGTCGTCGTTGACGATGCCGTCGCTGTTGCGCGTCGCACTCGGGCCACCAAGCGAGTTGTTGTCCTGGGTCCCGCCGTAGACGTAGTAGAACGGCTCGCGCATGTCGGTGGCCACCGTGTAGAACTGCGTGGTGACCATCTGGGTCATATGACGCCAGTTGCGCCCGGCATCGTAGGACTGATACACGCCGCCGTCGTTCCCCAGAATCAAGTGCTCGCGGTTGGACGGATTCGTCCACAGGTCGTGGTGATCCACATGCACGCCCGGACCCGGCAGTTCCGTGCGGAACGTGACGCCGCCATCGGTGGACGTCGCAATTTCCGTCTGCAAGACGTGGACGCGCTGAGGATCACCCGGGTCGCAGCGAATCTGGCCGTAGTAGTACGACGATGCGCTGATGGGGGCGCGGCGAGTCCAGGTGGCGCCCGCATCCGTGGACCGGTAGACGCCGCGTGTGGCCGCGTCGCCTTCCACGGCAGCGAACACGGTGTCAGGCTGAGAGCGGCACACCGACAGACCGATGCGTCCCATCGGAGCGGTGGGCAGGCCAACGGCGAGCCGGGTCCATGTTTCACCCGCGTCGGTGGATTTGTAGATCCCGCTTCCCATGCCCGTGTTGATGAAACTCCAGTCACGACGCTCGCGGTGCCACGCGGCCGCGTACAGCACACTCGCATTGCCGGGTTGCATCGCGATGTCCACCACTCCCGTGCGGCCACCAGGCGCGAGCACGTTGCGCCAGGTCGAACCGCCGTCCGTGGTCTTCCACAATCCCCTGCCGTCGTTGTTCGAATCCCACATCGACCCCACCGCCGACGCGTACACGATGTCGGGATTGGTGGGATGCACCACCACGCGACCCATGTGCTGGCTGGTGCGCAACCCTCTGTGCTCCCACGTCCGGCCGCCGTCAGTCGATCGGTAGATGCCATCGCCGGGTGACGTGCTGCGCAGGTTCCGCATGTTCGGTTCGCCGGTGGCCACCCAGAGGATGTCGGGGTTCGAAGGAGCCACGGCCAGGCCGCCGACCGAGATTCGGCCCGCCCGTTCGAACACCGGTGCCCACGTGGTGCCGGCATTGGCGGTCTTCCACACGCCACTCGATGCAGTGGCCACATAGAACGTCCGCGGGTCGCGTTCGACGACCGCGAGTTCCACAATCCGGGTGCCGGTCACGGCCGGCCCCACATTGCGCCACGTCAGCGCCGTGAGCGGCACATTCGTCTGGACCGGAGGCGCCGGCCACGCAAACAGAGACAACAGCAGAAGAATTCGGATCACCATGGCAGGGGCGATTGTAGACCAGGCTAGTAGCGGCGGAGGCGGCGTGCGAACTGCCCAGCGAAGACGCGTTTCATGACGGCGAGTTTCATCCGGTGCCACCGGAACTGACGCGTGGACAGTGACTCGCACTCCTCGGGCAACAGCACGAGCGAGACGTGGACGTCGGGCGCGCATCCAATGGGCAGGCCGGCCTCCATACACGCCTCGTAGAGCCGGCGGAACACGGGGATGAGGCTCTCGGTGTCGGGTGGCTCACGGTCTTCATAGTCAGTGCCGCGAAGAGGCCTGAACACACACACGGTGGGAATGGCGCCGGCCGCCGTGATCCAGTTGATGGCCGCAATGGACGACTCGGGCGGCTCGAGCCCGGCGATGATCTCGCCATTGGTGACCCACGGCTCGGAACGCGGGCCCTGGGCTCCCAGCCGGGCGCAATACCGGATGGCATCGAAGTAGCGGTCCAGGCCGTACTGCGCGTCCTTGCCAGGACAGATTTCCCTGAACAAGGCGGGGTCAAAAATCTCGAAGCAAAACGACACGCGATTGACGCCCATCGCACGAAGGCGATCGTAGCGGGACAAGTCGTGATGGGGCGGCGTCTGCACCCCAACGAGCAGGCCCGTCTCGTGTTTGATACGCCGCAGGTAAGGCTCGAGAATATCGAGGTAGGTATCACCCTCGTAGTGCCCGGTATTGAAATCCACGTACGTGATGCCAGAGCCCGCGCGCGCGGCGCGCACCACCTCCAGCACTTCGTCCACCGACTTCTCCGACGCGTCGTCTACCCCGAGGTTGAGACCCACCGAGCAGAAGTGGCAATTGGTTTTTGTGGGCTCGGCCACCCAGTAGTCACAGACCTTCGCGGGATAGACGCCGAGGTAGGTGCCTTGCAGCGTGCCGACGCGCGTCATCGGTTTGCCCGATTGCGTCTTGGCGTCGTACCACGCCGGACGGGGCGACAGGGTCAGCGGCGTCACCACCTCATCGTCGCGAGAGAGCGTGAGGCCGCCGGCGTCGCGGCGAATCACGTAGGGCGACCGCTGCGCGAACGCTTCCAGCACCGGCACGTTCGTCCAGAATCCGCCGGGCAACACCACTTCGAGTCCCGACCCCAGGCCGGCCCGCGTCCTCAGCAGCCCGCGGCCGGTGCCCAGCCCGTCGAAACATGACTCGTCCAGGCGAGCGCCCTTGCAGTACAGATCCAGCTTCAGCAGCGCAGAGTTCTCGCGCAATGTGGCCAGAGTGAGCATGTGTCAGCACGGTCTGTTGCACAGGGCGTGCCGACGGGTCCAGAGTCCAGAGTCCAGGGTCCAGAGTCCAGAGTCCAGAGTCCAGAGTCCTGGGGCGCGAAATCCCGCGGTGGTCGCGGAATTCTCCCGCAGTTCTCCCCCGGGGCGGCGCAAGTACAATTGGCCTGTTCCGGAGGGTTCAATGACGTCTCGTGTATCTCGAGTTCTCGTATTCGCAGCCGGCCTGGTGCTGTTCGCCGCCGTTGCGCTCATCCCCACAAGGCCCCTGCAGGCGCAGTCGGCCGTCGGCGTTGAGGCGGTGGCCAATGCGCTCACCTTCCGCAACCTCGGTCCGTTCCGCACGGCGGCCTGGGTCACTGAAATTGCCGTGCCCGAGACGACTGGTCGCGACCAGCTCTATACGATTTATGCCGCCACGCGCAGCGGCGGCCTGTGGAAGACCACCAACAACGGCATCACCTGGAACGCCATCTCGGATAGCGTGGACGCGGCCGCGGTCGGCGCCGTCACCATCGCGCCGTCCAACCCGAACGTGGTCTGGATGGGCACGGGCGCGCAGGACATCGCGCGTTCCTCCTATTCCGGCAAGGGCGTCTTCAAGTCTGTGGACGCCGGCGCCACCTGGCAGTTCATGGGCCTGCCCGACTCCCACCACATCGCGCGCATCGTCATTCATCCCAAGAATCCGGACGTCGTGTATGTGGCGGCGATCGGCCATCTCTTCTCACGCAACGAGGAACGCGGCGTGTTCAGGACGATGGATGGGGGGAAGAGCTGGGACAAGGTGCTCTACATCAACGATGGTGTGGCGGCCGTCGATCTCGTGATCAACCGGCAGACGCCCACCGTGTTGTACGCGGCGATGTATGAGAAGGACCGCAAGCCGTGGCAGATCATCGAAAGCGGCCCCGAGAGCGGCATCTACAAGACCGTGGATGGCGGCACGAAGTGGACGCGACTTGCCGGCGGGTTGCCGACGGGCAAGATTGGCCGCATCGGCATCGACCTCTATCAGCGCAACCCGCGCGTGTTGTACGCGTTGCTGGAAAATCAGAACCCCGCGCCCGGCGCAGCGGGCCGCGTGGGTGGTGCGAACCCGACAAGCCCGCTCGCCAGTGGCATCATCGGCAACCAGCTCTATCGCAGTGACGACGCCGGCGCGACGTGGCGGAGCGTCACCGAAGTCAACGTGGCGGGCGGCAAGGCGCCGTATTCGTTCAATCAGGTCCGCATCAACCCGCACAACGATCAGACGGTGATCGTCACGAGCGACTCGATGTACATCTCGCGCGACGGCGGCAAGACGTGGGCCGGTGATTTTTTTCGCGGCGTGTTCGGCGATTTCCGCAGCATGTGGTGGGATCCGCTCGACGAGCAGCGCATCATGCTGGGCAGCGACGGCGGCGTGAACGTGTCGTATGACGGCGGCCGCACGGGCGACTACTTCCCCAACATGGGGGTGGGCGAGGCGTATGCGCTGGGTGTGGACATGGACGACCCGTACAACGTCTATGCCGGCTTCCAGGACCACGACTCGTGGAAAGGGCCCAGCAACAGCCCGACCGGACGGATCACGCTGGAGCACTGGACCACCGTGGGCCCCGGCGATGGCATGTATAACGTCATCGACCCCACCGACAGCCGTTGGGTCTACAACACGCGCGAGTTGAACCAGCTGGGCCGCATGGATCAGGTGACCGGCGTGCGCACCGACATTCGGCCCAGACGCGATGCGGGGGCGCCGCGCCTGCGTTACAACTGGATTGCGCCGATCGCCCTGTCGCCACACAACCCGCAGATTCTGTACGCCGGCGCGCAGGTGCTGTTCCGCTCTTTGAACCGCGGAGACAGTTGGGAAGAGATCAGTCCCGACCTGACGACGAATGACCCGGCGAAGATTGGGCTCAATGTGCCGTACTGCACCATCACCTCGATCTCCGAGTCGCCGTTAAAAGCTGGCGTCCTCTGGGTGGGCACCGATGACGGCAAGGTGCATGTATCGCAGAACCACGGCGGCGCGTGGACGGACCTCACACCCGCGCTGACCGCAGCCGGGGCGCCCGTGGACCGCTGGGTCAGCCGCGTCTACGCGTCGTCGCACGATGCGGCCACCGCGTTTGTGTCCAAGAGCGGCTTCCGCAACGACGACTTCCGGCCGTTCCTGTATCGCACCACCGACGGCGGCCGCACGTGGACATCGGTGAGCGGCAACCTGCCCGCGTCGCCGATCAACGTGGTGGTACAGGACCGCAAGAACGCGAACCTGCTCATCGTCGGCAATGACCTGGGCGTGTATGTCTCGATCAACGGTGGAGGCGAGTGGACACGCCTGAAGGCCAACCTGCCCACGGTGGCCGTGCACGACCTGACCGTGCATCCTCGCGAAAACGATCTGGTGATCGCCACATACGGACGCGCGATCTGGGCGGGCGACATCACGCCGCTGCAGGAGCTGTCGGCCGAGGTGCTCGCGAAGAAATTCCACGTCTTCGCCGTGGAGCCCAAGGCGCGCTACGGATTCGGTGGACAGGGGATGAACTACCACCTGTTCGGCGACAAGTATCTTGAGGTGCCGAACGAACCGGAGGCGTTCGTGGTGCAGTACCACCTCGCCGCAGCCGGCACGGGACAGGCACAGATCACTGTGGCTGATGCGGCGGGTCGCACCGTGCGGCAACTGACAGGGCCGACGCGCGCCGGGCTCAATCGAGTAAACGTGCCTCTGGCGGGAAGCGGAGGCGGTCGAGGGGGCGGCGGTGCCGGGCGCGGCGGCGCTCCCGGTGGCGCTGCCGCCAGTGGCCCGCTTGCGGTCGGAACCTATGCGGTGACCGTGGACATCACCGGCGAGAAACAGACGGTTGCGGCTACGGTGCGGGAGCGCATCAACTGAGGCGGCGCGAGGGGCGCCAATCCGAATGTGAAGAACAAGAAGGCTGAGACGCCGTTGTCAGTGCTTGAGCGCTGGCTCGCGACAACCGGTCGCTCGACACTGGCCGACCGCCTTCGCCCGGCCGGAGCACGCTGACGCGTGGGTCAGCGACGAACCACCACTCGAATCCTGGTCCCTATCGCCGGCCGCCCGCCCGGCTCCGATCCGTTCATCACGGCCAGTGACGCGGGGCCGATCGCCCCCTTCGACACGTCCTGCGCGATCGAGGCCCAGGTGTCCCCGCTTCTCACCGTGTAGGTGTCCACGAGATCGGGCTGGATCGCGTCCGCCTCCTGCTGCGAGATGGGCCGGAAGGACCCGATGGTGTCTTCGAAGAGCCGGCGGCCGCTGTTGAACGACGCCTCGGTGGCCAGACCGGCCAGGAGGTACGTCTGCCCTCCCGACGCGATGAACGCAGCCTCCACCACCTGCCCCTCGCCGCTGAAGGTGCCGACAAACGCGCGCAACCCATTGATCGTCGTTGTTCCACCGGCGCGGGCGGTCATCTTGTTCTGCGCCATCACGGCACGCGCGACCTCGGCGGGTGGACGGGACGCATCCGCCACCACCTGCAGGAACAGGGCCATTTGCGCGTCGCCCTCAGGCTGCGCCACCACCTGCTCGGCACCATTGGCAATCTGCCAGTTCTCGGGGAAGCGAAGGCTGAACCGCAGGATGGGATGAATGAAGTCGCGCCCACGCACCATGCCTTGTTCCCGGCTGTCGCCGAAGACCAGGCCATCCAGGCGCCGGTTGAAGTCGGCGGCGTTGGTGGTGCGGCTGTTCGCACCTGCCGCAGACGCCACGGTCGTGCGCAATTCGGCGATGCGATCCTCGGGAGCCGGATGCGTGCTCAGGAAGTTCGGTACACCCCGACGCGAGCCGGAAGCTTCCGACAGCCGGCCTAGTGTGGCCAGCATTCCGGTCATGCCCGCAGGATCCCAGCCGTTGTCGGCCGCGTATTTCACACCGAACTGGTCGGCTTCGCGTTCCGCATCGCGCCCGTGTTTGAGGAACAGCAAGCCGACGCCGGCCTCGGCCGCGCCCACAATCCCCTGGTAACGATCCGGCGCGAAGATACGGCCCAGGCCCACCAGCAATCCGCCGGCCTGCTGTTTGGAATAGGCCTGCGCGCCATGGCGCGCGGTCACGTGCGCAATTTCGTGGCCCAGCACGTTGGCGAGCTCCGCTTCGTCACGCAGGAACGGCAGAATGCCTCGGGTCAAATAGATGAAGCCGCCCGGCAGGGCAAAGGCGTTGACGGCCGGGGCATCGACCACCGCGAAGGTCCAGGGTAGCGATGGCCGGTGAGACTTTTTCGCCAGCGTCTGGCCCACGCGATTGACGTACGACTGCCAGGCGGCGTCGTTGTACACGCCCATCTCCTGCCGGACCTGCGCGTCAGCCTGCTTGCCCAGGGCCACTTCATCGGCCTCCGACATCATGTTGAAGTTGCTTTGACCGGTGGCGGGGTTGGTCGCGCACGCCGCAAGGACAGCGAGCAACAGTGAGGGGATCCAGGTTTTGCGAGCCATGGGCTGAGTGTAGCGCCTGGCTTTTCCGTCCGCGTGTCTCGGATAGCGCACTCCCGCGCGGCCGCCGGTACGTAGCTCGGACTGGTGCTCAAGCCCGAGTGTTGCCGCGGGCTCGGACGCCATGCCAGTCCGCGTAGACTGTGTCCATGAAGTATCAGCGTCTTGGAACGAGCGGCCTGCAAGTGTCCCGAATCGGCATCGGTTGCATGAGCTACGGCTCGTCCGCATGGCGGCCGTGGGTGCTGGACGAAGCCGCGGCTCGGCCCTTCTTTGTCCGCGCCATTGAGGCCGGCATCAATTTCTTCGACACCGCCGACATGTATTCCAACGGCGCCAGCGAAGAGGTCACCGGCCGGCTGCTCAAAGAACTGGGACGCCGCGATGAGCTGGTCATCGCCTCCAAGGTGCATTTCCCCATGAGCGAGGACGCGGCGGCTCCCAACATGAGCGGCCTGTCGCGGAAACACATCCTGCAGGCGTGTGATGCGAGCTTGACGCGCCTGGGCGTAGACACGATCGACCTGTATCAAATCCACCGATTCGACCCGGTTGTGCCGATCGAAGAAACGCTTGAAGCCCTGAACGCCCTGGTGCGCGCCGGCAAGGTCCGGTACCTCGGCGCCAGTTCAGGGTCGGCCTGGCGCTTGATGCAGGCGCTGTCGGTGAGCGAGCGCCGTGGCTGGGCGCGGTTCGTCTCGATGCAGAACCACTACAACCTCATGTATCGGGAAGAAGAACGCGAGATGGTGCCGTTGTGCCTTGAGATGGGCATCGGCCTCACGCCCTGGAGTCCGCTGGCGCGAGGTCTGCTGACGCGACCGCGACCGGTGGATTCGACTGTGAATAACGCCCTCACCGCACGGTCCGCCAGCGACAGCTACTCACCCACCCTCTACGGCACTCCTGAAGACTGGCTGGTGGTGGACGCCGTTGAACGCGTCGCCTCCGCCCGCGGCCTACACATGGCGCAAATCGCCCTCGCCTGGCTCCTCTCGCGCCCGGCGGTCGTCGCACCCATCATCGGCGCGACGAAGATGGAGCACCTGGACAGCGCCATCGCGGGCGTATCAGTGACGCTGGAGGCGAGCGAGTGCGCGGCGCTGGAAGCGCTTTACGCGCCGCATGGGGTCAAGGGACACGAGGTCTGAGGTCAGGCGATGTTGGCGGGCGTACTCAAATGGTGTTTTTGAGATAAAACAACGGGCGGCCCAAGGGGGCCGCCCGCGAATCACGGTTCCAGGACTCTAGGTGCCGGCATTTGCGCAGGAGATGGCGGGATTCCAGAGGGCGAACATGCCGCTGGGATTCGGCCTCCAGACCCAGACGTGGAGGTCGAAATGCCACGGCATCCCTGGATCGTGCCCGGCCATGGGACCAGCGAATGTCTCACCGAACAGTGACGGCGTTGGCGTGACCACGCTGTACTCAGCGCCCCACGGGTCGGGGCTGAACCAGGGCGTTGGGGGGCCGCCGTTGGTCACAAGCACGGTCATGAAATACTCGACGCCAACGAGGCGCACACCACCGCCTGGCTTCGGCAGGTAGAGGAGGACCTCGGGCCGAAGCGGATCAACGGACTGATCAGACGTAAGTGCGGGGTTGGGGGTGTGAATGCCCATGGCGCCGGCAGGTGAAAAGACACACGGCCCTGTCGGCGGCAGGTACCCGGCCGCAATAGCCGCATCGACATCGTGGTACGGCGCCGTTGCAGCCCGAACGGCCGCCAACTGCGCTCCCAGCGGGGGTTCGGCAGGCTTCGCTTCAGTTGAAGCGCCGAACGAAGACGGCGCGGCGGGCGACATGGGGCTGCCCGGTGACTCCGAACAGCCGGCAACACTGACCGCTACAAGGGCAATAACCGAAAGACGCGAACGAAGCGCTGTGCTCATGAACTGTGCTCCTTCCACCACGTTTTGAAAACGGGCGTACGAGACGTATGAAGTGAGAGAGGCGCAAATGCTAACCCAACGCTCCTGACCGCGTCAAATCACGGTGCAGGCGCGGTCGCCACCAGCGGATCACGTCGGCTCACATGCGCGCGTTCGTGCAGCAGCACCATCTCGAGCAGCAATGGTGAAATGTCCGAAATGGCGAAATGTCTGCAATGCGGGAGTGTCCAAATGCTCGAATGTCCAAAGCGTGCAATAGCCGAGTGACCCTGGCGGAGCAGATTCAACCATTGACGGGCAAGGACATTCCCACATTCTTCCCTGCATTGGTTCGTCCGACACTTCGCCATTTCGGACATTTGTGACATTTCCGCCTCCGCCCCCGCTGGGCTACGGCGGACAGGTCGCCATTACAGCGACGCGGAATGTCGGTGGCCTGTTTACCTGATCGAAAACGTGACCGTCACGGTCATGATGATCGGGATGGCGATGCCGTTGAGCCGCGTCGGAGAGTAGCGCCACTGCTGCACCGCGTCGATGGCCGCCTGATCGAGAAGGGGCACTGAGCGGAGCACGGTGACGTTGCGCACGAAGCCCTGCTCATCGAGGGTCGCTTCAAGCACCACGGTGCCTTCGATCCGTGCGGCCTTCGCCACTTGCGGGTACGTCGGGGCCTTGAACACGGTGCGTTCGGGTGCGCGGATGATGCCGCCGACCCGACGAGGGGGTTCGGGTTCTGCGACCGGCGGAGGCGGCGGGCCGAGTGCCGACGTATTCACCGCGCCCACATATGGCAGTCCAGTGCTGACGCCTCCGGGCGCGCCGAGCACCACGGGTGCGGGCGGTGGCATTTCGGGTCTGATTCCGTCTGGGGGCGACAATGGCACGCTGGCGACCGCGGTCGGTACGGTCGTCGTGGCCACCGGTGGGCTCGCCGGTGGCGGCATTGTCGGCACCGTGGCCAGCATGACGACCGGAAGCCGGGTCTGGATTCCCGGCAGGTCAAGCGCCGCCGTAATTGGCAGCACCAGCAGCGCGAGGACAACCACGACGTGAAGTACCAACGACCCGAGCTTCATCCATCGGGGCGTCTTGCGCGGCGTCTCAGTGACGAGGACCTGGTCGAATAACGTTCGTGGCATGGCATTCTCCCATTGCACGAGACACCGCATGGCTCTCGCAAGGCCGCTCACGCGGCTTGATTACAAATTGGAGAAGCTTCCCTATCTACGTCAGACACCGCTCGCGCGGAATCGGCGCCGCGGTGCTGACGCGTGTAATGGACAAATGTCACAAATGACCGAAATGGCGAAATGCCGGACAAACCATTGCAGGGAAGAATGTAGGAATGTCCTTGGTGGCTAATGCTTGAATCGGCAACTCCAAGGCCATTCGTTCATTGCGCGCCTTAGACATTCGCACATTTGAGCATTCCCGCACTGCGCACATTTCGCCATTTCGGACATTTGTGACATTTGTCCATTACGAGAGGGCGCAATGGCCACGCCGCTGCGTCATTTCACAATCGGCGTGACCGTGAGCTTGCGAATCGCCACCTTCGAATGGTCGCCCTGGATCATGATGGGTCCCGGCGTGAGTTCGGCGTTGTCGAGCGCGCCGCCGGTGATGCCGTCAATGGCCACGTTGTCGTGGAGCTTCTGGCCGTTGAGCGTCACGGTGACGCGATCGCCCACGAGCACCGCGGTGAGCTGTTGCCATTCGCCGGCGGGCTTGCTCGCATTCACCATCGGCACCGCGCGGCCGTAGACCGCCGCGTGGCCGAGGATCTGTGTGGGCTTGCCAAAATCATCCAGAAGCTGAAGCTCGTATCGACCTCGCAGGTAGAGTCCACTGTTGCTGTTGGCCTCAAGCCGATACTCCAGTTCAACCTTGAAGTCGCCAAACTTCTGTTTGCTGACCAGGTTGTTCGACGGCGGCGTATTCACGAGCAGGCCATCGGTCACCGCCCAGTTGAGGGGCCGGTCGGCATGCTGCACGCCAAACGCATCGAGCGAACTGCCATCGAACAGCACGACCGGGGCGCCGTACTTGTGCGCCGCATTCGCGTCCGATGGCGGAAATGCGGGACGCCGTGCGCCGGCCCAGTGGACCTCGCGATCAACCACGGGCGCTCCGCCGCGTCCACCAGTGCGCAACATGTGACGGCCTACCAGCCGATCGCCTTCCAGACGCGCGCGGAACTCGGGGCCTGTCAGCCGATCGGGCCGGCCGGCCTGAAACATCAGCTCGCCGTTCTCCACCTTCACCACGCCGAGGGGAATGGGGTTGCCCGTGCGATTCAGGAAACGGCCCGTCAGCTGCCCGTTCTCTTCCTTGACCTCGAGCCAGTACACAAACGCGGTGTCGGACCCCGTCCCGGTGAAGTTCCACGCACCCACAAACGGTGACTGCTGGGCTCCAACCACGGGCGCAAACACCGAGGCAATCACAAGGATGGCAAGAATCGCGAGGGCAGACTTCAGTCTCATGGCCGTATCCTACGCTACAATTCCCGCGTGCAAATCATTCGAAGCCGCGAAACCTACGACGTCTGCATTGTCGGGTCCGGAGCCGGTGGCGGCATGGCCGCCAAGGTGTTAACGGAGTCGGGCGCCAAGGTCGTCATGCTGGAAGCCGGCATGAACTGGGACCCGGTCAAAGACAGCCAGATGTTCGCGTGGCCGTATGACTCACCGCGCCGGGGCGGCGGCACTCCGGAACGGCCCTGGGGCGAATTCGGCGCCTGGATCGGCGGCTTCGCGATCGACGGCGAACCGTATACCACCGCGCCCGGCAACAGCTTCCAGTGGTTCCGCACACGCATGCTCGGTGGCCGCACCAATCACTGGGGTCGCATTTCGCTGCGCTTCGGCCCCAACGACTTCCGCCGCAAAAGCCTGGACGGCCTGGGCGACGACTGGCCCATCACGTACGACGATGTGAAGCCGTATTACGACCAGGTGGATCGGTTCGTCGGGCTGTTTGGCTCGGTGGAAGGGATACCGAATGAACCGGACGGCATTTTCCAGCCACCGCCGAAGCCGCGCTGTTACGAACAGCTCATCAAGCGCGCGTCCGATCGCCTGAATATCAAGTGCATTCCAAATCGCCTGTCGATTCTGACGCAGCCCTTGAACGGCCGCTCGGCCTGCCACTACTGCGGCCAGTGCTTCCGCGGTTGTGCGATGCACTCGAACTTTTCCTCGCCCTCCGTACTGCTGCCGCCGGCGATGGCCACCGGCCGCCTGACGATCATCACCGACGCGATGGCGCGTGAAGTCACCGTCAACAGCGCAGGGCTGGCCACGGGCGTGGCCTACATCGACAAAACCACAGGGCGCGAGAACCACGTGCAGGCGCGCGTCGTGGTGCTGGCCGCGAGTGCCTGCGAGACCGCCCGGATCATGTTGAACTCGAAGTCGTCACAGTTCCCGCAGGGCGTGGGCAACTCCAGCGGCGTGGTCGGCAAATACATCACCGACAGCACCGGCGGCAGCGTCTCGGCGTTTGTGCCCACACTGATGGACCAGATTCCCCACAACGAAGATGGCGTGGGCGGCGCACACCTGTACATGCCGTGGGTGCTCGACAACAGCAAGCTCGACTTCCCACGCGGTTACCACATCGAAATCAGTGGCGGCCTGGGTATGCCGGGCTCGGGCTTCGGCGGCGGCATTCAGCGCTTCAGTGGCTTCGACAACGGACGTGAGGTTGGCGGCTACGGCGCGTCGCTCAAGGCCGACTATCGCAAGTTCTATGGCGCCACCGTCAGCCTGGCCGGGCGCGGCGAAATGATTCCGAACGACAAGAGCTACTGCGAGATTGACCCGACCACCGTGGACAAATGGGGCATCCCGGTGCTGCGGTTCCACTGGAACTGGACCGACCACGAACACAACCAGGTCAAACACATGCAGGAGACGTTCCGATCGATCTTCGCCGAGATGGGCGCCACCCCGATGTCGCCGATGCCGAGCAAGGAACGCGGCTACGGCATCTCCACCGGCGGCAGCATCATCCACGAACTGGGTGTGACCCGCATGGGCAACGACCCGAAGACGTCGGTGGTCAACAAGAACTGCCAGGCCCACGACGTGAAGAACCTGTTTGTGGCCGACGGCGGGCCGTTTGTGTCGCAGGCCGACAAAAACCCGACCTGGACCATCCTCGCGCTCTCATGGCGCACCAGCGACTTCATCGCGGCAGAACGGAAACGGGGCGCACTGTAATGGCGACGATGAATCGACGGACATTGCTCAAACTGGCGGCGGCGGCGCCGATGGCCGCGGCGTTTTCCTGGACCGGCGAAGAAGTGGTCCACGCCAGCCTCCTGACACGCACCGCACAGGCGCCCTTCACGCCGGTGTTCTTCACCGCGCACGAATACGAGACCGTACGGGTCCTCGTGGACCTCATCATTCCGAAGGATGCCAAGTCCGGCTCCGCCACTGACGCGGGGGTGCCGCAGTTCATGGACTTCATCCTCAACGAGCAGACCAACCGCCAGAATGCGATGCGCGGCGGACTCGCCTGGCTCGATCTCGAATGCCATCGTCGGTTCGACCTCGACTTCGTGCGATGTTCCAACACGCAGCGGCGCAATGTGCTGGACGACATCGCCTGGCCCCAGCGCGTGAATCCTGCCACGTCACACGGCGTGCCGTTCTTCAACAGCTTCCGCGACCTCACGGCCAGCGGCTTCTGGTCGAGCCAGATGGGCATCGAAGACCTTCAGTACATGGGCAACACGTTTGTCCCCACGTGGAACGGCTGTCCCGACGACGTGCTGAAGAAGCTCGGGCTCTGATGGCTGCTCTGAAGATCTTTTCAGTCTCGTTCCTCGTTCTCTTTCTGGAGATCGCGCTGATTCGCTGGCTCCCAGCGAACATCCGGCTGCTCTCGTTTTTCTCGAACTTCATCCTGCTCGCCAGTTTCCTCGGCATCGGCCTTGGCTGCCTGCTGGCGGATGCGCGCGCCCGTCTTTTCGCGTGGTTTCC
>JBKJQX010000086.1:0-2828 GCA_046594875.1 Vicinamibacterales bacterium
GGTCGGCTTCTTCACGTTCGAGTTCTGCGCGCCAATCAGCGCGAGAGTTCCTGCCTGAATGGGCGTGATGTCAGAGTCGGCCAACTTGCGGGACCAGACCCACATGCCCGTATCGCCCAACGGGCGCTTGCCTGCCGAGAGCGCGGCGGCGGTGAACTGAGGCTGGTCAATGTGGTGCAGCGAGCCAGTCACAATGCCATTCAGGACCGATGCGCAACCCTGTCCGAGCTCGACAACTTTGACCGGAGTGACTTCTAGACTGCTGTTCTTGAAGAACCATCGGCCATTGCGCTGCTCGAGCAGTGATGAGACAGGCCCCGCCACGTCGACCACGACGGCCCGAATGTCGGAGTTGTGTTTAATCAGGTACTCAAGATGAGGCACCAGCCAGGCCGTGCCGCGACCCTTTGTGTGCTGGTCCTCGTCAAGCTCGAAGTGCCACTCGTCGTCGGAACGCTGGCCGGCGAAAGCGACCGACGCCCAAGCGAGATCCGGTCCACATTCGACGCCGAGTGCGAAGCGGTCGACCGCGATGGAGTGTTCTTGGCCCTGCGTCATCCAAGCTGGGCTCGGGATGATGCCTGTCGCTGAAGTGGGGTTCCAGATTCCGCGACCTTCGCGGTTCCAAGAGTCGTCGTCGCCCAAGTTCTTGCGAAGTCTGAGGATGGAGGCCAGTGGCGTCCTGGTCGGGTACGACGGGTTCATCAGCGGCAACTGCGACCTGTCATCCGGGTCGGAATCCGGGTCGGCGCCAATCTCAAGCCAGATGGAGTCCTCAGAATCGCCTGAACGAGCGTCTGACCGGCGAGTGGAGAACGCCTCGCACGGGTCGGTCGGCCGTGGTGGAGTGCCCATAAAGAACAGCAGCGCGCCGTGCTCATGCCGGGCCTGGTTTGTTGCGGCAATCATGTCCTCAAGGGCCTTCGAGTCGAGGATCTGGGCCTCGTCGAACACCTCGACGTCAATCTCGTCGAAACCGCGCCCAAAGCCTTGCGAGCGGGCGCCGAACATGATGGTTGAGCCATTCGCAAACTCCACTTGCTGCTCACCATTCGCCGAGCGCATCGACCGAATGTGAGGAGCGACCTTCTTGCGCCGGCAGATACCTCGGAGCGTCGTAAAAGTCTTCGTAGAGGTACGAAGGTGGTGGGCCGTCCAAACGACCTGCAAACCGGGAAACAGGATGCAGAGAATGACCAGCATCGCCAGAACGAAGTAGGTCTTGCCAACCTGGCGGGGAATCGAGAGTCCTATGCCCCCAACAGTGGCGACGTACTGGCGGTCAGCGTCATAGCCCAGGCAAACGGTCCCGAGCTGAGACTGCCACCAGTCAAACCCAAGGCCAAGTTCGCGCCCCTTAGCCTCAACGCGAGGCCAGACCGTCTTAGTAATGGTCGGTGGGTAAACGAACGACCGAGCAAACTCAGACAGACGCGGCGTCGAAGTCGCCGTCTTCCGTTTCGGCGGCATCTTCACCCGCCTCCTGCTCGTTCCGCGCGTCGATAGCCTCGATATCGCGGACGATCTCCATCAGACGCTTCGTCAACGCAGCCAGGTCTCGCGCTGGAGTGTTCGCGTTCTCAACGTTGGTTGCGACCCTGTCCCGCATCGAGACGAGCAACTCGCGGGTAGTGCCGGCCGACGCTGCCTGAGTGACCGTCTTCGGCTTGTACTCAGGCGCCACCTCATTAGGAGCGACCGCGCGGAGGGTCTGCTTGCGAGCTTCCACGGTGAACACCCCCTAGGCGACTTGTGTGCGATTCCCTCGCTTGGCGTTACAGATTCGATGAGCCAAGCGAAGGTTGTCCATCGAGTGATTGGGGATCAGCGCGCTGGACTGAGGCTCAATGTGATCCAGAGTTGCTGCCCACAAGTTGTTGGGGTGAAGCGTTGAGTCAACGCTCACGAAACATGGTTGGCAGACCCACTCGTCGCGCTCATAGATGGCTTGCCGCTCGCCTTTTCGCAAGTGGTACCGCTCGCCCTTGTTTCGACCGGGACGGTGGGGTCGCTTCCACCCAGAAGCGCGGCGCGCGGCGACAAATAGGCCGCTTGGTTCAACCGCTTCGCCTCGCGGCAGTCTGCGCATCGGCAGCCCCTGCGATACGAGCCGACCGTCCCGCAGGGCTGGTTTCGACAGTCTCGACATTCAGCCTGACCGGGCGGGCGGGACTTTCCGCCGCGCCAGATCAGTTTCCCGCATGTCGCGCAGGGAAGATCTGGCTTTCCGGGCATGCCTTCATTGCCCCCTAGCTCGTGGAAAAATGCCGGAGAGAGTTTTTACCTAGACCCCGCAGTCCCGCTCAAGGGGTGGGGGAGGGGGCCTTGGGCCATGTCATGGTCGGTCGAGGCTGGATGAGCGCCGGATGATCGGTGCCCAATCCTTCATGCCCTTGGAGCGGTTGCATCGCTCGCCGCATGTCGGGCATGGCGTGTCGTGGTGAGCAGGCTTGAGGTTGGTCGGGTCGGTGTCGCTGCCACCACGGGCTAGTGCTTGCACATGGTCGACCGCGTCAGCTCCAGGATGTCCGCAGATGTGACACACGTCTGAGTTGGAGAGGATCTTGCGGTTACGTTCCTGTCGCTTACGTCCTGTCATGCGAGCGTGGTGCTGACTCACCTAGTCAGACCCTTCCCACACCAGCACCTCAGGCTCACCAGGCGGCTCCCGATGCGTACACATTCGGCAGCATCCGACCTCACCGGGCAGTACGGTCAGGCAGTGGCACAGGTTCGCGCTTGCCGTACAACTGCCGCACAGGTTGCCGATGGGCTGGACCCAGTCGGCGGGAGGCGGTTGGTTATCGAAGGTTGTCATAGCGGGACGC
>JBKJQX010000088.1:0-4499 GCA_046594875.1 Vicinamibacterales bacterium
GGGTGTCTTTTTGGGGCCGGAAAGAAAAAAGACCCCCCACGTCTTTTTCATTCGTTCGAGGTCATCCTCCTCTCACGCCGCCGCCGGAGGCGTGAGAGGAGGATGACCTCGAACGAATGAAAAAGAGGTGGGGTGTCTTTTTTCTTGCCGCCGCCAAAAAGACACCCGACGTCTTTTTCGGTCGTTCGAGGGCATCCTCTTCTCACGTGGCCCGGCAAAAGCCGGGCTCCCACCCCCGCATCGCCTGACGCGCCGTGGGTCATGTATCAGCCCGCATAAAACTTCATGGAACTTCATGCCTTCATGGTGAAAGCCCTTCTGACTGCGCGTTATGGCATCGGGTGCCGTGACCAAGCTGGCCGAGGCCGCGTCCCGTCTCAGTAGCGCCAGGCCGTGACGTCGGCACCGGCAGGCGCGTGTTTCACGATGTGAGTGACCATGCGTTGGTGCAGGTCGGCTCCGCGGGGGCCCCAGCAGTGAGGCGCCATCGGCTGGAAGACCACTTCGCCGGTGAACGGTGGGTCCTTGGCGCGCTCGCGGAAGAAATCATCGAGCTGCCGAACGCCCATGTTCAGGTAGTACGAATCCATGTCGCCGATATAGACGTGCGTCTTGTGCGCCACCTTCGGCCCCAGCGTCGTCCAATTCGTTTCCAGGATGTGCCGCACGTCGTACTTTTTCCAGGCCTGCGCCACGGTCTTGTTGATGACGCCGGTCTTTTTGTCCCAGAGCCGCTGCGGATAACCGTCGGCACCGACAGGCGAATACGTCGCTTCCCAGATATCCCACTGGCCGCCTGACCGTGACTTGTCGCCGACGACGAGTTCGTACCAGTTCTCGTCTTTCATCATGGAGACGATGTTGCCGTCGGGGCGGCGCTGGTTGGGGCGTTCAATGCGGGTCCAGTCGCGATCGAGCCAGTAGGCGTTGGGGTCTTCGTAGATGTTGACGATCTGGTGATAGCGGAAGTCCACACCGTCCGGGCACAGCGAGAAGGTGCCGCCGTAGAAATCGGGGTAGAGCACCTGGAGGGCCAGCGCGATCCATCCGCCGGTGGAACCGCCGGTCAGTACGCGCGCCCAGGGCTCGCGGATCACCCGGAAGCGAGTCTCGATCGCCGGCACCAGTTCATTGAGAATCGCGTTGCCGAACGGCCCGTTGTTTTCCGAGTCAACCGCATAGGAGTCGTCGTAGTACGGGGACGGGTGCTGCAGCGTGACGTAGATCACGCGAGGCGTGCCATCGGCGAGCCAGTAATTGCGAAAGGCCTCGTCGCGATCGAATCCGGCGGGGGCGGCGGTGGAGAAGTGCCCATGCTGGAAGACGATGGGGTATTTCACGTTCGGGTGCGTGTCGTAGTCGCGGGGGAGCAGCACGGTGGCGCCCAGAAAGATGGGGTGTCCCCACCACTTGGTCAGGATGTCGCTCTGGATCTTGAAGCGCTTGACGTATTGCGTGTCGGCCAGGGGCGCGATGGGCGGGATAATTTTGTCGGCCACCAGCCGAATGGGGGTGCCTGCGGCCGGATCGACCGTGACCTTGACCGGGTCGCCGAAGAGATTGCCGGGCGAGGTCTTCCAGTCCTGGCCTTCCCACTGGTCCATATGGAGCCAGACGGTGTGGCCGTCGGCCCTGGGGAACCGTGTGTAGACGTTGACGAAGGGCTGGACCCAGTATTCGCCCGCGGGCAACTGTCCCAGGGTGGCCACTGGGTGGCCCTCGACGGCCGGGCTGAACCGGACTTCGGCCCCCGGGGCCAGGTCGGTGACCGGCACCGAAAAGAGCGGGGCCCCCACCGGGCCGGCCTGCCGAATCGGGGTCTGCCGGTCATTGACCCGACTGATGGCCACGTAGGCCCGGCCTGTGACCGCCTCCGACCTGGCGCCGGCCGCAAAAGAGACCGTGAACACTGGCTGAACGGCCTGATCGGCGGTCAGATCCAGGGCCGGGGCGGCCGTGAGGGCGAGCAGGGCGGCAGTTGCGAGACGTCTGACCATGGGCGAATTCTCGCAGCAAAGGGCCCTTGCTGTTCAAAAATTGTTCTGCTAGACTCGACAGGTTCTTCGGGCTGTAGGACACCCTATCTATAGCCCGCAACAAGCCGAACGAACGAAAGTGGCTTGGCTGTAACTGAGCGATGTGCTCGCCGCGTCATGCGCGGCCACTGTCATCGCCACGCTGACACCAGCAATAGGGGGAATGTCTCAAGTGCCGAACCGGCGAGGTCACTCGCAGGTTCTCAGGCTTGAGGCGACACGCATCGCCTGATGCTTGGCGACGCCATTGGCGTTGCCGTCTGGCGACTCGTGCGACCGATGTGTTTTTGAGTGGGACGAGAAGGTTTCAGCTATGCCGACGATTAGCCAACTGGTTCGCAAGGGTCGAGACCGGGTGCTCTGGAAGACCAAGAGCCCCGCACTGCAGGGCAGCCCGCAAAAGCGTGGCGTGTGCGTGCGTGTGTTCACCCAGACTCCCAAGAAGCCGAATTCCGCGCTGCGCAAGGTCGCCCGTGTGCGCCTGACCAACGGCATTGAAGTGACCACCTACATCCCGGGCGTGGGCCACAACCTGCAGGAGCACTCGCTGGTGCTCATCCGTGGCGGCCGCGTCAAGGACCTGCCCGGTGTGCGGTATCACGTGGTGCGCGGCACGCTCGACACCGTGGGTGTCGCGGGCCGTATGCAGGGGCGTTCGAAGTACGGGGCCAAGCGCCCCAAAAAGGCATAAGGGGAAGCCATGCCGCGTAGAAGAGAGATTGCCAAACGTGAAGTGCCCGCGGACCCGATTTACGCGAGCCCGCTGGTCACCAAGTTCATCCGCACCATCATGGAAGATGGCAAGCGAAGCACGGCCGAACGCATCATGTATGGCGCGCTCGACATCGTGAAGGAAAAGACGGCCGACGATCCGCTCAAGGTCTTCAAGAAGGCCGTGGACAACGTCAAGCCGGCGCTGGAAGTGAAGTCGCGCCGCGTGGGCGGCTCCAACTATCAGGTGCCGATCGAGGTCAACCCCACCCGTCGTTTGTCCCTGTCGCTCCGCTGGCTGTCGGGCTTTGCCGCCGATCGCGGCGACGGCAAGACGATGCAGGAAAAGCTGGCCAACGAATTCATGGATGCGGCGAATCTGCGCGGTGGCGCGGTGAAAAAGCGCGAAGACGTGCACCGCATGGCCGAAGCCAACAAAGCGTTCGCGCACTACCGGTTCTAACGATCATGGCGAGACAAGTTCCCCTGGTGCGCTGCCGGAATATCGGCATCATGGCGCACATTGACGCCGGCAAGACCACGACGACCGAGCGTGTCCTGTTCTACACGGGCATCACCTACAAAATTGGTGAAGTGCACGAAGGCACCGCCGTGATGGACTGGATGGAGCAGGAGCAGGAGCGCGGCATCACGATTACGTCGGCCGCGACGACCTGCACGTGGCGCGACATCCGCATCAATATCATTGATACCCCCGGTCACGTGGACTTCACGGCCGAAGTTGAGCGCTCGCTGCGCGTGCTCGACGGCGCGGTGGCGGTGTTCGACTCGGTAGCCGGCGTTGAGCCCCAGTCGGAAACGGTCTGGCGCCAGGCCGACAAGTACCGCGTGCCGCGCATCTGCTTTGTGAACAAGATGGACCGCATCGGCGCGGACTTCCTGCGCACATATGAGCAGATCACCACGAAGCTGCAGGGCAATCCGGTGGCGATTCACCTGCCCATCGGTTCCGAAGACAAGTACCTGGGCGTGGTGGACCTCATCCAGATGAAGGCCCTCGTGTGGGAAGCCGACGCGGAGATGGGTTCGGAAGCCACCGTCAAGGAGATCCCGGCCGACATGATGGAGCTGGCCAAGGAGTTCCGCGAGAAGCTGATCGAAAAAGTCAGCGAAGTGGACGATTCAATCCTCGAGAAGTACCTGCACGGCGAAGAGATTCCGGCCGAACAGATCAAGGCCGCCATTCGAAAGCGCACCATCTCGTCCGTGCACGACGAGAAAGCAGCCTTCGTGCCGGTCATCTGCGGCTCGGCCTTCAAGAACAAGGGCGTGCAGCCGCTCCTCGACGCCGTCGTGGACTTCCTCCCGTCGCCGCTCGACATCCCGTTTGTGACCGGCATCGACCCGAATGGCGGCGAAGGCGCCACCACCGAGCGTCGTCCCGATGACGACGCGCCGATGTCGGGGCTGGCGTTCAAGATCATGACCGACCCGTTTGTCGGCCAGCTCACGTTCATCCGGCTCTACTCCGGCCAGTTGGTGTCGGGCCAGGCGGTCTACAACTCGACCAAGCAGAAGTCGGGACGCATTGGACGCCTGCTCAAGATGCACGCGAACAAGCGCGAGGAAATCAAGGACGTGCTTGCCGGCGACATCGCGGCGGCCGTCGGCCTGAAATCCGTTTCCACAGGCGACACCATTTGTGACGAGAAGCACCCGGTGATTCTCGAAGCGATGGACTTCCCCGAGCCGGTCATCTCGCTCGCCATCGAACCGAAGACCAAGGCCGAC
>JBKJQX010000151.1:0-14547 GCA_046594875.1 Vicinamibacterales bacterium
TGTGGGGCAAGGTCGTGGACGGATCCACGGGGGCGCTGCTGACCGGCATGTTGACGGTGGGGTCCGGCTTCACGATTCACGCGATCCCGGTGTTCCTGCCCGAGCGCGACGGGTTCATGGTGGCGTGGACGGCCTTTACCCCCGCCCGCGATGTGCAGGCGCGGTTTGTGTCGTCGGCCACGGGCACGGTGGGCACGATGCCGGCGGCCGTCTATACGCTGGCGGGCACCGCCCGGAGCGAAGATGAGCCCATGGGCATTTACGACGCGGTTTCGCGCCGGGTGCTGATGGCGTTTCAAAGCAGCGGCGGGTGCCCGAATGATGGTTGCCCGAACTTTGATGGCGCCGTGCTTGACGCGATGGGAGCGGTACAACTTGGACCGTTCACCCAACTGTCCACGCCAGCCTCGACCACCGGCACGTACAGCCCCGACGTGGCGGTAGGCGAGGGCGGCCAGTTCGGCATTTCGATGGCCGTCAACTACAGCGCGAACTATGTTCAGCGCATCAGCCTGAGTCCGTCTAATACACCCGGGCCTGTTTTTGGTGGCGGCACGGCCAACGGCGTCGCCCTCCCGACGAACATTTCGTTCACCATCGTCAAGTCTGGCGTGAACATCGGCGGGTTCCAGGCGCAGGTGGTGCCGGTCACGTTTACCGGCACGCCCTTCGCGTGGACGGCAGCGAGTACGGTGCCGTGGCTGCAGGTCACCGGTGGGTCAGGCACCGGGAACGGTCAGTTCTCGGTCACCGTCATCAATCCTGGCGACGTCATTGGCTCCCAGACGTCGCTCGCTGGCAGCATCGTGGTCACTGTGCCAGGCGCCGCCAATTCTCCCGCGACACTGCCGGTCAGTGTGACCGTGGCGCCGGGCCCGGCACCGGCCAATCCGTTTGGCCAGGTGGATTCACCGGCGCAAAGCGCCACTGGCGTGCAGGGCGCCATCGCCATCACCGGATGGGCGCTTGACGACACGCTGGTGTCGAGTGTGACCGTGTATCGGAACTGCCTGGCGTTTGAACCGCAGGGCAACTGCCAGCTGGTGCTGGGCAACAACGTGGTGCTGGTGGGGCAGGCCGTGTTCCTGCAGGGCGCGCGCCCTGATGTGGAAGCCGCGTTCCCGTTCTATCCCAACGCGAATCGCGCGGGCTGGGGCGTGCAGGTGCTCACGAACATGCTGCCGCACGTGCCGTCGCAACTCATGCTCGGTGGCCAGGGGCCCCTTACGCTATATGCGGTGGCCACCGACAACAGCGGCAACAAGAAGCTGCTGGGCCGTTCGTTCGTGGCGAGCGACCCGACCTTCAACACGCCGACAGGCATCACGCTCGCCAACGACACGATCGCCAAGCCCTTCGGCATGCTCGACACGCCGGCTCAGGGCCAGACCATTGGCGGCGTCTACGCGGTCTTTGGCTGGGCCCTGACGCCCGACACCAACCTGATCAACGACGGCGGCGACATCCAGATTCCGATCAACGGGTCCACGGTGAACGTCTACGTCGACGGCCTCCTCAAGGGGCCCGTGACGTTCAACCAGTGCCGCGGCAGCGTGGGCAACCCCGTGCCCGGTGGTGTGTTCTGCAACGATGACATTGCCAACCTCTTCGGCAACACGACGCCGCAGCCGCTGAACACCACGCGCACGTCGAACCCGACGAAGTACCGCAACCTGGATGTGCAGCGGGGAGCCATCGGCTCGTATGTGCTCAACACCAACACGCTGACGAACGGACTCCACACGATCAGTTGGTCTGTGGTGGACTCGGCCGGCCGCACCGAAGGTGTGGGCTCGCGCTTCTTCACCGTCTCCAATGGCGCGCCACTCACGTCGTCACTGACGTTTGCCGCGGCCGACACCTCGGCCCGACTGCTCGCAACCGACCTGGATGCGACGCCCGTGGGCACCGAGGCCGTGTGGGGTCGCACAGGATTTGACCCGGGACAGGCGTGGCTGGCCATGCCGCTGGACGCGGCCGGTGAACGCCGTGTGCTGCTGCCCGAGATGGGCCGACTGGACCTGTGGCTGGGCGCGCCGGTGGACCGGGCGTACCTTTCCGCCAACGGCACGCTTCGAGACCTGCCGCCAGGCTCGAGCCTGCAGGGCGCGAACTTCACGTGGGCGCCAGGGCCGGGCCTGGTCGGCACGTATGCGCTGGTCTTCCTGCGCGGCGACGAACGCATCGACGTGCTCGTGACCATCGAGTCGCGCACGCCGAAGGAAGGCGAGTCGGAAGTGCGTATGCACCTTGACGCGCCATCCACCGGCGGCTGGACGGGCCGTGGTGTCACCATCAGCGGCTGGGCCGTGGACCCGGGCAGCGCCATCGGCGCCGGTGTGGACGCCGTGCACGTGTGGGCGCGCCGCCTCGGCGACGACGCTCCGTCGGCGCCGGCAGTGTTTCTGGGCGAGGCCTCCCTCGGTGTGCAGCGTCCCGACGCCGCACGCACGGAAGGCGCGCGCTTCAGCCACGCCGGCTTCGAGTTCACGGCCACCCTGACGCACGGCCGATACGAAGTGACCGCCTACGTGTGGAACCAGCGCACCGCGCGCTGGGAAGACTCACGCACCACCATCGTCTCCGTGCGCTGACCACGCTGCAAGCGTGTCCAGACGCCGGACCACAGGAGACACCGAGGCGCCGAGGGATTCCTTGTAGAACTCAGAAGGCAAAGATCTCCTGGTAATCTTCGTCCTCGTTGCTCCACCGCCGGGACCCCTCTGCGTCTCGGTGTGATCCGTCGTGATCAACCCGGCAAACGATAGTCGGGGAACGCCCGTGTCAGGTTCGGGTTGTAGTACGGATCGCGCGCGATGACGTCGGCCCACGTGGCCTCCATCAGGCGAGTCTCGGCCGGGTTCCACGTGCGATCGGAAATGCTGCCCGACTCTAGGTGATACAGCTCCGCGTGCGGCGTATAGACGATGCGGTAGCCGGCGCGGCGTAGGCGCAGGCAGTAGTCCACGTCGTTGAAGTCGATCGCGAGGTGTTCGTTGAACCCGCCGACTTCGTCGAACACCGCTTTGCGGGTCATGAGACAGGCGCCGGTGACGGCCGAGTAGTTGCGCGGACCCAATGCGGAGCCCGCATAGCCGGAGCTATGGCCCGGCGCCTGGTGAAACGCGTGCGCGGCCACGCCGCAGACGCCCAGCACCATGCCGATGTGCTGCAGGCGTCCGTCGGGATACAACAGGCGGGCGCCGACGGCGCCAATCGCCGGGTCCTGCGAATACTCAAGCATCGCCGACAACCACTCGGACGAGATGACCTCGATGTCGTCGTTGAGGATGACCGCGTGTTCGCCGCGCGCGTGGCGCATGGAGAAGTTGAGTTTGTGCGCGAAGTTGAACGCGCCCTCGATGGTGTACGAGACGCGCCGGTGCGGAATGTCTGACAGCACGTCGCGCGTGGCGTCCGACAACTGCCCGTTGTCGATGACGACGATTTCGTAGTTCGCGTAGGTGGTTTTTTGCACGATGCTGCGCAGCAGGTGCGGCAGCAGCGCGATCATCCGGCCGTTGAGGTTGCGGCTGCGGTCGTCGGTGGTGACCACGAGCGACACGAGCGGGTTGCCGCGAATGGGGCGCTTCACGCGGAACAGGCCCGGCGCGTAGGAATCAAGCACCTGGCTGTCGGGTTCGGTGCGGGCGATGTGTTCCGTGAGGGCGCGCCGCGCGGCCTCGAGCGCCCAGGGCTTGGCGCCGGCGTCGGCGGCGGTGGACGCCGCGATCTTTCGCCAGTGATACAGGACGTGCGGCACGTGTCCCACGCGCGACGATTGTGTGATCACGCGAAGGGCAAGATCGAAGTCCTGCGACCCTTCGTATCCCACGCGAAATCGTCCGACGTGTTCCACCACCGAGCGCCGCAGCACCATCAGGTGGTTGGTGTACATGAAGTTCAGGAAGTGTTCGGGTGACCAGTCGGGCTTGAAATAGGGGTCGCATCGGCCGCCGGTTTCGTCGAGTTTGTCTTCGTCGCTGTACAGGAAGTCCAGATCCGGCGAGGCGTTGAGCGCCCGTGCCATCTCAAGGAGCGCGTCGGGCGAGAGTGTGTCGTCGTGGTCGAGGAGCGCGACGAACGTGCCCGTGGCCACGTCCAGGCCGGCGTTGGACGCGCGCGAGATATGGCCGTTCTCGGCCATCCGCACCACCGTGATTCTCGGGTCGCGTGTGCCGTACTCCTCGAGCACCCGTACGGTTTCCACAGACGATGACGCGTCGTCTATCAGACAGAGTTGCCAGTGTGGATAGACCTGCGCCAGGACCGAGTCGATACACGCGCGCAGCCAGCGCGTGTCCGTGTTGTAGACGGGCGTGATGATGCTGAACGTCGGGTGCTGGGTGAACGCGTCGCCTTCGGCTTTGAGGCGCGCGAGGTCGTCGGCCGTGAGCGTATGGTCGGCCACCCAGCGGCGGTAGTCGGCCTGGATCTCGGCGGGGCCCGACTGGCGTGCGCGGGCGACCAGGCCGCGCAGTCCCTCGCGACGCAGAAGCCCCTTGACGCGGCTCGCCATTTCACTGGGACTGCGCCGCCACAGCAGGCGCGGTTCACCGACCAGCGCCCACGCGAAGTCTGGCGTGCCATGCTCGGGCAAGGACGTGGTCACCGAAAGTTCGGTCTCGCCTTCGGCGCTGCCGGGCACGTCGATCGTCAGCGACCGCCAGTACTGATCGGCGCGGTACATGCTGGGACGCAGCAGCAACTCGGTGGTGAGTGCCGCCGCGCCACCGGGCAATCGCACGGCGAGGCTGAACACGACGCCGTGGCGATTCTGGGCGGCGACCTCAGGGACGAGTGCGCAGGAGACGACGAGTGTGGCGGGCCGGCTGACGGGCAGTCGCCAGGTGATGGTAGATGTCGGGTGCGCGAGCAGCGCATGGCGGCGAACACCGCGCACGTTCACCGGGCCCATCCATCGGAGGGCGTCGGACAGCGATGGTTGATCGGTCTGTTGTTGTGCTGGTGGGTGGGCGCGCAGCGGGACGCTGGTCCAGCCGGCGTGTTCGGCGAGAGGCCCGAGGCGATGGAGCCGCGTGCCGATGAGCACGCGGTGGCCGGCCCCACGCAGCGAGCTGAGGGGGTGGCGCAGCGCACGGATGGGTGCGAGCAACGCACGCCGGCCGCGGAGCCACAAGCGGCGCTCGGGCGAGTCGCGCAATGCTTCCAGCGCGTCGAACTGCCGTTGTCGCGTCTGTTGTGCTTCATCCAGCGCTTCGGTGGCGCGGCGGCCGGCGCGGCGCAGTTCCTGGCGCGTGGCCTGAATTGAGGCGAGCAGCTCCTCGTCTGGCGTGCGGGTCATGCGCGTCCTTCCACGCGAATCTGGCCGGCCTGGATCTGGCGCAGGCGAGCGAGCATCAGATCGGCGGTGCGCGCCGGGTCCAGCACGCGTTGCACATGTGCCCGGCCGCGTGCGCCGAGGGCGGCCGACAGGTCCGGCGTTCGCACCAGTTCCACCATGTACTTCGCGGCCTCGGCGGTGTCTGGATCGGCCCACGAGAATCCGCGCAGGTAGGGGCCGTGGTCGCGCGTGAGCGATACCATCGGTGCAGTGATCAGCCGCGACACGTCGGGCGTCATGAAGTCCACGTTGCCCGAGTAGTTGGTGGCGATGGCCGGCCGCCCCAGCAGCATCTGTTCGGCAATCGTCATGCCGAACCCCTCGGCGCGGTGCAGCGAGAGGCACGCGTCGGTGCACTGCATCAGCGCGTTCTGTTCGGCCCGCGACAACGCCAGGTCGAGCATGATGACGTTGAGTCCCGAGGCGGCCCCGGCCAGCCGGCGTACGGCCGCGCGGTCGGCGTGCCCGTTGGTGAACTTGAGCAGCAACACGGCCTCGTGGCGTTTGAAGTCCGCCTGGCGGAACGCGCGCAACGCGCCCATCGGGTTCTTGCGTTCCATCTGGCTCGAGACATCAAACGTGTAGAGGAAGATGTACGGCGTTTCCGGCAGGCCGAAATGCGCGCGGCCGTACGGCCCCGGTACGGGCATCTCAATGCCGAGCGGCATATGCACCACGGGCACCGAGGCATCTGTGCCGATGGCGTCGCGGCTGAACTCGCTGGCCACCCACACCTCGTCCACCAGTTGGAACGCATGCAGCCAGTCGGACCGGAACTGCGCCAGCTCCCAGAACCAGTAGCCGATCGTGTAGCGGTCCTTGAAGTAGGCGGCGCCGCGCTCGCCGGCAAACCACGCCATGTTGTCGGCGTTCAGGTGCACCAGGTTGAACGGGTGCGGATGTTCGGTGGTGAAGTTGGTGAACGTGGTGTCGGCCGCGCGTTGCGGTCCCTTGACGTTGTTGAGCGCGAACGGCACGCCGGCGAGCGACAGCGCGCGCAGGGCACAGCGCGCCGCTTCGCCCATGCCGCTTTCGGCGTTGAGGTAGCCCGAGCAGTTCACGCCGACTGGTGCCGACGCCACCGCCGGCGGCACGCGCAGCACGCGATGCCGGGCGGCCCGCATGGCCTTCTGGCGCCGTGCGCGCATGCGGGCGGCGCGCACCCGCCGCCGCACCCCCGCCATCACCCGCAGCAGTCGGCCCGAATTGCTGGCCGCAATGGCGGCCCTGGTGGCGGCCATGCCGGTGGCGTCTTCGAGGGCGGCGCGTTGTTCGTCGATCACGCGAAGCAGGGCGCGCGACGTGTCACCGGCCTCGAGCCGCAGCGCCTCGGCCTCTTGTGCGAGCCGGTCGTAGGCCGCCTGCAGTTCGGCGAGCGCGCGTGCCGGATCGGGCGAGTCGTGCGTCATGCGTCGGGATGAAAGTGTACTTCAGGCTCTTGCTTTCTCCCGGTTCAGGGTTTCCTGATCCCTTATCGTCGGGGAAACGTAGCGCCTGGGTGCTCAAGGCCGCGGTGTGCGTGGCGTGGCTTCAGCCACGCCACGTGACTATGATCAGGGCGGCATGAAACAGCTTGTCGCCATTGCCATCATCGCCAGCGTTACTGCAACGCCGCCGCAGGCTGGCACGCCCATCAAAGGCTTCGAGCGGTTCCAGGAGTGGTCGGGCCTTGTCTGGGCGCACACACCGGGCGAGTTGGACGACGCGGTGCGCGCGATTGAATTGTGGACGCCGGCAGACCTGTCGGCGGCCAGAGTGGACCTGGCGGCTGTGGTGGCAGTAATCAGCGGCAGCGCCGGTTCCAGCGCCGTGGTCCAGTACACGAGCGACGGCCGCATCCTGCGTCCAACTGAGATGGCCAGGCCCACGTCCCGCCCGCGCACGATCAGGGCCGAAGACGTCCCGAGTCTGATTGCGCTCCGTGGCGCCAGACCAAGGGGATTCTTCGACGAGGCCGAGGTCACTCGCTTCATGAAGCGCGCCGCGATCCTGCACACCGACGTGGTGATGCTGTCGCGCACGCCGGCCGGAGCGGCCGCGCCGCCCAGAGGCGCAGACATGGCCGCCACCACGCGGCGTGTGGTGGACGGCCAGGACACGGGCTGGGACTCACGGCCCATTCACTGGGAGTTTGGCCGGACCGCACTCGACGGCGTTCGACCCGCGGCGGGTGCAGATCCACTGGTGGCCGCGTGGTATCGGGCCACGTCGGCGTACCTGCAGTTTCGCCGCGAATACGGCTTTCTGGTGCCGCATCTGACCAAGGCGCGGACGATTCTGCCGAAGGACCCGTACCTGCAGCTCTACTCCGGCGTTCTGCACGAGGCGTACGCCGCTCCTTCCGTGCAGGCCGCGCTGCCGGCGCTCAGCACGCGCGCGTTTCGTCCCCATGTCGAGTCGCCGGCCGAGGAATTGAAGCTGGCCGAACTGTTCTACCGGCGCGCGCTCGAACTCGACCCCGGCCTGGCCATCGCACGCATGCGTCTGGGGCGCGTGATCGGTCTGCTCGGCCGCCATCCGCAGGCGGTGGCGGAACTGCGGCAGGCACTGCTGACGCTCACCGGCGATCGGCATCGGTACTACGGCGAGCTGTTTCTGGGCGCCGAGCAACAGGCCGTCGGGCGCGCCGCCGACGCGAAGGCGGCGTTCCAGCGGGCGCAGGCGCTGTTTCCCAATGCCCAGTCGCCGTATCTGGCTCTGGGCCAGCTCGCGTGGCAACGCGCCGATCGCACCGGCGCGGATGTGGTGCTCGAACGGTTGATGGCAGCACCTTCCGAGCAGGGCAGCCGCGAGGACCCCTGGTGGACTTACGAGTTGTCGGCTGTGCTCGATGTGGCCATCCTCGTCGATCAGTTGCGACACATCGTCGCCGAGCACGTTCAAAAATGAAGCCGCTGGTGCTGATTCTCGTCGCCGTGTTCGCGCTTGCGGCGTCGCCATCCGGCGACGCGCAGCAGGCGGTGTTTGTGAGCCGCGCCGACGCCGTGCGTGTGGACGTGCTCGTGGCCCGGAACGGTACGCCGGTGCGGGGCCTTGGCGCCGCCGACTTCGAAGTGAGGGACAACGGCGTCCTTCAGCAGGTCACGCTGATCAGCGCCGACGTCCTTCCGCTCAACGTGGTGATGGCGCTCGATCTGTCCGACAGCGTCACCGGCAGCCGGCTCACCGATTTGCAGAATGCCGGACGCGGTCTGCTTGATGCGCTGACCGATCGCGACGGCGCGGCGCTGCTGACCTTTGGCTTTGCGGTCACGGTGGCGCAGCGGCTGACCCAGGACCGCGAGGCCGTGCGCGCGGCGCTGACGCAACCCGCCGGGGGCGGCCGCACGGCGCTCATTGACGGCTGCTTCGCGGGCCTGATGCTGGGCACCTCGGAGGTGGGCCGGTCGCTGCTGCTGGTCTTCAGCGACGGCGTGGATACCGCGAGCTGGTTGACGGCCGAGAAGGTCATGGCCACGGCTCACAGCGCCGACGTGGTCACCTACGCGGTGGTCGCAGGCACGGCGCCACGGCAATCCTTCCTGCGCGACCTCACGGACGCCACGGGCGGCGAACTGCTCGAGGTCAAGAGCACGACAGACGTGGGTGCGACGTTTCTGCGATTGCTCGACGAATATCGCAAGCGGTATCTGCTGAGCTACACCCCGACCGGCGTGAGCAGGGAAGGCTGGCATCGGATTGACGTGCGCGTGAAGGACCGCAACGCCACGGTCCGCGCGCGGCCGGGGTACCTGGCGGGCCCGATGTAAGCACCGCGGCCTTGGGGTCTACACGAGGCGTGAAGGAATGAAGGATCTTTCTTGGCGACTCTTTGTTGATGAAGCGCCTTCAACCCTTCATGCCTCGTGTGAGTCCCAGACGTCCACGGCACTGGGGTCCTGCGGTATGCTTGGCGCTCCAAACGATGCACGTGTGTGTTGCCCCACTTTCGCTCGCGCTGATGTTGGCGGCCTGCTCGTCGGCCCCTGCGCAGCGGGCTCAGCAGGAACCCGCGCCGCCCGAGGGCACGGTGGTGCTGGCGATCGGCGCCCCGAAGCGCGCCGCCGGCACAGACCTCACCGTGACGTTCGAGGCCGTGGTGGCAGATTCCAGGTGCCCGACCGGCGTCCAGTGCGTCTGGGCCGGTGATGCGGCCGTGCGCATCCGGCTGGCCGCGCCGGATTTGGCGCCGGCCACCGCCACGCTTCACACCAGCCTCGACACCGCCCGAGAGACCACGTACGGCGGCTGGAAGATCAGCATCCAGGCCGTGACGCCTGCTCCCACAGCCACGGGCGGCGTGCGCGCCGAAGACTACCGACTGACGTTGTTGATTGCACGAAAGTGACCTTCCACCAGAGTAACCTGCAATGACCCACACACCCACGAGCCCCTCTGCCACTCGTCGCCTCCTGTGGCGCGTCGTCACCGTTGCCGCGGTGGCCGTCGCGCTATTTGCCGACACCGGAGCGCAGCGGACGGACACGTCGAGCCTGCCGAACTTCGACATCAGGACCGAGCGGGATGCCGCATCGGCCGGGTATGTGGCGCGTGCCGCGTCAACCTCGGCTGCGAGCCGGAGCTTCCGATCGACCGTGCGCGCCGAAGGGCTTGCAGCGCTTCAGGCCGACGTGAGCGACGTGGAGGTCACCACCAGTGCGGCCCTTGGCACGCTGGAGTTGGTGAGCGCCAAGCCCGGCTCCGGCTTCCTGACCGGCCCGGGGCAGGATCGCGTCGGCGCGATGCGCTCGTTCCTCTCCAGATACTCCGACGCGTATGGCGTGTCCGCTGCAGAGATGGACAGCCTGACCGTGGTGGCCGACTACGTGAATCCCGCCGGCAACATGGCGTGGGTGGAGCTCGAACAGGCCATCAACGGCATTCCCGTGTGGCAGGGCATGGTGCGCGGCGGCTTCACGGCTGATGGCGCGCTCGCGCGCACCACCGGCGCGCTCGCGTCGGTCTTCGACACCAGCACTCTGGCGACCACATCAAGCTTCACGGCCGCGCAGGCGGTGGCGCGTGGGGCCGGCAGTGTGGGATGGACACAGAACGCGAACGCGTTGACCGAAACTCCCGGTCGGCCCGGCAGCATCACCGTGTCGAAAGGCACGATGGCGGGCGATGCGCGCGCGTGGCTCGTGTATTTCCCTGTCACGCATGGCGCTGCGCGGCTGGCGTGGGCCATGGAACTGTGGGGCGACCCGGACGTGTTTCTGATGTTGATCGACGCCGAGGACGGCACCGTGTTGTTCCGCAAGAACGCCACGAATTACCAAACGCAATCGGCCACGTACAACGTCTACAACAACGACAGTCCTGCGCCCATGTCGCCCGTCACGATGTTGCCAGGGTCGGGAACGCAGGCGTCATTCATTGCGCGTACGTCGATCGCGCTCATCGGCAACGAAGGGGCCTTGTCGTTCAACAACCTCGGTTGGATGACCGACGGCACAAACGGTGTGAATGGGTGGACTGACGGCAACAACGTGCAGGCCGGGCTTGATATCGACGGCACTAACGGCATCGAGACCGTGGCCGCCGGTGCGACGAGGGTATTCAACGCCGCTTACGACCCTGCCGTGGATTCGCCAGCCACGAACAATTACCGCTTCGGCGAAATCACCCACCAGTTTTATTGGTCGAACAAGTACCACGACGATTTGTACCTGCTCGGGTTCACCGAGGCCGCCGGCAACTTCCAGAACGACAATTTCGGTCGGGGAGGTGTCGCTCTCGACCGGATCAGCGCTGAGGCGCAGGACTCCTCAGGGACAAACAACGCGAACTTCTCGACGCCACCCGATGGCGGCCGCGGTCGCATGCAGATGTACGTGTTCACTGGTCCCACGCCGGATCGCACCTCGGGCCTCGACAACGATGTGTTGCTGCACGAGTTGACACACGGCACGTCGAATCGGCTGCACGGCAACGCCTCGGGCTTGGTCGCGGCGATGTCGAGAGGCATGGGCGAGGGCTGGTCCGACTTCTACGCGCGTGCGCTCCTGTCCTCTGCCGGTGAAGACGTAAACGGGATCTACTCGACTGGCGGCTGGGTGACGAACCTGATGTTCAGCGGCGCGTACACCGACAACTACTACTACGGCATCCGCCGCTTCCCGTACGCGGTGAAGACGAATCTTGGGATCAACGGAAAGCCACACAACCCACTGACGTTGGCCGACATCGACTTTGCGCAGGACAATCTGGGTGACGGTGCTTACACCGTGGGGGTCGCGGGTTCGTCCGATCCATTCGAGGTGCACAACGTTGGCGAAGTGTGGGCGATGGCGTTGTTTGAGGTGCGCGCCCGTTTCATCAACCGGCTGGGTTGGGCCACGGGCAATCAGCGCATCCTGCAATTTGTGACCGACGGCATGAAACTCGATCCGTGGAACCCCACGCTGCTCCAGGGCCGCGACTCGATCATCGCGGCAGCGAACGCCGGCGGTGGCACGGCTGCCGACATCGCTGACATTTGGGCTGGCTTCGCCACGCGTGGCATGGGCGTGAGCGCTCGCGTCGTGAACCCGAATACCGGGACGGTCATCGAGGCGTTCGATCTGCCGGGCACAATGGCCAGCGGCCAGTTTCTCACTGGGGAATCCATCGTGAACGGTCGCGTGGATCCGACCGAGAACGTCTCGGTCAGTCTTTGCATCGGCAATACCGGCCCCACTACTACCGGTACGGTCAACGGCACGCTGCAGGCCACCGGTGGCGTCACATCGCCGTCGGGACCGCAGAACTTCAGCACGATCGGCGCCGGCGGTGCCACGTGCCGGTCGTATACGTTCACGGTCAGCGCGTCGTGTGGTGCGACCGTGACCGCCACTCTGGCGATCACGGAAAGCGGTGGGCCGTCCAAGAACCTGACATACGCCTTCCAGGTGGGAAGCCCGACGGTCATCATGTCGCAGAACTTCGACGGCGTCGCTGCGCCCGGTTTGCCGGCAGGATGGACGACGGCTGCGATTTCAGGCACATCGAATCCCTGGACGACGGTCGCCAACAAGTCCGATACCCAGCTCAACCGCGCGTATGCGATGGACCTGGGAACCGCCAGCCACAGCGCCCTGGTCAGCCCGAGCATCGCGATGCCGGCCGGCGCGGCGACCTTGACGTTCCGGCACTGGTACGAGATGGAACCCGGGTGGGACGGCGGCGTGCTCGAAATTGCCATACCGGGCGTTGCCGGCGGCGCGTTCCAGGACATCGCCACGGCCGGCGGCAGCTTTGTCAGTGGCGGCTACAACATGACGTCGATTGGCGGGGGCGCCTACAGCCCAGTGCGACAGGTTTGGAGCGGCATTTCAGAAGGCTACATCACGACGGTCGTGAACCTGCCTGTCGCCTCCCAGAATCAGAACATCCAACTGCGGTGGCGAATGGGGTCCGACAGTGTGTTCGGCACGTTCGGCTGGTCCGTAGATACCGTCGTCGTCCGCATGACCGCGTTTGAGTGCGGCGCGAGTGTCACCCCGGGCGCCTTCAACAAGACCACTCCCGGCAACGGGGCGGCGGCGCAGCCGATGAATCCCGTGCTGAGCTGGAGCCCCAGCACCGGCGCCCTCAGCTACGAGTACTGCATCGACACCAGCAACAACAATGCGTGCAACGCGAGCTGGGTGCCGGTGGGAACCGCGACCAGTGCCTCGGTCACATTGGCGCCGTCGACGACACACTACTGGCAGGTGCGCGCCATCAACGGTGGCAACACGACGTACGCGCAGGGCGCCGCCACGGCATTCTGGAGCTTCACGACAAATTCGCCGCAGCCCGCCTTCGGCCAGGTGGACACGCCGGCGCAAAACGCCACAGGCGTGCAGGGCGCAATTGGCGTCACCGGTTGGGCGCTTGATGACGGCGGCGTGAACACCGTGCAGATTTATCGCAACTGCCTCGCGTTCGAGCCCGGCAACTGCCAGAACGTGCTGGGCAACAGCGTGGTCTACATCGGCGACGCCGCCTTCCTCGCCGGCGCTCGGCCCGACGTGGCTGCGGCGTTCCCGACGCATCCACAAAACGGACGCGCCGGGTGGGGCTATCTGATGCTGACGCCGATGCTGCCGCACGTGCCCAACAGCCTGGCGTTCGGCGGCCAGGGCACGTTGTCGCTCTACATCGTCGCCACCGACACCAGCGCGAACAAGACGCTGCTGGGCCGGACGTTTGTGCCGGGGCCGGGCTTCACCACGCCGACCACGTTCAGCATGACCAACGACACGATCGCGAAGCCGTTCGGCGCCATCGACACGCCGGGTCAGGGCCAGACGATCAGCGGCCTCTTCAACAACTTCGGGTGGGCGATTACTCCCGACTTGAACACGGTGCCAGACGGGACCGATATCCTCATCCCGACCAACGGATCGACGATGACCGTTTATATCGACTCGTTGCCCGTCTCGACCGTGGCGTACAACCAGTGCCGCGGCACCGTGGGCAACCCGCCGCCGGGCGGAGTGTTCTGCAATGACGACGTGTCGAACATCTTTGGTAATGTGACGCCGGTGTTGACGCCGAATGCACCACGCACCAGCAACCCGACAAAGTTCCGGAATCTGGATGCGGCGCGGGGAGCGATCGGGGCCTACACGTTCAACACGAATCTCCTGTCCAACGGACTGCACACGATCGCGTGGAGCGTGACGGACTCGGCGGGCCGCAATGAAGGCATCGGGTCGCGGTTCTTCCTTGTGCAGAATGGTGCGCCGCTGACGGGAGTCGCTGCCAGTGAAGAGGCGCTGCGCTCGGCGCCGGCGCAGGTGGTGGGCACGGCGGATTCACTGGCCGTCCACCTGCCGGCGACTGACGGCGTGTGGGGCCGGACCGGGTACAACCTGTCCGCGCCGTGGGCCGCGATGCATGCGGGCGACGCCGCGTCGTTTGCGGTGCGGTTGCCGGAACTGAGCCGCATGGAACTGTGGCTGGGCACGGATGTGGAGGCGGGCTACCTGGTAGCGGAAGGCAAGTTGCATCCGCTGCCGGTGGGGTCCTCACTCACGGGCCCACAGTTTGCGTGGATGCCGCCGCCCGGCTACACCGGCACGTATGAACTCGCGTTCATCCGCGGCGGCGAACGCATCACGGTGAAGGTAACCGTGGTGGAACGTCCGAAGGCGGTGGAGGGCGCGCGCCAGATTCGGATGGCGCTTGCGGCCGAGGCGCACAGCGCGGGCCAGGTGAAGGTCACCGGCGCGGCCGCCGACCCGCAAGCCGCGATT